>JBGTCF010000273.1:0-11747 GCA_041748975.1 Pyrinomonadaceae bacterium
TCGCGGCGATAATGCCGATGATCACGACGACGATTAAAAGTTCGATAAGCGAGAAACCTTTCTGATTTTTCATTTCTATTTCACAATCTCCTAAAGTTTGAAAATCTTGTACCTTTCCCAGGCCACTAGTTCTATTACAAGTCGTATGCCACGGGTGAAAGTCTGGAGTCTGAAGTCTTAAGTCTTGAGTTAAAAAGGGTTGCAGGATCGGTTATGGACATGTCGTACTCGTCAAGGGCGATGTGGCGATCGAAATAACAGTTTTTGGTAAGCCGGAATTGACAAATAATGTCAGAATTAATGTAGATCAACCCCGAGTTAAGCGGCGGGCTTGCCCGCTCAATCGCCCCCCGAGCGGGCAAGCCCGCTCCTGAACGGTGATTTATATTTTTTATAATCGCGACTCAAGACTCAAGACTCCCCACCCCTCATTTGGGCTGAGAGGCTGCGGATGCTGTGTTTGTCGAGTAGATGGCGGAGGGAGCGGACGGGCATGTGGAGAAGCTCGGCTGCTCGGGTCTGATTGCCGCCTGTGCTTCGCAGGGCCTCTACTACGTAGGTCTTTTCCAGATTGTCGAGGTGACTGGCTAGATTTATTCCTGCTTCGGGAAGGTCGAATTCGGCGAGTATCCTTTGCGGATTATAATTTGAAATATGCTCAGGGAGACGTTCTGGCTGTATTTCGCTTGAAGGCTCGAGTGCAACGGCCCTTTCGATCGTATGCTCCAGCTCGCGTACGTTGCCGTGCCAAGCGTATTTTTCCAGGATCTGTATCGTTTTCGGCGACATTGAAAGGTCCTTGCCGGCCTGATCACAGAATTTCTTTACAAAGTGGTCTATCAGGTCAGGAATATCGTCAGCCCGTTCACGAAGCGGGGGTAGGTGGATCGGGATCACCGATATCCTGTAAAACAGGTCTTCGCGGAACGTGCCGTCCTCGCACATTTTCTTGAGGTCCCGGTTGGTCGCAGCAATGACGCGAGCGTCGATCGCAACTTCATCGTGAGCCCCCACCGCCCGTACGCGGCGTTCCTGGAGCACCCTGAGGAGCTTCACCTGCATGGCAGGCGATGTCTCGCCGATCTCATCGAGGAAGATGGTTCCCCCGTCTGCTGCCTCGAAAAGCCCTTTACGGTTGGTGTTAGCACCGGTGAACGACCCTTTCACGTATCCGAATAATTCGGATTCGAGAAGCGTTTCGGTGAAAGCTCCGCAATTTATCGAGATGAAAGGTTTTTCGGCACGACGGCCCAGATCGTGGATCGCTCGTGCCACCAGCTCTTTGCCTGTGCCGCTCTCGCCTGTCACGAGTACGGTGGACTGCACCTGAGCAACAGTTTCGATCATTTGAAAAATAGCCTGCATTTTGGCAGACGTGCCGACAATATTCTTTACGCTACCGCGCTCACGCTGGGCCCTCTTAAAGGCACGGTTCTCGTCGATAAGTGCCTGTTTTTCCAGCGTCTTCCTGATGATCAACTTCAGCTCCTCGACATCGAAGGGTTTCTGAATGAAATCGTCGGCCCCAAGTTTGAAGGCCTCTCGTGCGGTTTCGACCGAGGCGAATGCGGTCATCAGTATCACCCCGACGTCGGGCAGTGATTCTCGCACGGCTCTTAACATCTCGATCCCGTCCATGTCGGGCATTTTGACATCAGAAACGATGATGTCGGCGGGTTCTTCCTCCAGAAGTGCGAGGGCCTGCCTGCCGTTCATTGCAGTACGGATCGTATATCCTTCGTCTTCAAAAACGAGGGTCAAAAGCTGGCGATAGCTTTGTTCGTCATCAACAATAATTACATTTGCCATTTGATTAAGGGTTTGTATTGGAGGATCGGAACAGAACTTTGTCCCTTCTAATTGTCACAGAGATCGTCTAAAAAGTTCAAGAAGAATCGACAGCGGCATTTATGCCCTCACTTTGAGGAAATCCGTGAGTTTTGAGTGTTCAGCCATGGTCGCAAGATTCTTTGTCGATTCCGACGAAATACGCCGATTGTCTCTTGGCAATTCGACGGTGATGACCGTTCCCGCTCCCTCCATAGAGCGAACGTTGATCGCGCCGTTGTGGTCCTTTACTATCTGATACACGATCGAAAGACCGAGGCCAGTCCCGCCTGTAGTCGAATTTGAGAAAGGCTCAAAAAGCTGTTCTACTCGTTCCGGCGACATACCGAGTCCTGTATCTTCGAATCTGATGCGGATCCGGTTTGTCGGTATCATCTCCACTCCGACATTCAGAGTTCCGCCATCCGGCATCGCCTGCAGAGCATTACGGGCGAGGTTCCAGAATATTTGTTTGAGCTGGGTCGGATCGGCCGTTATTATGGCCGGTAGATCGCCCAGATCTGTTGTTAATATGTGAGATTCTTTGACGTCGGGGCTGTGACTCAATAGAATAATGGTGTTTCGGATCGCCTCACCAACATCGGTCTCGACAAAGTCTCCCGCCGCCGGACGCGCATAGCCCAGAAAGTTAGTGATTATGTTATTGAGTCGATCTGATTCTTTCAGGATTATATCCATCAGCCCTGCGTGCAGCGATTCGGCCGGCATCTTCGATTCCAGCATTTGAATAGCTCCCCGCATCGCGCCGAGCGGATTGCGGATCTCATGGGCGAGGCCGGCGGCGACTCGACCGACGGCAGCCAGCCGGTCCTTTCGCCGGACGCTTTCTTCCATTGACCGTATCTCGGTCAGGTCTTGGAAGGTGATGATCAAACCGGTTGCCTTATTCGACTCGGACAATAAGTGGGACACACTAAAACCGATTCGTATCGCGAAACCGTCCGGGGTTGACAGATCTGCCTCGAAACGAGGAAGCTGCTCCCCGCTGGCGGCGGCAGCTAGTGAAAGGTCGATCGGCTCACGGATATCGCCGAAGAGATCGAAGATGGATTTCTCCTTCATTTCATCCGGTCGAAATCCGGTGATCTCGGCCGCTGCGGCGTTAAAAGAATAAATGACGCCGTCCAGATCCGTGGTTATCAATCCCGATCGAATCGATTCGACAATGCGTTCGTGAAGCAAACGCAAACTGGCGAGCGATTTCGCGGTTTCCTGAAGTTCCAGCCCTGATGATCTGCCTTCGGACAATCTCGAAGCCAATATACCGACCACCAGCAACGCAACCACGTGAAAACTGACGATCTGAATAGCCTTACCCACGTCCGGGGCGAGACCGGAGGATTCTATCGTTCCAGAAACTGACAGAACAGCTAGTCCGATGAACAATAACGCGCACGCCGCGGCGGTAAAAAGTGTAGTAACCGGCTTGAGAAAGAGGCTGGCAACGCTGATCAGAACGATATACAGCGTTATGTAAGGCGATGACAGGTCACCTGTCCGCCATATCAACCAGGTGATGAGGGCTGCATCGAAAAGAAACTGCACCTTAACCTGCAGAGACAGGTTCTTATTCAGCCGTACGAGGAAAAAATAAACGATCGTCAGCCCGACCGAGATCAGGAAGACCAAAAAGAGGCCTTGCGGAAAGCTCTCAAATGACAATTTGATCGCTCCGCTGTACCAGATCCAAGTGGCGACAAGCAGCAGGAAAATGACCATCAAGCGGCCAATGATCAGGGTCTGTATGCGATGGATCTGCGGTGAATTGGTAGAGTCTGCTTTTTCGTTTAAACTGACCATGCTGACATTAAACAATGGAAACTATCGAAGATCAGATCGATTCGCCGCTGTATGAACAACGCCCTTGGGGCAGTTTTACCATACTCGATGAAAGCGAATCCTTTAAGGTAAAGAGGATCGAGGTTTTGCCTGAAAAACGATTGAGCTATCAGCGCCATTTCCGCCGCGCCGAGCATTGGTACGTCGTACGCGGTACAGCTAAAGTAACATTAAACGATGTTGAGATACTAGTTAAAACGGGAGAGACCATTGAAATTGGCGTGCGAGACGCTCATCGTGTTGAAAACCCATCTCCTAAAGAATTACTTGTTTTCATCGAGATCCAAACGGGCGATTATTTCGGTGAAGACGATATTGAGCGTTTGGATGATGATTTCGGGCGAACATGAATGCGGTGCGGAGGGATCAGCTAGTGACATGGATCATTGGCTGATGATACGATTCACGGCGGCGTGCAGATCGGCCTCGATGTAGTCGGGGCGGACACTAAGCCTGTTCGCATGTTCATCGCCGTAGCCGGTTCTGACAAGAATCGTGGACACATTAGCGTTTTTGCCTGCGCCGACATCGATCTCTTTATCACCGACCATCCACGATTTGCTGATCTCAACGCCAAAATCTTGACACGCCGTATCGATCATACCTGTGCCCGGCTTTCTGCATTTGCAGCCGGCATCAGGTAGATGCGGACAAAAATAGAATCCGTCGATCGCGCCTGAGAGTTCAACCTGGATCTGATCGTGGATAGAGTGCATCGCATTTTCGTCGTATTCGCCACGCCCGATGCCCGACTGGTTTGTAACCACGATGACAAGGAAGCCGCGATCCTTAAGCAATAGGATCGCGTTGGCGGTATAAGGGAAGAGTTTGAGATCCTCAATGCGAGAAAGGTAATTTACCTCCTCGATCAAGGTCCCGTCCCTATCAAGAAACACTGCTGGTCGCTTCATAAATTTCCTGCGCTGGATCCGTCATGGTGTGTGCAGCCGCCGCGAAAACGGCATCCGGCGATATGCCGGTCATGCATCGATGGTCAATGGGACATTCTCGAAGCATGCATGGTGAGCACGGGACATCGTGCCTGATTATCGTGGCCAACGGCGAGAACGGGCTCGTTGTCGCCAAATTCGTGGGCCCGAAAATCGTGATCGATCGCGTGCCTACGGCCGGAGCAATGTGAGCGAGTCCCATATCATTGGAGATCAGCAGATCAGAAATGCTTATAATCGCAGCCGCCTCGGCCACATCCGTAATGCCTACGAGACTCAAAGGTTTTGCTTTTGATAACTCGATAACGAGGTTCGCTACCTCTAAATCTCCCGTGGATCCGACAAGAACAACGTTGGTTCCTATTTCGATCTGTAGTCTGTCTGACAGCCTCGCATAGCGGTCCGCCGGCCAGCGCTTAGCATTGGAATTTGTTGATCCCACGCCAAGCAATACCGTCTTTCGAGTAGGATCGACGCCCGCTTTCGAGAGTAAACGGAATGCTTCCGTCTTTCGCTCCTCCATAACCTCCAGAGATATATCCGGAACAGCCGCTGAAACAGTATCACGGCCGAGCAGACGCCGTTCTACGTCGGCAATAAGGTTCAAATAATAAAAGACCTCGTGACGACGATTCTTCCATTCGGGAACGGCTATCGGGTGGGTTAACAGCAACCCCCTAGCATCCTTGTTATAACCGACACGAACCGGGATGCGGGACAACAAAATCGTGAGCGCGGATTCGAATGAATTTGGGAAGAGGATCGCCAGCTCAAATCCCTCGTCCCGCAAAAAGCTCACATTGTCATAAATGTCGACACCAGTCCAGCGGTTCTTCTTAAACGAAATAATTTCGTCGATGAATGAAGCATTGCTAAAAAGCCCTTCGGACCATGATCTCGTGTGAAGCGTGATGTTGCTGTCCGGAAAAATCCGGCGGACCTCCCGCATCGCAGGTATGGACATTATAGAATCGCCGATCCAATTTGTTCCCCGGATGAGTATCTTCATTAATCGACCGTTAGAAAAGGGTCTTCAGTCCCTCTCTCAGGCTGACCTTCGGTGACCAAGCGAGTTCCTGAGACACAAGTTTGAGGTCGGTGATGTAATCGAGTGGTCGCGGGGTATCGAGGTTCGAAGTTCCATCGATCACAGCCTGTAAACCTGAAACTTCTTCCATCATCTCGACAAGATCTTTCAAGCTTAAAGCGTTTGCAGAACCTCCGCCCACGTTATATAACCCGCGTCGTATTATGGATTCTGCGAATGCGAGGCAAACTTGCGAAAAATCGTCGACGTGGAGAAGGTCGCGTCGCGGAGTACCTTTGGCTGGTAGTGCGAGAGGTTCTCCTTTATTGATCGCATCCGCATAATGGCCGACGAAGTTTGGCACATTTCCTTCACTAGCCGGAGCATAGACGGTGGACATCCTAAAAATGCACGAACGGAAGTTGCCGGCGCTGGCGTAGTACTCGACGTAACGTTCGGCGATCATCTTTGACCATTCAAGGGCCGATTGACCGGCATAAAGCGTCGGGCACGATTCGGGAACTTCGCGGAAATTGTCGGCAAATGGGCCGTATACGTCCTTTGTCGATGCAAAAATGAATGCCGCACCTTCGCGTACTTCTTCTAGCACATTGAGCGTACCTTCAACATTTGTTTTGAAAACAAGATCGGCGGCATCGGGCGATTTATCGAGATGAGCAGCCAAATGAACCACGACATCGTAGTCGCGAACCATTCTTACATCGTATTCATCTAAAATGTCGAAACCGGCTCGACGCGAGAGATCATCGGCACTCAAATATTTCTTTACATGAGTGCCAAGATAGCCGCTGCCGCCGGTAACCAGTATTTTCATAGCATCAGAGCGGCGCCGGAATCCCAAAAATGGTTCGACATAATGTCGTAAAAATCGATAGAATAGAGAGGTCGCTCGCCGAAGTTGATAATCTCATTTCGACTCCGCATTTCCAACCTCCAGATGCCGACTGATCCAAAGACAAGAACCGTCAAGTCCAAAATGCCGCCTCGTGGATGGGTGAAGACGAAACGTGCGTCATCGTATCAAGCTCCGCCGCGTTCGGCGTTCCGGCGTTTCATTTCATTAATTTTCAATCGATGGACGGCTAGCGCCGCCTTGTTTTTGTTTTTGAGTGCATTTCTCACGCTGTCTTATTTCTGGTTCGAATTTTCCGGTCGGATCGACCAAAAATTATTGAGCGGCGAGGTTTATACGGCCTCTGCAGGTATCTATTCGGCCCCAAAGATCCTGCGTGTAGGCGAGTCAATCTCTGTGCCGGGTCTTGTCGAATATCTTAGATCAGCTGGATATATAGAGAAAGACAGTCGTGCAGATCCGTCACGCAGCCGTTATTTCGTCGAGGGTAATGTCGTCGCGATCGAGCCCGGTGTCACGGGCATTATCGACCGTCAAAAAGTTTTTCCCTCGCTTACTGTCAAATTCGCTAAAGATTTGAAGTCTGTTGAAGCGATCGGAGACCGTGATTCGGGAGAGCAGGTCAACGCGGCGAGGATCGAGCCGAAGATCCTCAGTTCGATCGCGGCCGAAGGTGACGGACGCCGTAAAACGGTTACGTTCAACGACCTCCCGCCTCATCTGATCACCGCGATCACAGTAACCGAGGACCGGGCATTTTTTGAGCATTACGGAGTAAATGTCCGAGGAATAGCTCGGGCACTTTGGCGGCGTTATGAGGGCGATGATAATTCGCCGATCGCCAATCAGGGAGGATCGTCGATCACGCAGCAGCTTGTAAAGAATCTCCTTTTGACCCGCGATCAGACATACGAACGCAAAGCAACCGAGGCGTACATGTCACTTATCCTGGAAACGCGACTGTCGAAGCAGGATATATTCACTCTCTATGCAAATCAGATTTACCTCGGTCAGCAGTCAGGTGTCGCGATATATGGCGTGGGCGAAGCGTCGAATGCGTATTTCGGCAAGGACGTGACGCAATTGACCCTTCCCGAAGCAGCCTTTATTGCCGGAATTATCCGAAGTCCAAACCGGTATAACCCTTACAAGAACGCTGAGCGAGTCAAAGAAAGGCGCAATCAGGTGCTCGAATCCATGGCGGAAACGGGCGATATCACGCATGAGCAACTCGCCCATAACCGTATTGTGGACATTCATCTGAGGCAGATATCGAACACCAGAGACCTTCAGGGAATGCCCTATTTTTCTCAATACGCCATAGAGGAGCTTCAGAGAAAGGTGGCGGATCCCGAGGCCCTTCAGCATCTTCGTGTTTATACATCGATAGACCCCGACCTCCAGCGGATCGCTTACGAGATAGTTAATAAGAGACTGGCGGCTTTGGACAAATACTTTCCAAAACGCGGAAAGGGAACTCTGAATGCCTCGTTAGTCGCGATGCGGCCAAAAACCGGCGAGATCGTGGCTATGGTAGGCGGCCGTGATTATCTTGCCAACCAGTTTAACCGGGCGACCAGCGCAATGCGTCAGCCGGGATCTGTATTCAAGCCATTCGTCTATGCTGCCGCGATAAATTCTGCCTATGACTCGAGTTCCCGGCAGTTCACTGCCGCAACGATCCTCAAAGACGAAAAAAAGACATTTACGTTCAATCAGGACTCGTACACGCCGGGGAATTTCGGCGATTACTTTTCAAATCAGGAAATGACGCTCCGGGACGCCCTGGTCAAAAGCAAGAATGTCATAACCGTGGATATCGCGATGCAACTCAACATCGGCAAGGTAATGACCTTTGCCGCTAAAGCCGGGATGCCCAAGGTTGAAAAGGCTTATCCGTCGATGGCGTTAGGGACCGCCGAGGCGACACCTTTACAAGTCGCTACGGCGTACACTGCGTTCGCGAATTTAGGTGATAGGGCCCTGCCGATGCCAATTACGAAGATCGCTGCCGGCGATGGCACCACGGTTACGGCGGTCCAACCCGACAAGAAGAATGTGATGCGGCCGGATGTTGCCTTTGTGATGGACGACATGATGAAGGACGTTATAAACCGGGGGACAGCCGCACAAGTTCAGGGTTGGGGGCTCCGAAATGTCGCTGGCAAGACGGCCTTTGCGGGTAAGACCGGAACCTCTCGCGACGGATGGTTTGCCGGGTTCACTCCCGAACTGGTAGTTGTCGTATATGTCGGTTTCGACAATGGCGACGACCTCGGGATGAAAGGCTCCGATTCGGCGATGCCTATTTGGGGCGATTTCATGAAAGAAGCTCTCCGTCTATACCCGGAGTGGCACAGCGATTGGGCACTCCCGGCTAATATTCGCCGAGCCGAGATAGACATTCGTAACGGGTCGCTCGTTCGGGAACTGGATCTTTTCAATGCCGAGCTGCCGCCGTCGCCGACACCATTGCTTGAGATTCCGCCGGAGCTTATCGAAACGGACCCACCGCAAATTTTTGTTACGGATGTCCCGGCAGAATTCAGGCGAAGCGAGTATTTTATTGCCGGAACTGTTCCAAATCGGTCATTACTGCCGATCACAGACACGGAAGCGCTCGATCTGCCTGAAATTCCGGAACCGAGTCCGACCCCGATCTCTGGAACATGGCAAGAAGGCCTCGATGTACCCGAAACTCGATCGCCTTCAGAACCGACAGGAAAGAAAATCCCCGAGGGTCTCAGACAAGTAACCGTAATGATTTGCCCTTTGACAGGAATGAGGGCTACGGCCAACTGTCCCAGCAAAGAACCCAAGTCTTTTCCTGCCGGAGCTGAAGCGAATGAATTCTGTACATTCCATCGGTAAGCCGATCCTTCAAACGTCTCCTTTTCTCTATCAACCCAAATTACGCATTCGGAAATTTGCCCGCGAATTACGCGAAAAAGACGCGAAAAAGAAAATAAAATGCGGTTTCGATTCGAAAGGATATAAACCTGGACGATTCACTTTGGCAAAAATTCAAAAGAATATCTTTCTTTCGCGTTTATTCGCGTATTTAGCGGGCAAAACTTTTCTATCGCGTAATCTGGGTCAAACCACATTCACGTGCCAGTTACACGGGCCGGGCGGCCCGACAAGGCGACGTAATGGCGAGGTGTGCCTAGTTAACTCGCGTGATCCAATGAATGGAGTAAGTTATTGTGCGGTGGCATACAAACTCAGGACCTCTTCTCTGCCATAATAAGTGTTAGTTAGTTTTGATCTCGCCCCATTGACCGCCGCTCCATCCTTCCGGTTTCCGGCAAGGGCATTCAGGAATGGCGGAGATTCAGAAGTAAATTAGAGGAATAATATTATGAAACAAAATACATACAGTGGACTAGATCATGCTAGCTGCTCAACACCTAGTCTTCGAAATGGAATAACTTACCTGCTTATCGGAGGCGGTATTGGTGCGACCCTTGCCCTTCTATTTGCGCCGAAGCCTGGTAGCCAGTTACGTGGCGACATTGCTGACGTAACACGGAAGGGTTATGACGCAACCCTCAATAAAGCTAGGGTGCTAAACGAAAAAACGGGGGACTTCGCTCATACCGTTAAGGAAAAAGCAGATGCAGTCTACAATTTTGCCGCTCGAAAAGCGGGCGCCGGTGTAGACACAGTCACGGAAGCAGCTGATAAAGCTTCGTCAAATGTTGAAGGCATCATTAACGACACCGAAAACAAGGCACGGATTCAAGGCGAAAGTAATCGCCACAGCACGAACGTAAGCTAAACGATCACCTCGGGTTTTGAACCCGTTGTTTCCAAGGGGAGGATATCAATTTATGAGAGTTATTATCAGAAAATTTACAGGGTTAACCGTCTTTGCGATCGCATTGACAATCTTTACATCAGCAGTTAATGCGCAGGTACGCGCTTACCGAGTTTCGGACCGGCAGGTCCAGACATTGATCACCCGGATCGAAAGCCGGGCGAATACTTTCAAAAGCCGTCTCGATACGGCTCTCGACCGAAGCAATATTGATGGTACACGTCAGGAAGACTCGATCAATTATATGGTCCAGGAGTTTGAGAACGCTACCAATCGGCTAAAAAACAATTTCAACGATCGCCGTTCGACATCCGCGGATGTTCAAGAGGTCCTGATGCGAGCAGTGCCGATCAATCGTTTCATGCTGAACAATAATCTCCAGCGCAACGCTCGGCAGCCGTGGAATCTGCTGCGAGCCGATCTGAACACGCTGGCGGGTTACTACAACGTTCGCGCCGATTGGAACGCTGTCTATCCCATGGCTGGTCAGCAGGTATACCGCGTGGCGGACCGCGATGTCCAGACCGTGATTCAGCGTCTCGAAAATAACACCGATCGCTTTAAAAACCAGATGAATCGGGCCGTAGACGGGGCACGTCAAGAGGATTCGATCGATGCAATGGTAGCTAACTTCGAGTCAGCAACGAATCGCCTCAAAGATAATTTCAATGGTCGTCGGTCAACTGCGGCCGATGCACAGGACGTATTCAATCGTGGCGCGATGATCGATAGGTTTATGAGGAATAATCGCCTCACGAACCAGGCAACAAATACATGGAGCCAAATACGAGGCGATCTCAACACCTTGGCCGGGTATTATAACGTCGCTGCAAACTGGGATTATGTCGGAACGCCGACCGGGCCGGTTTACGCTGGCGGCTACATCGTAACCGATGCCCAGATGCTGACCCTTTTGAATAGGATCCGTAATCGCACTTCTGATTTTCGGATCAGGTACAATCGCTGGAACACACCGTGGCGACGTAACCAGGCAGGCTCAGTAGATATTTCGCAGCATCTGGTAGATTTTGATCGACATCTGAACGGTCTTACAAACAACTACAGACAAGCAAGTATGAACGAAGTCGAACAGCTCATGCGGTCCGCTACGTTGATAAACAGCCAGATCGTGGCCAATCGCCCGACCAACGACCTGTTGAACAGGTGGGGACTTGTTAGGAACGACCTGAGCACGTTGTCGTCGAACTACCGGATGAGCTGGGATTGGAATAATCCGGTCTACACAGGAACCGGCGGCCAATGGGCCGGCGGAAACTTTGACACCCAGTTGACGGGCTCCTACAGGCTCAACGAATCATTAAGCGATAATGTATCGACGGTCGTCGACCGTGCGGTTATCAATGCCCGTTACAACAATAACCGGCCGAA
>JBGTCF010000274.1:0-5478 GCA_041748975.1 Pyrinomonadaceae bacterium
GGCTTAATAATCGTCGGGTCCGGTTCGCTCGAAGGCGAGCTAAGGACTGCGATCGAGGCAAAACCCTACAAAGACCATATTTTACTCGCGGGCGATGTCGAACACGGAGTGACGCTTCATTTAATAAACGACAGCGATGCCCTCCTTCGAACCACCCTCTTTGATGGTGACGCGATCTCTGTTAGAGAGGCCCTTTTTCTCGAAACGCCGGTTATTGCCACCGATAACGGAATGCGGCCGGTCGGCGTTCACCTCGTCCCGACGCACGACGAAGACGCAGTGTTAGCCGCCGTTAAAGTTTTGGCTATACAAGAAAGGAATAGGAAAAATCCTAAGAATGTAGATATAAGCAATATACTCGCGGTGTTAGAAGTCTACAACGGACTGGTCAGTCATGAAAGGTAGCGATATGGTCGTACGGTCCGCCCGATGGCACTCGACTATATTCTGTAATGAAGCGTCATCGACGGCCTCCAAAGCCCACTGAGGAGGCGGGAAGTGTTCCGTTCGAACTGCCGTATTTGACGCGCGACATAAAACTACTCTCTGCTGCTCAATTTATTAATCAAAATCTTGATGTTTTGATTGTTTATTGGTTGAACGATTAAGTGTGAACTTTTCGTCAGAATGGATGATGATCTCAAAGCCCGAGTATAGTTCAATTCTCCTGATTGTCCCGGTCGGCTTATATATTGGACTGCGACTTTGGGGCGTGGCGGAGAGTGACCTATGGCTCGACGAAGTTTTTAGTGCATCAACCATTAGCTTAGGATGGCAAGAGATGAGCTATGCCATCATTAGAGATGGTGTTCACCCCCCGGTATTTTATATTTTACTTAAGGTTTGGGCGTTTGGAAGCCATTCGGTCTGGTGGCTGCAACTATTCCCCGCTTTGATTTCAATTCTCACCCTGATTCCGTTTTATTTACTCTGCCGCGAATTAAGGCTGACGACTTTTGAAATGTCGGCCGCCCTTTTAATGATAGCCGTCAACAGCCTACTTTTAGAGTATGCGCTCGATCTCCGAATGTATGAATTAATGCAATGCATTTCTCTCTTTTCATTATGGCTATTTGTTAGATTGCAAACATCGCTGGATGCAGCCAACTCAATGTTTTTTTGGCTTGCTTTTGTCAATCTCCTGCTTGTTTATACGCATTACTTCGGCTGGCTGGTGGTCGGAACGCAAGGACTGTATTTGTTGATTTGGAACAGGCGGCTCTTTTATAGGTTTGCCGTTAGCTCAAGCGGAATCTTGTTATGCTTTTCTCTTTGGATATGGATCGTCCTGCAAAACGCCGCACGTGATGGGGCAACGGGTAATTTGAATTGGATCGGTCGTCCGGTTTTGTCGGACTTAGTATGGTTTTATGCCACGCTAAACGGTAACTTGAGGGTTCAAAATACGACTTTTATCAACTTACTGATTTTCAGTGTACCAATCGGGTTTTTCATTGGGCAGATGATTCGCCAAAGGCGAGACGATTCAAACTGGAAAATTTTAGCTCTCTTTGCTTTTTTGCCGGTTATTCTTGTCTTCGTCGTAAGTGTTTTGCTGCCGCAATCGGTATGGGAATCGCGCTATTTGATGATGGCGGCCATACCCTACCACATTTTGTTGGCGAAAAGTGTCTTTGCTTTTCCAGAATATTTCTCTCGAAAAATTTTAGTCGGCCTTCTCTTAAGCTGGTCCGTAATGGCAGGGTTCCAGAGCTTTCTGCAAACGCCAAAAAGGATCCAGTGGAGCCAAGTGGTCGAAAAGATCGGACAAACAAATCGCTTTCCGCCTACAGTTTACACCTTCGAGGATTGGGTTGCTGTCCCGCTTAGATTCTATGCCAATACCTATAACTTGCCTACTAAGGTTGAGCAACGAGGCGGTTTAGATGAAATAAACGACAGAGATTTCGGAGCGGCGTACCGCCTTCCGATTACAGAAAACAGCGATGAATTTGAGAAGGCACTATACCAAAACGGGTGTATTATCACCGAGAAATCGGTTTACTTCGATGTTTCGCAAAAACTCGTCCTTTTGCAGGCCCAGGGCTGCGATTAAATACTGCAAATTCCATATGACAGACTCGACCTTAAAATCACGTTCCCGCATATTGGCATTTTCGACAGTTGCCGTATTCCTTGCCGTTGCGGTCGGGAGTTCTCTGACCCACCGGCCGCAGATCGACGAAGGGATGTTCGCGAGTCCGGCTTATAATCTTGTCACTCACGGACATTTCGGGACGACGGTGCTTGAAAAGGAAAAATCCTCCCTCACCCGTATCGATCAACGTACCTACTGGGTTATGCCGATGTTTCTTCTAAACGTCTCGGCCTCGTTCAAGGTATTTGGGTTTTCGCTATTTACGATGCGGTTGGTGTCGATCTTCTGGGGGCTGGTGCTTTTGCTCGCGATCTATACGATAGCCCTGAAATTATCAGACGACAAGAAAGTTGCTCTGTTCGCACTCGTCCTCGCTGGCTGCGACTACATGGTCCTGGAGACTGCTTCATCCGCTCGAATGGATATGATGAGCGCGTCACTGGGGTTCTCGGCGATCGCCGTCTATTTATGGCTGCGTGAGAGTAATCTAATGCTCGCTGTTCTCGCAAGCAATTGTTTGATTGTGATCGACGGATTGACCCACCCGAACGCGATCCTTCCATTCGTTGGACTACTTTTCCTAACTGTCTTTTTCGATTTCAGGCGGGTGAATCTACGGCTGCTATTCGTGGCCGCCGCACCATATCTTGTCGGCGGGGCTGGGTTTGGATTATGGGTTTTGCAGGATCCTCAGGCCTTTAAGGACCAGTTTATCGACAATGCGATGATGGGTGGGCGCATGAGCGGATTTAGCTCGCCGATGAGCAACATCGTTCGGGAATTCACCGATCGCTATCCTCATGCCTTCGGCCTCGGGGATAACTCTAGCGGGCATTCGGGGCCGATATATCTGAAAAGCCTGATGCTGATTGGCTACGCTGCTGGAATTCTGGGCTTGCTTCTTATAAAAGACCTGCGAAGGAACAAAAACTATATCGCTTTGCTGATCTTAACGTCGATCTACTTCGTGATCCTCTCCATAATCGACGGACAAAAACAGACCACTTATCTCATTCACATCGTACCCTTTTATTTGATATCACTGGCAATCGTGCTCGGGTGGTTTTGGAACAAGAAGCGGGTTCCCCGACTAGTCGTGGTGGCCATTACGTGTGCTGTGATCGCTGTGCCGCTTGGCGGGATGGCTCTCAAAATACGGCAGAATACCTTCTCCAACTTCTATATTCCCTTGATCGCATACCTAAAGGAGAACATGCGCGAAAGCGACCATGTGATGGGCGGGTCCGAACTGGCGTTTGGCCGCGGGTTCGACTCTAATCACATCGCCGACGGACGTTTCGGTTTCTACACTGGAAAACGGCCAAGATTCATCATTTATGACAGCGCGGTCGAAAACTCGTGGAAGGATTCAAAAATTCACTTTCCTGAATTCTACGAGTACTTCCCGAAATTACTGAAAGAGGAATACCGGATGTCATATGAAAACGCTGCTTACAAAGTTTACGAGCGAAAGTAAGATGCTGACGGATCTACGTGACCCCGATATTCAGAATGGGCATGAATAAGACCCGCACAATCGAAACTGAGAAAGGACACGTCCTGATTACCACTGTACGCAGCGGCAAGAAGCGGATAACCGTCTCTCCAAAGAAGAATGTCTTCATCCCGATAAAAGTATGCGAAACCGACTACCCAATCGCCTTGATCGAGTTGATCCTTCAGATAAAAGGAGCAGACTATCTGTGTGACGAGATCTGTCGGGATGTCGACCCGAATTACGTCATGGCAGATCTCGAAAATGACTTAAAGGCATATTTTATCCCCCAGGAACTCGATAATAAACGAATTCTGGACTTTGGCTGCGGAAGCGGTGCATCGTCGATGATTCTTTCTAGGATGTTTCCACTTTCCGAAGTCGTAGGAGTGGACTTGGATGAGACCTACCTGCAGATCGCACGCATGCGCCTTGAACATTACGGTTACGACAACGTATCTTTCTTTTCATCACCCTCTGGAAACGAACTTCCGGCAAACATAGGCGAGTTCGATCTGCTGATTATGAGCGCTGTTTATGAACATCTCTTGCCGGAGGAAAGAAGAGCAGTTATCCCCCTCGTGTGGTCGAAACTCACTCCTGGAGGGGGGCTTTTTCTTAACATGACGCCTCACCGTTGGTTTCCTATAGAGCACCACACGACTGGTCTGCCTCTGTTAAATTACATGCCACAACGCCTTGCGTTCAGCTTTGCGAAAGCATTCTCAGGGCGAATAAACAAAAGTGAACCTTGGGAGATGTTGTTGCGCAGGGGCATAAGAGGAGGTACAGAATACGAGATCCTCAGCTTGCTGCCGAAAGCGGAAGGCAAAAGTTTGATGGAGCCTGTTCGAGATGGGCTCAATGACCGCATAGACCTGTGGTTCTCGCGACTTAATAAGGAAAGATACCTAGGTATAAAAAAGGCGATGAAAAAGGGGCTGAAGGTGCTTCGGGCTCTGACGGGGGTAACCTTGGTACCGAATCTTTCGTTGGTTATCAAAAAAGGGAACTAAAGGGTTTTTCCACCCACGCTCTTTGGGTCGAGGCTCGCCCCGATCTGTTTTCCACTAACACCTCTTGTTAGAAAGGAGCTTTCATTTCTCAGACGGTAATCTCCCTTTTCAGCCCCCGAAAATCCGATCGGCGCCGCGGTCGAGGGATAAAAATTGCTATTACCGTGGTCCGAACGACTTCCACCCACAATTATGTTGTTCGTTATAATGGAACCCGGGAAGTATCGCGCAACGGCCACTTTTCCAACACCCACGCCGTCACCGAAAAATCCGTATTCATTATTGAAAACAATATTATTGCGAAAGATAAATCCCCTGATCGGTTCGCCGTAAGCGATGGTGATGCTGCCATCGTGAATGACGGTATTATTCTCCACGACGAGTCCGTCCCACGTTGATGGTTTGAGAAAAAATCCGCGGCCGTCCCATTTTTTCGATGTTATGTCCTCAAACACATTATTTCGGATCGTCAACTTTCTTCCTCCGGCAGCTTCGCCCCCTTCGACGGTTATCGCACTTCCTGCTCCTCTAACGATGTTATTGATGAATTCGATGTCCTGAATGAATGACTGTTTGCCGCTGTCGTCAGCGGTACGAAAAACAATCCCGGTACCTTCCTGGGCCATTGCCCAGTTATTTGTCATCAGATTGTTCTCGATCTTAATGTTTTGCCCGCTTTTTATCTCGAGAAAGTTTTTGACGACCCATTTGGAGTTTCGCCATTCGAGCGGCTTGGTTAGCCAATTATCACGGACGATCGCGTTGCCCGGAATGAGGCCTAGATGAGACGTTGCCCCTCCAAACAGAATGCTTTCGGCCGCCGCTTCGAGGTAATTGTTAATGATCTCGATCGGCCCGTCGGCCGCCCA
>JBGTCF010000275.1:0-2603 GCA_041748975.1 Pyrinomonadaceae bacterium
GCAATAGACATTCCGTCGGGAGACCAGGCCGGGATCTGCCCGCCGACCGTTGCGAAAAACTCCGGTCGTTTGAGCGTTGCAAGGATCCGTTCGCCCGAACCGTCCGAATTGGCGATCAGTAATGAGCTTTCATCCGCTGCCGGAAATTCATGCCGCACGAAGGCGATATTCTTGCCCTCCGGATCATAAGCGACCCCGCCCGAAACATTTGAAATCAGCTTTTTTGGAGTGCCTCCTAACAGGGGCATCTGGAAGAGTGCCAGCGGCCCGTCCGGTCTTTCCCGCGTAACAAAGTTGATGTAATTACTGTCCGGAGAAAATACAAGCCCTGAGTATTCCACATCCGCCGGTGGAATGATCTGCACGTTGCTCGTCGTAGCAACCTGTCGCGTCCAGAGGCTCTGCTGCCCGCCTTCGTCAAGAATATAAACAACATACTTACCGTCCGGCGATATGGCGGCATCACGAGACATGCCATTCGTGGTCAGCCTCTCGATACTCATCGCCTGAGATGGTCTATCGGTCTTAGGCCAAAATTTAAAGATCGCAAAACTGATCCCGCCAATGATCAACACAACCGCGGCCGCCGCGATAGCCAACCATTTCCGCGTCGACGGCTCCGCCTCCGATCCTCGCGGAAGAATCGCAGTTTGGTCGGTTGTGTGAACCTGCGCTCGAGTCGGAGCTTCGCCGGGAGCAGCCGTCGAATGAAGGATCGCGGTCTGCGGTTCGGCCCCCATCTGGCCGCCCACTGACGCAGGCGGTTCTGACTTGCCGCTAGCTGGGCCTTCGAGCAGCGCATTACCGTCGTCAAGACAATACAGCAGCGTGTCGTCGTAATAATCCCGCCTGCATTCTGGACATCGTTTCATAATGTAAGAAAAGTAGCGTTATCGGATAAGGGAAACCTTGATTACCTGGTTCTCATCGACTGAATCATTTGATCCTTCTCTGCCTCAACCATCTTGATTGTTTCTGTTTGATAATGTTTTCGTGTCGCAATGAGGCTTTGTCGAGTGCGACATCCGGCGGACTCTTTTTCATTTCGTCGCCGAAACGCGAAATTGTTCGCTCGTCCAGGCCGTCGAGAATTTTGATCGCTAGGCCTATCGCTTCCTCTTTTGCCAATTTCCAGCCGTTAGCGTACTGCTCGGCTCTTGCCAGACGCGGAGAGCCAAAATAACCAAGCCAGTCTTGTGAACGCGAGATCTTTATTAGATCTTCCATCGTTTCGCCGGCGAAAGGCTTCGCTTGTTTGTGATTTGGGCTCACGAGGTCGGGGCGGACGGCGAGCATCATACTGGTTTCGTCCATTCCAGAATGGATCGGCAAGCCATCTTCCTTTCTCTCCTCATCCGATTTCTTTCCGTCCCAATGCGAGATGACGGGCAGAAGTCCCGTCAGATTAACCATTCGACCGCGATAAACGTCTCGAAAATAGTCCCCGGCTTGATCTAGAGCTCGGACATGATTTGGCGCGCCGTGGCCGTGTACGACGAAGATCCACTTGAACCGTTGTTCGCCTAGTTCGCCGGCCAGGTCCATAAATATCGATCGCAAGGTTTCAAACCTAACAGCATACGTTCCCGGAAAAGAGAATTTACTGCCGATGTCGTTAGCACCGCTGTTTCCCAGGGGTATGGTCGGGAAGACCAAAGCATTCCAGCCCGGTCGCGCCGCGATCGCCTCGGCCAGTTCTTTCGTGACCTGCTCGTTCCAATAACCGTCGGTGAACGATGGAAGGAACGGACCGTGCTGTTCGAGAATGCCGCCGGGCAATATCACCACAGTTCTTCCTTTATCCAGGCTTCTTATCTGCTCGGTGGTCATCTCGGCGACACGAAAGATTCGTGGATGAGATTCATTTGGCAGCCGGGTAGCGTTGACTCCATCTAGTTTGTGGTCGAGATTCTTGATCTGAGTCAGAATCAATACCGATGATGCGAACAATAAGATCACTACGATCGAAATGAGTTTCATATCTTTACCTCTTGAAGCAATTGGTAGTGCATGAGCACGTGAGTAATGCCCAAAACATTACGCGACGAGATGTTGTGGACTCGCCGGCCCTTCGAGCAGCGCATTTCCATCGTCGAGACAATACAAAAGCGTGTCGTCGTAATAATCCCGTCTGCATTCAGGGCATCTTTTCATAGGTTGTGGGTACGGATTGTGCACCTATTCTAACCTATTAACTGCCATTTTGTGCGAGTATAAGCGATGTTAAAGCCATTCTTCTGGGCATTTTTCTGGGACTGGCTACCCGGAGCGGCTGCCATAACGGCGAGTGTGCATCCGAGTTCCTTGGCATGGGAGATCCTTGCGTGAAATAGTGCATTTTGGGCTCCTTTATTGCGGCCCTCAGGGATCGTACTGGCTCCGGCTAGCATAGCGACTTCGCCGTGAACGAACATCATTCCGGTCGAGATCGCGTTGCCGTCTAGTTCGGCAAGATACGGATACGAACCCTCACATTGAGCGCTGATCCGGCCAAAATTGAACATAAAATCCGCGAGACTTTCATGCTCTGTCGCCCATCCGGCTGCGGATGTCCGAGCCCAGAGATCGACCTCGTCTGGTGCGATCACTCTTGTAGTAATCTG
>JBGTCF010000276.1:0-3868 GCA_041748975.1 Pyrinomonadaceae bacterium
ATGCGAGAGGTCGAGGTTCGAGTTAAGGGTCCCGGCGGAGGCCGTGAGTCGGCGATCCGTGCGATCAATCAGGCGGGTATTCGCGTGAATTCGATCCGCGATACGACTCCGATCCCGCACAATGGCTGCAGACCGCCAAAACGCAGACGCGTTTGATTTTAGATTTTAGATTTTGGATTTCGGATCCAATCTCCAGACGTTTGATATCAAAGGAAGAAGGAAGACCGACGGTCTTTCGTAAACTTTTCCGAATAAGAGCGATGATGGCCGATGGGCTTTGGCCTTTGGAGTATTAATCCAAAATCCAAAATCTAAAATCCAAAATCGCCGGAGGCAATTATGGCTAGATACAGAGATGCGGTATGCAGGCTTTGCCGCCGCGAAGGCGGTAAATTATTTCTCAAGGGCGACAGATGTTTTAAGCCCTCTTGCGCTATCGAAAAGCGCGGGACAAACCCCCCGGGCCAGCACGGCGCCGCCCGACGGAAGATGCTTGCGGGATATGGTGAACAGCTCCGCGAAAAGCAAAAGGTCAAACGAATATACTTCGTTCTCGAAAAGCAGTTTCGCAACTATTTTGAGAAAGCACGTAGGCAAAAGGGCGTGACAGGCGAAAACCTGCTCTTTATGCTCGAGCGACGTTTGGACAATGTTGTATATCGTGCGGGTTTCTCAACGTCGCGGCGACAGGCCAGGCAGCTCGTGAACCATGGCCATGTAACGGTCAATGGGCGAAAGGTCAATATCCCTTCGTTTCAGGTCAAAGCCACTGACGTTGTTGCGGTCAAAGAAGCAAGCCATAAGAACACCCATGTCGAAGGTGCGTGGCAGACAGCCGTCGGTCGCGGACGCCCGGCGTGGCTAAGTGCCGATGGTAAAGATCTGAGCGTAGTGGTTTCAGGGTTACCGCGACGTGAAGACGTCGACGCGAATATTAACGAGCAGCTTATTGTCGAGCTCTATAGTAAGTAACTTTGGGAAGTTCAAGGTTTAAGGTTCAAAGTTCAACGTTAGATCCGCTAGCAGAACTTGAGACTTTTAACCTTGGACCCGGAACATTTTAAATATATGACACAGAGCAATAATTGGACAGATTTTCAGATGCCGGGCCGCCTGAACGTTGAAACGGAAACATTAACAGACAGGTACGGAAAATTTTACGCTGCTCCTTTCGAGCGCGGCTTTGGCACGACGGTGGGTAATTCGATTCGCCGGGCTCTGCTCTCCTCAATCGAGGGTGCAGCGATCACAGCGGTGAAGATCGAGGGCGTGGAACACGAATTTTCATCGATCAAGGGTGTAGTCGAGGATGCGACCGACGTGATCCTTAATTTAAAGCAGATACCTTTCACGCTCAACGGAGGCGGCCCCAAGACCCTTTCGATAAGTAAGAAAGGAGCCGGCCTGGTAACCAGCGCCGACATTGAGACAGATGGAGACGTACAGGTTCTCGAGCAGGATATCCACATCGCGACGATAAGCGCAGGCGGTTCACTGAATATAGAAATGCGGCTAAAACAGGGCCGCGGCTATGTTTCGGCGGAGTTTAACAACGACGAAGATCTTTCGGTCGGCTACATTCCCATTGATTCGGTCCATACTCCGATCAAGAAAGTAAATTATACGGTTGATAAAACCCGGCAGGGTTCCAATACGGAATATGACCGTCTGACATTGGAAGTTTGGACTGACGGTTCGGTGGCTCCGGAAGATTCGATCGGATTGGCAGCAAAATTGGTCAAGGACCATATGTCGATCTTCGTTAATTTCGAAGAAGAAGAGGAAGAATACAAATACGAAGACATTGCTCGGCCGCCGCTGATGCGTAACGACTTGCTCGATAAGTCGGTCGATGAGCTAGAACTCTCAGTAAGATCTTATAATTGTCTTAAGAATGCAGATATAAGGTCAATTCGCGATCTTATCCGACGCAGCGAGAAGGACATGCTGGGAACGAAGAATTTTGGAAAGAAATCACTAACCGAGATCAAGGATATGCTTCACGGCATGGGGCTGGATTTCGGGATGGATTTTGATGAACAAGGAAATCCGATCCCAGGATCGGGCGGCCGAGATCTGGATTAATACATCGTTCAAGGTTCAAAGTTGAAGGTTCCAAGTCGCGAATCTTGAACTCACGACCTTGAACCTTGAACCTATTGTTATGAGACACTTAAAAGCACATCGTAAATTGGGCCGGACGACCGAGCATAGAATGTCGCTGCTTCGCAATCTCGCGACGTCGCTGATCAATGCGGAAAAGGAACATATCGTCACGACCGTGCCAAAAGCAAAAGAACTTAGGCCTTTTATTGAAAAGGCGATCACGCTTGCTCGAAAGGCGGAGAATCTTTCCGGTGATGATTCTGTTCTCCGTGGAGTACACCTTCGCCGTCAGGCGGCGCGGTTCTTTCACGCCGGTAACAGCACTTTCAAGGCAGAGCAAAGTCGTTTTCGTGGAAAGAAAGGTGAGGCTAAGGATCCGATCGAGCGTACGGCGGGCGTTAAGGCTGTTCAGCGGCTCTTTGGCGAGCTTGGAGCCCGTTACAAGGACCGTAACGGCGGATACACCAGGATCATTAAGCTTGGCCGTCGACAAGGTGATAACGCTGAAATGGCCGTGATCGAACTCGTAGATAATCCGCGTGAGTTGGCTGCTAAAGGTTAGTTCCTTAGGAGGCTTGCCCTATGAGCGATAATATCGGATCTGCAAAGGCAAAGGACGACGCAATTGTGGTTGAGAAGAAGAGCGGGGCCGTGACCAAAAAACAGAAACAGGTGCCGGAAGCGTCGCTCAATATGGACGAGCTTCGTGAACTGGCCGGCCTTGTTATCGAAAACGGTTTTACCGATTTTGAGTTTGAGAATGAGAATATACGGGTACGCCTGAGCAAGATGAATCCGCAGTTCATGCAGGCACCGCCGACATTCGCCGCATCACATGCAGCCCCGCCAGCGCAGTCTGCAACCGGTACAGAGATCACACCTGCTGAAGCCACGGCAGATGTGGACGCTGATCTCTTCAAAATAACTTCGCCGATCGTCGGCACCTTCTACCGTTCGCCGGGACCCGATAAGGAAGCCTACGTGAGCGAAGGCAGCAAGGTTTCTCCTGAATCGACCGTGTGCATTGTTGAGGCCATGAAACTCATGAACGAGATCCAGGCCGAGGTTTCGGGCGAGGTTGTAAAGATCTACGTCGAGAGCGGCCAGCCGGTCGAATTCGGCCAGCCTTTATTTGGAATACGGAAA
This sequence comes from Pyrinomonadaceae bacterium, assembly GCA_041748975.1. Classification (GTDB taxonomy): domain Bacteria; phylum Acidobacteriota; class Blastocatellia; order Pyrinomonadales; family Pyrinomonadaceae; genus OLB17. The sequence goes on from JBGTCF010000276.1 coordinate 3,253, forward strand.
TAGTCCAAAGTCCAATGTCCAAGGTCCTTAGCCAGATCGAGTTCTCGGCGCATACCTTGGACATTGGACTTTAGACTTTGGACCCAACTATTAAATGCGGGAAATTCGCAAAATATTGATCGCTAACCGCGGTGAGATCGCCTGCCGGATCATTTGGACGTGTAAGGAGATGGGCATTAAGACCGTCGCCGTCCATTCCGAAGCCGACCGCGAGGCCTTGCATGTTCGCTATGCGGACGAGGCGATCTGTATTGGCCCCGCACCTTCCGCTCAGAGCTATCTAAATATTCCGTCGATCATCAGCGCAGCGGAAATTACAAACGTCGACGCTATTCATCCGGGTTACGGATTTTTGGCGGAATCAGCGACGTTTGCCAAAATTTGCGAGGATTGCAATATCAAATTCATCGGTCCGACGCCTGCGGTTATTGCAATGATGGGCGATAAGGTCGAAGCACGGCGGACAATGAAGGCCGCGGGTGTTCCGATCCTTCCTGGTAGCCCTGAGCCGATCGAGTCTGTCGAAGAAGCGAAACGGCTGGCACTCGAGATCGGGTTTCCGGTCATTATCAAAGCAGCAGCAGGCGGCGGGGGACGCGGGATGCGAATCGTGCGG
>JBGTCF010000277.1:0-8825 GCA_041748975.1 Pyrinomonadaceae bacterium
AGTCACACATGGGGATATGACGTTAAGGAACGCGAATCCATTGTGGTGCATCGCCGCCTTTAGAAGTGGCGTAAGCTGTTCTCTGTCGCCTGAGAAGCTTTGAGCAACGAACGTCGCGCCAAGTTCAATAGCCAGACTCGCAAGGTCAATTGCGGCGAAAAGATTCTCGTGTCCGGTCTTGTTCTTTGAACCGGCATCGGCGGTGGCGCTATCCTGGCCTTTTGTAAGCCCGTAGCATCCATTGTTCATCAACAGGTAAACCATTTTCAGGTTTCGCCGGACAACATGGACAAACTGCCCCATCCCGATCGAAGCGGTATCGCCGTCTCCCGAGACGCCAAAGTAGATCAGATCGCGATTCGCTAAGTTGGCCCCGGTCGCCACACTTGGCATCCGTCCATGTACTGAATTGAACCCGTGCGAATTGCTCAGGAAATAAGCCGGAGACTTCGACGAGCAGCCGATGCCCGAGAGCTTTGCCACCTTATGCGGCTCGATGTTCATCTCCCAACAAGCCTGCACGATAGCCGCGTTGATCGAATCATGCCCGCACCCCGCACAAAGCGTCGAAAGCGAACCCTCGTAATAATCGACCGTGTAGCCCAGATCATTCTTAGGCAATGCCGGATGTCGAAATGTTGATCTAACGTAGGTCATAAGAAGTGTTATCGATGTAGACCCAGGTCTGGGTGACGTTTATCATGCTTTACCGCTAAGATTCGGATTGTCTCTGCGTCGATGATCTGAAAGAGAACGTGGCGCGGAAATCGACTTAGATTCGCTCGTCGAATACCAGAACGAACTTCTACAAATGACTCCGACCGTTCTGCAGCGTATGCGAGAAAGGTTTTTTATTTCCGATGTGAAGCGGTCGGCTACCTCCGGGCCGTCAGCTTTCTCGTAGCGCTCAACAATCTCCAAAACGTCAACACGGGCTTCAACGTCATAAACTATCCGTCTCACTTAAGACGGTCCTCAAAAAATTTGAAAAACTCCCCGTGTGAGATAACGCGGCTAGGATCACTATCCATTTCTCTGCTTCGCCGAAGAGCTTCTTCGATCTCGTCATCATCTGTAAAATCTGGCGGCAATGAAGCTATGAGTCGATCCGCGAGTTTAGCGCGTTCCTGTTCAGGCAAGTCCATTGCTTGTTTTTCAATATCTGCAACGATTGACATGTTCAGCCTTTATAACATTTTCCTATTAACTTTTAATCATTTAAGCCATTGCGGATCGTTATTGTTCATCTCCCAACATCCCTCAACGATCGTCGCGTTGATCGAATCATGCCCGCACCCCGCGCACAGCGTCGAAAGCGAACCCTCAAAATAATCAACCGTATGCCCACGGTCGTTCGTCGGCAATGCCGGATGTCGAAATGTTGATCTGACGTAGGTCATAGAAAATATCTGCTATTCCTTTTTAGTGTAACGCGCAATGATCTCAAAACAGGCGTCGATAATTTTGTCGTGAAACTCGAGATTAGTTTGGTTCAATCCGAGGTCGTAACGCCTTAACGCCTCACGACTGCAATTCAATCGCTCTTTGCCCGACGGCGTCTCAATCACTGCTTTTTGGTATGCTTCGAAAACAGGAAAATCGATGTCGACGCCCTCATTTCTTAGCCAAACCATAACGCGAGAGATATTCCACACCCCGACAGAAAGCCCGACTTCATTTGCGATAATGTTCCTAGCGCTCGCAACGAGTTTCCGCCTAAGCTTCTTCTTGCTGTTCTCTAGCTGTTGAATGGTCTGTGGTTTTTCTTCAGCCATCTAACCTTTCCTTTATCTGCCTAAAGATATTATCCGCCGTGATCGGCATCCCGTCGTAGTTGAGTACCGAGATGAGCTTTGCCGGATCAAACCCGAGTTCGATCATCATTAGGCTGCGGAATTGGGCGTCGCGGTTTTGTTCGATGACAGAATCAGATCTCAATGATCTCCATGTCCTTCTTGAGTAACCGATTTACCAGCTTCGTACGGTCGATCTGCTTATCTTCGGAAAGCCTCGTTACGAACTCAGCGATCTCAGGCTCAAGATAGATCGAAAGGTTAAAATCTCCGTCGGGATTAGAAAACTTCCCTCTTACGCCATTTGAAAAATCATATTCCTTCTTCATTTCAGACTACGAGTTCGAGACCGCCTTTCAGTAGTTCCTTTTCGATATTCGGAGGTAAATCAATTAAGTGAAATCGATTCATAGCGAAAGCGTAGTCCTCTCCGCTTTCGTCCACGACGCGAAGGTAGCCTTCCGAAGCGGCCTCGGCGTCTTCGATTACACGATACAGCTTACCGACCTCCAAAGATGCAGGATAATCGCGGTTGTTTAGACAAAGTGCGAACTGTGCTTTACTATTTTTCATATTTAATCAAGAAATGGCAGCTTTAGTTTGAATTCCCGCTTTCCAATTCCGTGAGTTTCGTACCAGTGGATCTCTGCTATTCGTATTCTACCATTCAATAACCGAACCGAAGCAACGCCTTTTAGCTTCCGCCATCTGCCCATGCCGTAAAGCCGTCGTAATCTCTTCCTATCTCGAACACCGACACCGGCAGCGATGGTCTCGATGTCGGTAATTTCGCTGACTATCTCAAAGTCCATCGCGTCCGATCCTACCCAGTCGCTACCGCTCGCGGTTCTGACAAACATGTATCTGCCTGTAAATATTATCCGCCGTAATCGGCATGCCGTCGTAGTTTAAGACGGAGATCAATTTCGACGCATCGGTGCCTAATTCGATCATCATTAGGCTGCGGAATTGGGCGTCGCGGTTTTGTTCGATGACGAAGATACGTGAATGCGAATCGACAAATTCACGGAATGCCTTGCCGAACGGGAAGGCTCGGGCACGCATCGCGTCGAGGTGGACGCCGTCGGCTTTCAGGAGTTCGAGAGCTTCTTCGGCGGCATATGTTGATGTTCCAAAGTAGATGACGCCGGACTGAGCGCGTACACTCTGGTCCGCATCGGCGATTCCTCCGCCGACAATTTTTTCGTGCTTTGCACTCATGCGGACAGGAGTGTCCGCGTTCCGAACGACCGGCCGCGGAACAAGTTCCTTCGCCGTATCCCATTTCCGGGCGAGGCGGTCCATGTTTCGTTGATAAACATCGCCGTCTTCGGTATATACGGCGTATTCGTCGCGTGACGAGCCACGCGTGACGAAAGCTCCCGACGTTTGATGCGTGCCGGCGATCGTGCGATATGGGATGCCGTCACTGTCAATGTCAAGATAGCGGCCAAACTTGCCTTTGAACTGCTCAAGCGGCTGGGTCATCGACTGGTCACCATGCGGCTGGGCATCGAGCTCCGACAGAGTCGCACCGAGATCACCGCTTCCGTTGCCGTTTGTAACAGGCTCATGTTCATCAACCTCCGCCTGCATCCGTGAGATCGAATTGCCAAGAAAATCGAGTTGGTCGGCGGTCAAAACCTTGCCGCGATCGTACCGCCGTTCGTCATCCCAAACGAGCGGTTCCGTGATATGGTCGTTCATCCCGAGGTCGAGATCGGTCATTATGATGACGGGTGTTTGCAGACGTTCGGTCAGATCAAAGGCGTCGGCCGTCATTTCGAAACATTCTTTCGGGCTTGCCGGGAACAACAGCGGATGCTTTGTATCGCCGTGCGACGCGTAAGCTGCGAGCAGAATGTCGGATTGCTGAGTGCGAGTTGGCATTCCAGTCGAAGGGCCAGTCCGCTGGACGTCGATCAGCACCGTCGGCACCTCGGCGAAATATCCGAGGCCCAGGAACTCGTTCATCAGCGACAGGCCGGGGCCGCTTGTCGCTGTGAACGACCGGGCGCCGTTCCACGAAGCCCCCATCACCATGCCGATCGCTGCCAACTCGTCCTCCGCCTGTACGATCGCGTAATTATTCTTGCCCGTTTCGGGATCGACACGATACTTCGCCGCGTACTTCGCAAATGCATCCACCACCGATGTCGACGGCGTGATCGGGTACCATGCCGCAACTGTGGCTCCGGCATAGATCGCTCCGAGCGCGCATGCCGAGTTGCCGCTATAGAGTATCTTGTCGCCCAGCAGATCGCGTGGCTCGATACGGATATCGAGCGGGCATTCGAAATTCTCACGAGCGTATCTTACGCCGAGTTGAAGAGCGGTGATATTTGGCGGGATTAGCTTCTCTTTCTTTTTGAACTGCTCACCGATCATTCCTTCTAGTACATCGAACGGAATGTCGAATAGCGCCGACATTGCTCCAATATAAACGATATTCTTAAAAAGCTGCCGCTGCCGTGCATCGGTGTATTCGGCATTGCAAAGCGCCGTCATGGGAATACCGAGGTGGGTAATATCGGTGCGGTCATACCCGGGTGGCAGCGGTTTTGTATTGTCGTAGACGAAATACCCGCCCTCGCGAACATCCGCGTAGTCCTTCTTCATCGACTGCGGATTGACGGCGATCATCAGATCGACGCCCTCGCGGCGGCCGAGATAGCCTTTCTCTGACACGCGCACCTCGTACCACGTCGGCAAACCCTGGATATTCGACGGAAAAATATTCTTCGGCGTCACCGGCACGCCCATCCGAAACACCGCCTTGGTGAACAAAGCATTAGCCGACGCCGAACCGGTGCCGTTAACATTCGCGAATCTAACTACGAAATCATTGAGTGGCATAATTAACGGCGGCGCATCCCATACGATGGGTGTTGCCGGTGATGACGAACCGCCAATATGCGAACTTGGTCATCATTTATCAGTCGAAATAGTATCTGGCACGGAAATCGGTGAAGATTCGCCATTCTTATGTTACGGGCCTTAACGACAAACGATTCGGGCCTCGCGAATATTCTACTGAGACAGGCATCAACTTCTACCGTGAATTTATCGGCGACCTCTGGACCTGCGTCCTTCCTATAGCGGATCGCGATTTTTCGGGCATCGCTTAGAGCGGCGACGTTGTAACCGATACGCATTAGCGACGAAACTCCGCCAGACCGGCCATGAACTCCTCGTGCGTTAAAACGCTTTCAGGATTTTCGTCCATCTCTTTGTCCCGCCTCACGGCCTCTTCGATCCAGGCATCTTCGTCGTCATCCTCGAAAGGTGAACCAAGGGACTCGATAAGCTTTGAGATCAGTTTTCCGCGTTCCATCTTAGTTAGGCTCATCGCCTTTTCTTCAAGTTCTGCTATCGTTGACATATCATTCACCTTGATCGGATTATATCACTTGCCGCCCGCGAAGAGCCCGGTCGCTACGTCTCCCGGTTCTGACATTTCTTAATCGTCACTTCGCAGGATCTTTTTCAACTTTTTGCCTTTTGCGAGTTCGTCGATGAGTTTGTCGAGCCAGCGGATCTGTTGCATCAGCGGGTTTTCGATGTCTTCGACGCGGTTCTTGACGAGAAAACAGTGTGAACCAATATCTTGACCAATGACAGCGGCATATCTTGTTCGTCACCTTCGGCGATGAAACTGGAACATTTATCGAGGCTCTCGATCAATCAGAGACGCTGCGAGCAATACTTGATCGGAGAGATATACGATGGAAAATCCGTCACGCGAACATGGAAAAATGGACTGATTGTTTGTTCGATAGGTATCCTTTAGAATTGATGTTTTCACTAAATCTATGACGCAAACTTACATCAACCAGTTAAAGGACCATATCGGCAGCGAGGTCACTCTCAAGGGCTGGCTCTACAACAAACGCTCGAGCGGCAAGCTCGTGTTTTTGCAGCTACGAGACGGCACGGGGATCGTTCAGTGTGTCGTATTCAAGCCAAATAACGAAGAGCTATATACCGAGGCCGATTCGCTCGGACAGGAAAGTTCGATAATAGTTACGGGTACGGTAAAGGAAGAAACGCGTTCGAGCCTCGGCGTCGAGTTGGACGTGACGGGCCTCGAGGTCCTACAGAACGTACACGACTATCCGATCACGCCGAAGGAACATGGGACCGAGTTCCTGATGGACAATCGCCATCTTTGGATCCGTTCGAAGAAGCAGCACGCGGTATTGAAGGTCCGTCACACCGTCATCAAAGCCGTGCGTGATTATTTCGACGACAAAGGATTCACGCTCGCCGACACGCCAATCTTTACACCCGCTGCGTGCGAAGGCACGACGACGCTTTTCGAAGTCGATTACTTTGGCGATGATAAGGCGTACCTTACTCAATCCGGGCAGCTTTATAACGAAGCGACTGCGGCGGCATTCGGCAAATCGTATGCTTTCGGGCCAACGTTCCGTGCCGAGAAATCGAAGACACGCCGACACCTGACCGAGTTTTGGATGGTCGAGCCCGAGGTTGCCTACGCCACCTACGAGGACATGATGGATCTCGGCGAGGGCCTGATCCTCGCCATTGTTGAACGCGTGCTGACCGACCGCCAAGAAGAATTAAAAACGCTCGAACGCGACACGACGGTCCTCGAAGCGATCTCCGGGCCATTTCCGCGGATCCATTACGATGAAGCCGTCAAGATGCTGCAGAATCGGAACGCGGACACTCCTGTCCGCAATGATGGCGAAGCTCGAACGGCGGAGGAAGCGGACGAGAGCGTCCGCGTTCCGCAATTTGAATGGGGCGGCGATTTCGGAGCTCCGGATGAAACTTACCTTTCGAAGCAATTTGGGCTGCCTGTCTTTATCCACCACTTTCCGACCGCGATCAAGGGCTTCTATTTCGAGGTCGACAAGGATCGCCCCGAATGCGCACTCGGCATTGACCTGCTCGCCCCCGAGGGCTACGGCGAGATCATCGGCGGCGGCGAACGCGCCGCGTCGCTCGATTACCTGATCGAGCAGCTAAAGGCCCACGGCCTCGATCAGGCGACCTTCGAATGGTACCTCGACCTTCGCCGCTACGGCAGCGTCCCCCACGCCGGCTTCGGCATGGGCATCGAACGCACCGTAGCCTGGATGTGCGGTATTGAACACGTGAGGGAAACGATCCCGTTCCCGAGGATGTTGTATAGACTGAGGCCATAATGAATGAATAACAAAACTAAAAACATTTTATTAACACTCGCGGGAGTCTTCTTGGTTTTCGTGGTTGCTGTCGTCGGATTTGCGGCATATTTCATTTACACGTTTCCGTCGTTTGAAGATAAATATCCGCATCAGTCGGATGAAATAATGATCTCGCGGTTTCACAAACATAGGGCAGACTTTGAACAATTGAAAGCTATGGCTGAAGCTGATGGCTTAATGAGCCGGGTAGATGAAGACTGGACCGATCCGGCAAATCTTCCGGATGACAGGGTCGCTGAATACCGTCGGCTATTCAAGGTTGTAGGAACTCCGAGGGGAATCAGTAAGTATCGGGAGCGAGGAAAATTACTCTTCATTGCGTCCACCCAGGGTTGGGTAGCATCCGGATCTTCTAAGGGCTACATTTACAGCAGCGGCAAGCGGCCGACCGGCAATTTTGTGGATTCGCTTAATGATGAGAAAAGGTTGCAGGAACTTGATATATATTTCCTAAGGCCAATTGAAGGTGATTGGTACTTGTTCTTTCAGAGATCGTGAGGCCGAACGTCATCGTCATCGCCGGACCGAACGGAGCAGGAAAATCAACCCTCGCCCCGGCATTGCTCCGAGATACGCTCGGCATCCTCGAATATGTCAACGCCGATACGATCGCAGAGGGACTTTCTGCTTTCGCTCCTGAAGATGCTTCCTTCGACGCAGGTCGCGTAATGCTCGGACGATTGCATGAACTTGCCATCGAGGGAAAGGACTTTTCATTCGAAACTACGCTGGCATCGCGATTTTATGCGGGTTGGCTTCGTGAATTGCAGACTCAGGGATATCGAGTGAGCTTGATCTTCCTCTGGCTTCGAGACGTTGACTTAGCGATCCAGCGTGTTCATTCGCGAGTTAGATTGGGCGGGCACTCAATTCCCGAAGAGACGATCCGCAGGCGATTCGAACGTGGAAAAAAGAACCTCTTCGACCTGTACCTTCCGGTCGTTAACGCGTGGCGGATATTTAATGCATCCGAGCAAACTCCTAAGGAGATTGCTCGATATTCTGAAGGGAATGGTGAAGTTATCTTCGATTCAACGTTATGGGCTCAGATAAAAAGCTAGGCGACAAGAAGCAGGATCTTTTTGTTCGTTACAGTGAAGAGATAAATAAGGCCTATGAGAGGGCCGTGCGCGAAGCGTTGCTAAGGCACAAACAAGCCGGCAATGCGATAGCAGTTGAAGTGGAAGGAAAAGTCGTTCTACTCCAACCGGACGAGATCGATATAAATACCGACTAGCCGCCCAATGATATCTCCCGCGACAACTCAGGCGCGACAGATTTCCCGATCATTGTTTCGCAGTCTCGGTTCCAAACTCAACCGATCGCTGGCCGCCCCAGTTTCCTTCGAGGTTGCCGTTCGAGAGGATGTCATAGACGGCGAAGCTGCATTTCGGGCCGCCGAAGCTGACCGCGGCGTGGCTTCCCTTCCAGATGCCAAAGCCGATCACAGGATTTGGTGTTCTCCACTCAAAATCGTAACCTTCGCCGTCTTTCTTGATCGCAAGAGCGCCTTTGTATTCGTTTCCCTCGATGTCGGTTCCCCTAACGCTGTATTCGCCGATAAAGCGGTCGCCTTTGGTGCGAACGGCCTCCTCGGTGCCCAATTTATATTCGCCCCATCGGGCACTTCGGCCCGCCAGCGTGCCGTCGGCGGCTATTTTATACAGCACGACTCCGCAGCCGTCACCGCCGCCGATCCTTGCAAAACTAACGGCCGCGTTATTACCGATCTGAACACCGACGCCGATCCGGCTGCCCTTGTTGGTCATCCAACGGGAATTGTAGGCGTCCTCCTGTTCGGTTATGGTCAGCATTC
>JBGTCF010000278.1:0-3282 GCA_041748975.1 Pyrinomonadaceae bacterium
ACTTCGACCGATTCGTAATTAATGCGTGAGAGGTGGACGCCGTTGGTAAATCGATCAATGACGAATGGAAACTGAATGCCTTTAAATTCAATGAATTGTGCATAGCGGTCCTCTTCAGCGATTTCCTCACCATTCGCATCGGTACGCTTAAATATAGCCTTTTGCGGAAGACCGTCGGCGGCGGCGAATTCGAATTCAACGATGAAACCATCCTTGTATGTCAGCTTTACAACGTCATTTCGCTTACCGAGTGCCGCGGCACGTTTACCCACATAGGTAAGTTCGGCGTCACCTTTCCAGTATGAGCGGAGTAGGCTGTCGAGGCTTGTCCGGATCGCCTGTTTAAAATTTGCCACCTGAACAGGCGTCTGTATCTTCACCAGTTCCTGATCGCCGTCATAGACCCAGCCCGTTTCACCGGTATTTACCTGAATGTGCTTCGTGCCGCTGCTCTTGAATTCAGTGCGCTGGCGATCGCGAAAGACCACGACATCCAGAAATGTCTGGAACGAAACCAATGTCCCGGCCTTCATAACTGTAAATTTTCCTTTGCTTACCTGAGTCTTGATCTGTAAATAACGGTCGCCCCCTAGACGCTGGATCGCACGGGCCAATATGGCCGAAGCACGCTCTTCCGGAGTAACATTACTGCCTGAATCTTGAGAGAAACCAAAGGCCGAAGAACTCAGCAGCAGAATAAGAAATGCGAAGACTCGGTTGCCGATAGATCTGTTAAATTTCATAAAGAAAAAGGCCCGGTGAAATCTTATCATCGAGCCTTTGATGCCAGAAATATTAGGCGAGTTTAATTAAGACTAAAAACATCACCTGGTTTTACCGTGATCTTACCTTCGGCGACATCCACAATGAACTTGATCGATGCCTTCCATTCGTTAGTAATAGGAAGCTTTACCTTCTGGTCAATGTGCCGTTTTAGGAAACGAGCGCCGTATGCCTGGCTGAAGCCTTTTTCGGTCAGCAGGTCGAGCGCGGCATCGGTCACCTCGACGAGCTTCCCCTGACGCTCCATGTTCTTTTGGATCTTACCAAGGTAAATCTTAGCGATATCGCGGACCTCATCCATGGTAAGCGGGGCGAAAATGATGATCTCGTCGATCCGATTGCGAAACTCTGGAGTGAACCGCTCCTCGGCGGCTTTCATCACATCGCTGCGGATCTGTTTCATATCGCCTTGCGACTTCTGGCCAAAACCGAGCGGCTGTTCGTACTTTTTGAAGTTGTTCGAGCCAAGATTTGAGGTCATGATGACTATCGCGTCTGAAAGATAGACCTTCTTGCCGCGCCCGTCCGTGATCCAACCCTCATCAAATGCTTGAAGGAAAATATTCATCAAATAAGGCGACGCTTTCTCGACCTCATCCAGAAGCAATACCGTGTATGGGTTGTCACGAAGCTGTTCGGTCAACAGGCCGCCGCGTTCCGATCCAACAATACCGCGGGGCATTCCGATCAGCTTTTCGATACCGATAGTGCCATCACCGTATTCGCTCATGTCGATGCGGACCATCTTACTCTCATCGCCAAACATAAATTCCGCGACTGCCTTTGCAAGCTCTGTTTTTCCGACACCTGTGGGGCCCAGAAAGAGCAGCACACCGTCAGGTGCATAATGATTTTCCTTTAGTGGTCCTTTATTAAGCCTTAAACGCTCGGCCACCGCCCTCACGGCGTCCTTCTGGCCGATCACGCGATGGCCCAACGACGACTCCATTACCGAGAAACGATCAGACGTGTCCCGATAAATCATGTCTTTGGGAATACGAGATTCCTGCGAAATGACATCAATAATATGCTCCGGCCGCACGATCATTTCGGCAGGCTCGTTGATCTCGACCTTGACCGATGCCGTATCGAGCCATCCAATCGCCTTATCCGGCAAGTGTAAATTGCGAATGTATTTCGGCGACATCTCAAGAGCTGTATTTATTGCCTCGTCGGAGATCGTGACCGAGTAATTCTTTTCGAGTCGGGGGCGAAGTCCCAACAGAATCTCTTTGGTTTCGTCGATCGTCGGCTCGTCGACCTTTACAAGGCGGAACCGACGGGCAAGAGCCTCGTCCTCACCGATATATTCCTTGTACTCCGTAATGGTCGTCGCGCCGATGATCCTCAGCTCACCGCGTGCAAGCGCCGACTTGAACATATTGGCCGCATCGCTGGTAGTACCCAGAGCGGCACCGGCGCCGATGATGGTATGGGCTTCATCGATAAAGAGGATGATATTCGACTTTTCCTTGACTTCATCAATGATGCCCTTGATCCGCTCTTCGAACATGCCGCGCAGCATCGTACCGGCCACAAGACCGCCCATCTGAAGCTGCACAATATGTGCATCACGGAGCCGAACAGGGACCTTTTCAGGCTCAAGTTCGACAAGGCGGGCCAGGCCCTCCACGACCGCTGTCTTTCCTACGCCCGGTTCGCCAACGAGCATCGGTGAATTCGAACGCTCACGATGAGAAAGGATCTCGATCATCTGAAGTATCTCGCGTTCGCGTCCGATCGTCGGCGGGATCTTGTCCTGTCGGGCGAGCTTATTCAGCGAAACTCCAAAATGCCTGAGAAATGACGGAAGCTCATATTTTTGCCGCGTGCGTTCTTCTTCCTTTTCTAGCTTCCGTATACGGGTACGGGCCGTTTGGGCTACTTCGTCGGACGGCACTCCCAGATTTTGTAATACTTCATTTAAAACACTGCGTTCATCATTAGAAAGAACATAAAAGATGTCGCTGGCGTCGATCACCCGACGACCCTGAGAACGGGCACGATCCATCGATCGCTTAAACAACTCAGTTGTTTCCGGCGCGATCCTAAAGCCTTTCCCGCTGTGCTGCCGGCCATCCTCCATTCTTTTCTCGATCAAGAGCTTGACCGACCGCGGATCGACCGACAGATCGCGCATCGTTGCCGAAAAAAGATCTTCCTCTTCGAAGGATATTGCGTGCAAAATGTGTTCGATCGAAACATAGTTTTGATCTCGCTTTTTGGATTCGCTCAGAGCGGTTTCCAGAATGCGTTGCCCACTTTCACTAAATTTGTCTTTGTATGCGTCTATATCTGCCATATTACTTGTTGCGGAAATCAGAAGCTTTGATGCGGCGAATGCGAGGGACTATGTCCAAAAATCAGTATAACATTTGACCGCTCATGCCTGAAAGAACTTTCCACTGGCGGCTACTGAGATCATTCTCCCGCCGATTCCGCGATCGCCTTTCCTACCTGTACACGGGCGGGCCTTAGAAGTCTGTCGCCAAACTTATA
>JBGTCF010000279.1:0-5969 GCA_041748975.1 Pyrinomonadaceae bacterium
AGCCAACACCTTAAATAGCCGAATTTGCTTCGATCAGGCGACAGCCTGCATCCGCATCACTTTGTCGATAGGGAATTCGTCTTCCAGAAACTCGAGATGTACCGTAGGGTTATCACCTGTCTTTGTGTTGCGCACAACACCGATAGCATAAAAATCAAGGCGTTTACATGCGAATTTGACCTTGTCGCCCACGCTGGCATTGAGTGAACTGGCGATGGAAACACCCCCGGCACCAACATTTCTTGTGACCGTATCTTCCCGGGTAATGGACTTATTCTCTTTTTGAATAAGCGATACTGTGACCGGCAGCGAGATCCAATATCTCGGATTTTTCCGCTTTTGGAACTTAGTGCCTGTTTCAGTGATCTCCCACAGGCCTTCTTTGCTCATGCCTGTGATCCGATAATTCTGCATCGGATCCTCGGTGAAACTTTTCGGAATATTCTTTCCTACGAATCCTGCCCCGACATGAAAGACTTTCTTGTTGCCGACCATTCCCTCGTTGCAATACTGAACTATGCCCATGACCGGATAAAGCTCTTTGTCTTCATCATAAGCCCGCAATTCCCGCGGCATCGGCATGACGATCGTGATCAGGCGTCCAACGCTGCAGCCGCGTGAGAGGCGGAACCCAGCGCCGTTGCGCGAGAGGGTTGATACGTCGGCGGCCTCCTTCCATGTTTTGCCATCACCCTCATTGACCTGGATGACGGCTTTTAATTCTGCGTTAACCCTGGATTCGGTTCGAGGGTCGGTAACGACCGTATTCAATGAAGACATATATTTCGATTGGGAGTACGGTTTTTATTCGATCCCCTCAAGCGGGAAATACCGGTCGATAAATTCCAGATGAAGACGAGTGATACCGTCGGCACCGGGACGCGATCCGCGGACCACGGAGAGAATTGTTACGTTAAAACGGTCGCTGATGACGCGAACAAATGATCCGGCTTCCGCGCTCATCGTTGTGAAGACCGACGCTCCGCCCAGACTGATATTTTCGGTTACAGTTGATTCGGTCTCAAAGATGTTGCCTGTTTCATCGACCTTTTCGAGTCGCAGAGCCTCAGGGATGAAAAATCTTGTTTGCTTTCTATGGTCGTTCGGCTGGCTGCTCTTGTCGGCATGGAGGTCGGCGGGCACCAGGTGCCAGAATCCATCTCCTTCATTGCGTTGTGCGATATCGTAGATCAATGAAGGGTGGGCCACATATCCGTTTGGCGGACTTTTGCCGGTAAAGGCAACGCCGATCGAATACTCGGGTTCCGCCGTGCTGCGCCCGATGGACATGCAGCGTCTGACAACGCCCCAGATCTTGTACTGCGGCTCACTATAGTCAAAAGAACGTAGCTGCCTCGGCATCGGGATGGTCATAAGCACCATCCGGCCTTGCTTGATCGGCCTTTTTAGTGAAAATCCCGCGCCGAAAGCTGATACGTCGCTAAGACGTGTGATCTCGTTCCAACTCACTTTAGTGTCAATCCGTACTTCTACGCGCACCGGAAGCGGCAGAGAGATTCGTTGTATTCTCCGGTTCTCTTTTTCGACTGTCGGAGCGGGGTTTGCACGGTTGATCGCGCGAAGTGGGTCTGAAGCTTGGGAAAGCATAATAGATTTACGGATGCATCAGCAACAATGGGGATTTCTGGAGGTCGCGGTGTTGCGATTCAGGCTTATAGCCTGTAAAATATAAACAGTTAAGTTGCAGTATTTTCCAGCATTTTCGGGCGGTTCGTCAATCCGCCTAATCCGGAATACTTGGACATTATAACCTTTTCAACAACGTTTTACAATGGATTCTCTTTCAGAACGAAATCAAATAAATATCGAAGACGAGATGCGCCGTTCGTATCTCGATTATGCAATGTCCGTCATCATCGGACGTGCACTGCCGGACGTCCGCGACGGCCTCAAACCCGTACATCGACGAGTGCTCTGGGCGATGAACGAGCTTGGCAATACGTTCAATAAACCCTATAAGAAATCGGCGCGTGTGGTCGGTGACACCATCGGCAAATATCACCCTCACGGCGATACGGCGGTTTACGACACCGTGGTGCGTATGGCGCAGGATTTCTCGATGCGATACATGCTGGTCGACGGTCAGGGGAATTTTGGTTCGATCGACGGCGATAATCCGGCCGCTATGCGATATACCGAGGTACGGCTTGCGAAGATCACCAATGAGGTCCTCGATGACATTGAGAAGGAGACTGTCGATTTTCAACCGAATTACGATGAATCGCTTTCCGAGCCAAAGGTTCTTCCGACGCGAATTCCGCTGCTGCTGGTTAACGGCTCAGAGGGAATCGCAGTCGGCATGGCGACCAAGATTCCTCCGCATAACTTAACAGAGATACTAGAGGCGACGATCGAGCTGATCAAAAATCCAGGTCTATCGGTCGAAGAACTTATTAAGATCGTTCCCGGTCCCGATTTTCCGACCGCCGGCTTTATCTATGGCAGAGAAGAGATCCACCGAGCTTATCGAGAAGGCCGCGGTATTATCCAAGTCCGTGCACGTGCAGCCATTGACGAGATCGGCCGCGGTGATCGTGTTCGCGATGCAGTTGTCGTAACGGAATTGCCGTATCAGGTCAACAAGGCTCGCCTAATTGAAAAGATCGCCGAGCTTGTTCATGAAAAACGTCTCGACGGTATTTCTGAGATCCGTGACGAATCCAACCGCGAGGGTATGCGGATAGTCATCGAACTAAAACGCGATGCCATTCCGCAGGTGATTCTCAACAAACTTTATAAGCTGACGCCGATGCAGTCGTCATTCGGTATCATCAATATCGCGATCGTCGACGGCCAGCCAAAGGTCCTCACGCTCAAGCAGATGCTTGAGGCATTTGTCGAATTTCGCCGAGAGGTAGTCCGCCGCAGGACCGAGTTTGACCTGCGAAAAGCCCAGGCGCGGGCGCACATCTTGGAAGGCCTAAATAAGGCGATCGATGCTCTCGATTACATCATTCCGCTTATCCGTAATTCGCGGTCGGTCGATGAAGCAAGGCAATGGCTGACGGCAAATCTCACAACCGCCGGAGAGATCGACAAATGGCGCGGCGTTACGGGCGAAAAATCGAAAGAGCAGTTCGTTAAAGAGCTCAACAAGGTCATCGCGAGCCTTGAATTCTCGGACATTCAGGCCCAGGCGATCCTCGATCTGCAGTTACGCCGCCTTTCCGCACTTGAACGGCAGAAGATCCTCGACGAATACGCTGAAATCATCAAACATATTGCTGAACTTGAGAATATTCTTCAAAACGAAAGCGTTCTTCGTCAGGTGATCACCGACGAGCTGGTCGAGGTCAAACGGCAGTTCGGCGATGCCCGTCGTACGGTCATTGTCGATGCCGACGCCGAATTCAACATCGAAGATCTGATACCCGACGAAGATGTCGCGATCACAGTTACGAACGCGGGTTACATCAAGCGTACGCCCGTAACTGCATACACGCGTCAAGGCCGCGGCGGTAAGGGCCGTCTAGGTGCAAAGGCGAAGAACGACGATTTTGTCGAACACCTTTTTATCGCATCGACCCACGCGTTCCTGATGATCTTTACGGATGACGGCCAGGTCTTCAAGATGAAGGTCCACGAGATCCCGGAAGGCGATACTTCGGCCCGAGGAAAGGCCGTGGTTAATCTCGTCCAGCTTTCCAGTGAACGCAAACTGGTGGCGGTAATGCCGGTTCGCGATTTTAACGAGGAGATCTATCTCACGATGGTGACGAGGCAGGGCGTTATCAAGAAATCGGCTTTGGCTGATTACCAGAATATTCGCGCGTCAGGGATCAACGCGATAAATATTGACGAGGGCGACGAACTGCTTGACATCATCCGCACCGACGGTAAATGTCAGATCTTTATCGCGACGCACGACGGTATGGCGGTGAAATTCAATGAGTCGGATGTCAGGCCGATGGGCCGTGTCGCTCGCGGCGTTCGGGGCGTGAATCTTCGCAAAGGCGATTTTGTCGTTTCAGTCTGTGCTGTATCGCCCGAAGGTACGCAAAAGGTCCTTTCCGTCTCGGAGAAGGGCTTTGGCAAGCAGACTTTGGTCGGAAGCTATCGTTTGACTAAGCGAGGCGGCATCGGTGTCATCAACATGAAAACGACAGAGAAAACCGGCAAGGTCGTCGCCGCTTTCCCAGTCGAAGATGACAGCGAGATCATGATCATTACGCAGCAGGCAAAACTTATCCGGCTCGGCGTTGACAAGATCCGCGAGACGGGCCGCAGCGCCCAGGGTGTTATGCTCATTCGCACGGGCGAAGACGACCTAGTTACGAGCGCATCGCTGCTTGCAGTCGATGAAGAAGACGACTAGAGCCCCTGTCACGCGTATGTTTCCATAGATGACACAAATTAGAAACCACCTGCGAAAACGGGTGGTTTCCTTTTTGACATAAAAAAAGATCGAATTCTTTCGAATGAAATTTCTGAGCACACAGTTATCGTACATCCTTAATCAGGGACAGATGCGCCGCAACATCAATGCGCTTCTAAAGTACGTACTTTTTGTCCTTGGCGTGATCATCATCTTTTCCGTGCTTTTTCACGTAATAATGCTCTATGCCGAGGGGCGATATTTCTCATGGGTAACCGGCCTCTACTGGACGATGACCGTGATGAGTACCCTCGGATTCGGCGATATTACGTTTGAGAGCGATATAGGCCGTATCTTTACCATCATCGTCCTGCTTTCGGGGATCGTCTTGTTGCTGATCATGCTCCCGTTTGCGTTCATCCGATTTTTTTACGCTCCCTGGCTTGAGGCGCAGATCCACACGCAATGCCCCCGCGCCGTTCCGCCCGCCACTTCCGGCCATCTTATTATCTGCCGCTACGATTCGATCGCGCCGAACCTGATCAAACGGCTCCTTCACACACGGATACCATATTTTGTGATCGAAGCGGATTCCACCAAGGCTTCTCAACTAAACGACGAAGGCATTTCAGTGATCCAGGGTGAAGTCGACAGCGTGGCTACTTATGAAAAGATGAACGTCAAGGCTGCCCGTATGGTCTTCGCCAATGCCGGCGACACGGCCAATACGAATATCACTCTTACGGTCCGCGAGATCGCCCCGGATGTACCGGTTACCGCGGTTGTCTCTAACGAGGATTCCATCGACATACTGGAGCTGAGCGGAGCAAACCACGTCCTTCCGCTGAAACAGATCCTCGGCGAACATCTCGCGAATCGTATCAGTGTAAATGGTGACCGGGCCCGCGTAGTGCGGAAGTTCGACGATTGGTTTGTGGTCGAATTTACGATCCACAACACACGATTCGAGGGGCTGAAGATCCGCGACTCTGAGATCCGCCAACTGACAGGAATGAACATAGTCGGCGTATGGGAGCACGGGCATTTGCTGCCCGCAGATCCTGACCATGTTTTTGAAGACCTGAGCGTGCCGGTCGCGATCGGGACACGTGAACAGGTCGAAAAGCTCGAAACACTGCTTACTCCCGAAAAACCGGAACCGGCGGACGCATCCGTATTGATAATCGGAGGGGGCAAGGTCGGCTACGCTGCAGCCAAAGCCCTCAAACGAAAGGACGTATCTGTATTTATAATCGATTGCGCAAAAGAACTTCGCGAAAGCCTGTTGCTGGTTGCCGACCGCGTTACGATAGGCGATGCGGCTGACCGCGATGTCCTGATGAAGGGCGGTCTAAGCGATGCCTCGCTCGTGATCTTGTCGACAAATAGTGATGCCGTAAATATCTATCTATCCATATACTGCCGCCGACTCAACCCCGACATTCGGATTGTCAGCAGAATCACACATGAACGCAATCTTGAGGCCATCCATAGGGCCGGTGCGGATTTTGTGCTGAGTTATGCACCGCTCGGGGCGGAATCGGTAGTTTCGCTCGTTCAGGGCCGCGATCCGGTCGTGATAGGCGAGGGTGTCGAGTTATTCAATGTTAGAGTGCCGTCTAAGATCTCAGGC
>JBGTCF010000280.1:0-8845 GCA_041748975.1 Pyrinomonadaceae bacterium
CTAAAAGCGATTATCGCAAAAGCAATTATGGCTATTCCGATCCCCAGGATCTGCTTCGACCAGTAGCCCTCAGTGGGTATGGCATTATAGATCTGCCAAACGCCAAATCCCGCGATCATTAGCGCGAGACAGGTGGTCAACCAGTCAAAATCCCTGAGATCGCGTTTTTCGATTATCGCAACCACTTATTAGCGTTCCCCGACCTCAGTGGCCTCTGATTGATATCTGCCGGTCTTCTTGAGATAGGCCCCATAAACTACTTTGACGGCCGGAGCGGCAAAGCTGCCGCCAAATCCCACGTTCTCGATCAAGCCGATAACCGCCATCTCGGGCTTCTCTGCCGGAGCAAAGCTGACAAACCAGGCATGGTCCTTCTTGTCGCCGACGTCTTTGCCCAGTTCTGCTACCTGTGCCGTACCTGTTTTTCCTGCGATATCAAATCCGGGTATTCGTATCCGTCCCGCGGTACCGCCGCCGTTGACCACTGCCCACATTCCTTTCACCACCACATCATTCTGATCGGGCTTCATCTCGATCAGCTTAGGTTCCGGACGCTGGAACCCAAACCCGGGCCGCTCGGAGAAGAATCCTAACTTCCCTTCCTCGCCCATCGCACTTATTTTTTTGAATTCTTTTAAAAAGTGGGGAGTATACATTCGCCCCTCCACGCTGACACTGGCGACAGCACGCAGCATCGAGATCGGCGTTACCCACACGGTGTCTTGTCCGATACCCGAATAAACGGTGCGAATGTCGCTCCACTTGCCCTCACGCTTTTCAATTATGGGCCGCCAGCTTTTCGGGGTCTGGCTTACTTTTTCATTCGGAAGATCGATCCCGGAGCGCTTATCGTAACCGAAGTCCTCAACCATTTTTTCGATCCCGTCGATGCCCATCTTGAGGGCCAGTCTGTAGTAATAGCCGTCGCAGGATTTGGTGATCGAGTAGCTCAGATCGGGTGACCCGTGGCTGCCCATGCATCGCGTGAACTTATTGCCGATCTGTATGCCGCCGCCGCAAGTAAGCCGGGAGTTTGACACCGTGATCACGCCTTGCTGCAGACCGGCGACTGATTGTGGAATTTTCCAGGTCGAGCCCGGAGGATATCTGCCCTGGATCGCCCGGTTGTATAACGGCCGCTTTTCATCCTGCCAATAGGCTGCGATCTGCTTGCGGCCTTCCTTAGTCGAGCTGCCGCTTACGAAAATATTTGGGTCAAATGAGGGAGCGGAAGCCATCACATAGACCTCTCCGTTATTCGGATCCATCGCGATAATCGTCCCGCGTTTAGTCGGTGTCGAATCAAGTTGTCGCTCCGCTTCAAGCTGCATGTCTAGGTCGATCGTGGTGATCAGGTCCTGTCCCGATTGGGGCCGGACCACTTCCAGTTCGCTTTGCACCCGGCCGCGGCTGTCTACAAGCACTTTTCGATAACCTGGCCGCCCGCGAAGATATTCGTCGTAATATTGTTCGACACCACCTTTGCCGATAATATCGCCCGGTCGAAAGCCTCTCTCTTTGTATTCCGGGTCCTCCAACTGTTTCGGACTGATCTCACCGACATAACCGAGCATGTGGGCAAGAGTCGTCCCCAGTGGATAGAACCGCTGAGGCTGTAGCTCAACACGCAGCTCGGAAAATTCGAGCGAGTGCGATTCGACCCAGGCAATGTCTTTCATATCGACATTTTCTTTCAGGACCATCGCTTCGAATTCATTCTGTTTCTTGATGAGGTTAAGGCGTTCGATAACGAACTGGCGATCAATGCCGAGACCTTTAGAATAATCATCCACCCTGTCATTTACGTTGATGGTCTTCAATGGCTCATTCGACAAAACTACGTTGTAGGTGGGGCGGGAATCGACCAGGAGTTTGCCATTGCGATCGAAGATCGCTCCGCGCGGTGCGGGGATCGGTATAAACCGCACGCGTTGGCTCTCGGCACGGTCGTTATAATAGTCACCTTTAACGATCTGCAGAAAATAAAGCCGCACGCCTAGTAGCGTGAGCAGAACGAAGGCGATCACCTGGATAGTGACGACCCGCATGCCTAAATTTTGAACATGATCGCCGATCTTCATAATGACAATGAGATTATTTTATCAGTTTTACCTATTCAATCGGATAGGATTTCTACGTCGCGTTTGCCTTTTCGATGAGAACACTTCGCGCCGCCGCTGCTTTGGTCTCGGGCCCGACATATTCTGAAGGATCAAATAAACCAGAGTGCCGACTATCGTTGTTCCGATCAGAGAGTACGACATTGTGACCAGAGGGTCGCCAACGGGCGGCTGTCCAAGCAGCCAATGCAGTCCGTAATAAACAAGATCATCCAGAAGGCACGCGCCTGCTATGACGGGTATGCGAAGCAGAAGGTTGTCCAGGTAGACACGCCTTGCCATCTCGGAAACTAGGTACGCTATAAGTGTCTTTGAGAAACCATTCGCACCAAGCAATCCACCGCTTAATGCGTCGACGGCTATTCCAGACAAAGTACCGAAAACTATGGCACGAATCGAATTTCGCTGGAGTGCAGCAAATACAACGACGATCAAAGGAAAGTCTATATAGGCAAACGGCTCGAATACGTTGCGTAAGGTCCATTGGAGGACAACCGCAATGATCAGTGCAATTGTAAGCCTTACGCCTTCCATAGAGTTAGAGAGATCAATTCTTTGGCCGGACCGCATTGGGCAGCGTCCGCTCGTATTCCAAACGCTCAGGCGGTGAGTACAACAAGATGCCGACCTCCTGCATAGCATTGAGACCCGCCGCAGGACGAACGCGAATTATATGCGGCGTAGTAGCCGACCCGCTCACTATCTCGACGATCTCACCTACCTTCAGCCCGACGGGATATATGTCGTCCTGTCCGGTCGTAAAGATCTCCTGGCCGACCTGAACGTCAATACTTCCGGAAACGTACTTCATTTCGAGAAGTTCCTTATCGCCGGTGCCTGCCACCACCCCGAGGGCCCCTGATTCGCCGATCTGTCCAACCACCGCTCCTACACCCGAGCCTTTTCGCGTAAGAAGATCTACTTGCGAAGTCAGTGGGCTGACAGCCGAAACTCGTCCTACGACACCGCCCTGGGTTACAACCGGCATATTTAAGGTGACACCGTCGAGGCTGCCGCGATTGACGATCGACGAATCGAACCAAACCGATGGGTCCCGGCCGATGATGCGAGCTGTAAGGATCTTATACTGGCCTCTCTCCTTAAGGTCGAGAAGGGAAAGGAGCCGACTGTTTTCGGCGGCGAGGTCTTGCTTTTGCTGAAGCTGCACTTCCAATTCCCGAACTCGTTGAGCCAGGAGACTGTTTTCGTCCTGAGCCGATCTCAGACTCGAGATCGAGATGAAATAGTTGGAAACTGACGAAGTGATCGTTGTGACGGGTGATTGTACAAAGTCCGCCGCGGTTTGCGTCCACGATCGGATGACCCGCTGGCCGGAACTTATCTCCCGGGCATCAAATGCCATCAGTACAAAGTTGACGAGCAGAAGGGCGATCACCAGCCAAGGGGTCATTCGCCAGACATCTTTTTGACTACGCTCGGCCATGAGTCTGAAGTTCAGAGTCTTGAGTCTTGAGTCGGCGGATCAGATCTTGCTCCAGACTTAAGACTCTAGACTCAAGACTAGTTTCCTGTCATTAATGAATTGTCCCATTTGACGCGCTTGAGAAGTTCGAAATCAGAAAGCATCTTGCCGGTGCCGAGCACTACCGACGAGAGAGGGTCATCAGCGATCACAACAGGCAGCCCGGTCTCCACCATCAGCCGTTTATCGAGATTCTTGAGCAATGCTCCGCCACCCGTAAGCACGATGCCTCGTTCAACAATATCCGCTGAAAGCTCAGGCGGCGTACGTTCGAGTGCGACGCGGACGGCATTGATGATCGTAGCCACGGAATCGGAAAGGGCTTCGCGGATCTCTTCATCCGTCATCGTGATCGTCTTGGGTATACCTTCGATAAGGTTGCGTCCGCGAACGTCCATTGAGAGGGGTTCTTCGAGAGGAAAGGCACTTCCGAGGGCGATCTTGATCGCTTCTGACGTACGCTCGCCGATGAGCAAATTGTATTTTCGTTTGATGTACTGGGTGATGGCCTCATCCATCTCATTTCCGGCAACCCTAACCGCTCTCGAGTAAACGATGCCCGAAAGTGAGATGACCGCGATGTCGGTTGTTCCGCCGCCGATATCCACGACCATATTGCCGTGAGGCTCGGTTATGGGCAGGCCGGCACCGATCGCGGCCGCCATCGCTTCTTCAACCAGGTAAACCTCTGATGCCTTCGCCCTATAAGCCGAATCCTCGACGGCGCGGCGTTCGACCTGCGTGATCTCAGACGGTATTCCGATCACGACGCGAGGCCGAACCCAAGACTTGCCGTTATGGGCCTTCCGGATAAAGTGCTGAAGCATCTTTTCCGTCACTTCAAAATTGGCGATAACTCCGTCCTTCATCGGCCGAATAGCGACGATGTTACCCGGCGTTCGCCCAAGCATCTCCTTAGCATCGCGGCCGACGGCCTCAACCTGGTTTGTAACCTTGTTGATCGCTACGATCGACGGCTCTGATACGACAATGCCGCGGCCCTTTGCATAGACTAGTGTGTTCGCAGTACCGAGATCGATCGCAAGATCGCTCGAAAATAGACTGAATAAAGACTTAAATGCCATTCTTAGATAACTTTACCGGTTTAATATGTGGTTAGATATCGTGTTCGACGGAGTGATCTGCTGCCGGATCCGACCGGGCCGATAGTCCAAAAAAAAGCACACCGTCGCCCAAAACGTCTAACCTAGAAGGATACACTTTTTCGATGCCATTTTTCCATTGTTATTGCGTTTTTTTGGGATTCACGTCCTTAATTCTCCGATGGGGGCAAACATAATCGTAATGGCAGCAACTTCAGGCTCCGACTTTAGTGATAGATAAACCCAGATTACGCATTAGAGGTATTTTATGGCGAACAAGGTGCGTTTTCCTCGGCGAACTCCGCGTCATATTCCTCGACCTCCGCGTTAAGCGGGCCTCGCCTACTATTCAACCAGCTTTTCAACGCAGAGATCACGGAGAGAGACGCTGAGGCCGCGGAGATAAGATCAGCACCAAATTATCTCTCAAGAAACACTTTTGTAAGTGACAGATTTATAAAGACTTGCACTGACTTTTCTCAAGCAAAAAACCGCCAAATCTCCGTGTTTCTGCGGCCCGCTTTGCGGCACAAAAGCCGATCACTACGCTAATGCGTAATACGGGATAAACGAATCATTACTCCAGGCCGACGAAATCGACCTCGGGCATGCCTACGGCCACCAAAACATCGGCCGATTGAAATCGATACTGCCTCGAACTTACAACGATATTAACAGTGGTTCCGGTTGCGACACCCTCGAAGCTGAAATAACCCAGCGTGCTGGTCAGCACGGTGCGCGATGCCCCGTTCGCTTCAAACATTCTTACTTGAGCATTCCTAAGTCCCAGGCCGAGCGGCGTTAGTACGCGGCCCGAAACTGTGATCAAAACGGGCGGAGACGGCGTTGGAGATGGCGAAACGGTCGGACTGGGGCTAGGAGACGGAGTCGGCGTCGAAACCGCACACATTGTACATATGCGGGGAGTTATGACAAGTGAGAACCTCCGCATAGAACCGGTGTCAATGCTCGCAGTATCGCTAACATTCAATACCCAGATTCCATTAGGGTCCTCGCCGTCAAATGCCGACAGTGGGTTATCAGGGGCGAAATTACCCGATAGAAACTGGCCTGAGGCACTTGTGACCGTCGAAAGCGAAGCAAAGCCTCCATCGTCGTCCAAAAGCGTGGAGCATATATTGTCCCGCGTCCCGCCTCGCTGACTCATGATCGTAACGCTCGTGCCCTCGGGCGACGTCAATCGGAAGTTAAGGTCGCCAATAAAAGTGTGGTCCATCGCGGCATTTGTATTTCCTAACGCCGCATCACAAACACCTTCCGCCGCGGCATCAAACCTGAAATTGATATCCGCCACGGCACCGCCTACACCACTCACGGCAAGCGAAATATTGACCCCCACCGGGTCATTGTCCGGCACGGACACGGCCGGGCCGGTATAGCTCGTTACATGTGCTTCTCCGGCTGCACCGGTCGGTAAGGTATAGACAACACTTCCGAGATCCCTATCTCCGTCCTGATGATCAACCGTAACCGTTAAATTGGTGCCGCAAAGTAGGCCGGGATCTGCCGTGAATGTAAAATCCCTTGTGATGGCGGGGCCGCCGGCAATTATTGCGCCATAGGATTGAGCGGCCCCGGGACTGGTGACTCCACCCGTAGCCTGCAGCGTACCCACACTATCAACTGTATTGGCAGCCCCTGCATTAGACACCGGCAAAGCGATCGTCACGGTCTCGCCCGGATCGATAATTCCGTTTGCCGGAAGGCAGCTTTCACTGATCAACGTTACTGTTTCCTTTGCTAAGACCGGGATGCCGCTTAAACATAGATCGACGCCGGTAGTCGTCCCGCTGGTAACCGAGATTCCCGCATTTGTCACCAGATCGAATCCGCCGCTTTTGGTAGCCGAAACCGACGTCACTCCAACCGGAACGTTTATTATCGTATAATGGCCGATTCCATTGGTCGTAGCAACAAATCCACCGGGCAAGGACACCAGGGCGTTGGATACAGGCAGCCCGCTCGAACACGTGGACACGACTCCACTTACAGCTCCCCGCTCCGGGGTAACGCAGCCTTGGAGCCTGATCCCGCCTATGATCCGTGTCGTCCAGTTGAATGGGGAAAAATTATGGGCAGCAGCCCGATATCCCTGTGTGTACCAAAATGTACATTCGTCTGACGGATCGACGCTTGCGGATGAATAATCGCCCCAACGGCTTCCGGCGCCGGATTGAAAACCGGTGCCCGCGTGTCCTACTGCCTCGCCCTGCCCCATTGTATTTGGGGGATCGGTACTGAGCCGGCCTGCATATTTAATACTCGGAAAATCGTCAGGGGTCGCGGACCCCGACGTGCTGTACCCTAAAAAAATGTTACCGCTTGCGTCCTGAGCGATACTCCCCATCCACAGATTGGTTCCGCCGGCAGGCGTGCCCGGATTCGTGGCCTGTGTTCCCTGTTGATTCACGGTGAGTCCGCCGAAGGATCCCGGCCGTCTGAGTTCGGCCCAACGAATGCCCGCCTGATAAGTAGCCATCGACGATCCGGACGCGCCGCCGACATTTACCGTAAAGTTCAAGACCCAGGAATTCACCGGGGAGGCGATCGTGCCAAGATTGCGATAGGCGATCCTGTGCATCATTCGGTCGGCAACGCAATCAAGCCCGATAGACGTTCCGGGCTGCTCGACGCAGCTTCGGGAAATCGGCGAATTTCCATCAAATGGGGCCAATGCCAGATCGGTTCCCACCTGGGTAAAGGTCGAGGCCGTCGGATTGTCGAAATTTGCCTTAAACTCAAAGATCCTCAGACCGTCCGTGAAATCACCAAATTCTGTCGCGCGAAACTCCATGAACAGATTTCCCATGCCCTCGGGCGGAGTTATCGTTCCATCGAGGTCGGTCGGCAATTGTCCGCCGCAAGTCGGACAGATCGCAAACTCATCAAAATATATGTAGGAAGCCGTGGGGTCACCCTGAAGCATCTTTACCCGATCAAATGCGAATGCCCCGGCCCCGCTATACGTATCACCGATGAACTGATTCGCGGACATATAATAAGCGTCAGGCCAGACGGCGACGTGGGGATAATCCTGAAATTTATTGTTCGGGTGAACAAAGTCGTAGACGTAATAAGCACCCGTCGGATCGGATGTCTTAGAAACGGCGAATAACTGGTGTCCCGGAGTAGGGTCGGTACAGAATTGCGAGAGCACCCATCGATCGGCGAGCGGATCATAATTTACGATCGGATCGCCGTCGTCCACATTTGCACAGGGCCCGCCGACAACGCTCGTGAGGCTGCTTAGCCGAAACGGGGCGGCCGCGGGAGTTCCGTCCTTGTTAAAGACCCGAACGAGCGTGTTCGTCATCTGAACATAGTGGTTCGGGCCAACGTCACCGATCGAGTCAGACGGGGCGAAGGTTGTTCCAAGAACGGCAGTGTTGTCCATACTCGAGAGTCCCTCCGTGGATATCGCGGGTGTCGACATAGCGGATGGGAATACAAAACTCAGCCCCTGATCTAAGAAAGGTGATTTACCTTCTTTGTTATTCTCAAATACACGCTTTTTTACCCTGTTGGCATTTAGCGGGTTCTTTACACGAGGCTCCTGCCTGGCAGCGGGATCGTCATATTTGCGATTGACTAAACGGGCGGCGCCATCCTTGGGATTAACAACCTCGGGCAGATCCCTGACAGCCGCGGAAACTCCAAACTTTGCTGCCCTTACAATGATGGGACCCGGTTGATCGACAACTTCCGATTTTCGGACGGCCTCTCGAAGCGGGAGGTCCTGAGAAGACGCAATGTCGGAATACTCCAGAAAAATACAGATCACGGCAAATACCGCGAACACCGATAAGACTACGCGGGATCCGCGGCTGAAAATGATGTTAATCATCGATCTTACTTGGGTAAAAAACTATAGATGCGATGCCGTACTCCGGCATTGGAGGCTTGACCCAAAATTAGTCCATCGTGCCCTAAAAGTCAATCATTTCTAAGGTGAACTGCCGAAGTGTCTGTTCATCCCGAATTCGGCATTAGATAATTTGGTGCTGGTTCTATCTCCGCGATCTCCGCGTCTCTCCGCGTCTCTCCGTGATCTGCGTTGAAAAGCTGGTTTAACCCAGATTACGCGATAGAAAGTTTTTGCCCGCTAAATACACGAATAA
>JBGTCF010000281.1:0-3854 GCA_041748975.1 Pyrinomonadaceae bacterium
GTGTATTTCACCATGCCAAAGGTCGCGGTCATGCGAACCTTTGTAATGAACCATATCGTCCATCACCGAGGCCAGTTGAGCGTCTATCTGCGACTAAACGACATTCCGGTACCGTCGATCTACGGGCCTTCGGCTGATGAAGGGCAGATGTAATTTGCAACTCCTCAAGATATTCATCGCGGGCGTGTCGATCGTCCGCGATTTTCATTTTAATTGTGGACCCAGATGAAAAATGTGAAAATTATGAGACAGTATTAATAGTGGAGATGACAATGAACGATATCAAATTCACAGCAATTTTTGAGCCGGCAGCCGAAGGGGGTTACGTCGGGTTTGTTGCGGAATTGCCCGGAGCCAACACGCAAGGTGAAACCCTCGAGGAAACGCGCGAAAACCTGAAAGACGCGGTACAGCTTCTATTGGATTGTTACAGGGAAGAAGCGGAATCTAGGTTGTCGTTAAATCGGCAGGCAACAAAGGAAATCTTGACCCTGCGCGCCGCTTGAAATGAAACGGATCGATCTTGTTCGATATCTAGAAAGGCGCGGTTGTATTTTATTTCGAGAAGGTAGCAAGCACTCGATATATAAGAATTTGCAGACAGGAGCGATGACGACTGTTCCCCGTCATCGCGAGATCAAAGAATATCTGGCAAAAAAGATCTTCGACGATCTGGGCATACCCAGACGCTGATACGTGGTTAAAGGATTCGATTATAAACGACTTATCAGAAAAATTATTTGAAGGCGATCCACGAACAATCGCGCGGGCGATCACAAAGGTGGAAAGCGGATCTTCGGATGCCGCCGATCTGATGCGCGCTGTTTTTCCAAAGACCGGACGGGCGATGGTTATCGGAATTACGGGCTCGCCCGGTGCGGGAAAATCATCGCTGGTTGATAAGCTCGCCTTGCTTTATAAAGATCGGGGCGACAAGGTGGGGATCGTTTGTGTTGACCCGTCGAGCCCATTCTCGGGCGGAGCGATCCTCGGTGATCGGATCCGGATGGCAACTATCGGGCTCGACAAGAACGTATTTGTACGTTCGATGGCTACGCGGGGTAATCTCGGCGGACTTTCGCGTGCGACTGTCGATGCTGTCGCAATCCTTGATGCCGCCGGATATCACAAAGTGATCGTTGAAACAGTAGGCGTCGGACAGGATGAAGTTGAGATCGTTAAGACAGCCGACGTTTCTGTCGTCGTGCTGGTGCCCGGCATGGGCGATGACATTCAGGCGATAAAAGCGGGGATAATGGAGATCGGCGACGTATTTGTGATCAACAAAGCCGATCGCGAAGGCGTGCTGCGCACTCAGAAAGAGCTGGAATCACTGCTATCGCTCGCACATCGCCCGGATATGTGGAATCCGCCGATCGTGCAGACCGTGGCGACCGAAAGTAAAGGCATCGAGGATCTCTCGGCCGCCATCGAATCGTATTACGTCTTCCAGCGTGACGGTGAAGGCAGCAGCGTCCGACGAAAAGCGATCGCCCGCTGGCGATTATTAGAGTTGTTACAAGAAAGGCTGCTCTCGGACTTGATAAGCCAAAACGGAACCTCTGATAAGCTTGATAGGCTTGCAGGGGAGATCGCGGCGAAAAAGACCGACCCGTATACGGCGGTCGAAGATATTATTTCCAACAAATGAAGATCAATCACCTCGGCATCGCAACAAAGGGAATCGATGAAGCGCTGAAATTCTGGCAGGATGCTCTTGGTCTAGAGAAGGTCCATACCGAAACCGTAGAAGATCAGAAGGTCCGCGTAGCGATGCTTCCTATTGGAGAGAGCCGTATCGAGTTGCTCGAACCAACGAGCGACGATTCGCCGATTAGCAAATTTCTCGAAAAACGCGGCGGCGGCATTCATCACTTAGCCGTCGAAGTAGACGATATCGTGGCGGCGCTGGCGAAACTAAAGGCACAGGGTATGCGTCTGATCGATGAGGAGCCGCGAATCGGCGCCGAAGATTGTCTGGTAGCTTTTGTCCATCCTGCTTCCGCAAATGGCGTCCTTCTTGAATTAGTACAAACGAAACGCTAGAAAACTTCATCTAATTCTCGTCCGCTTTCGCATTAATTGAGTGGCATAAACCCGCCCTTTGGGTTATTATGTCCGATTGGCAATAATAGAGAAATATTTTAGTAAGTGAGGAACTCATAAATTGAGCAATTTAATTAAAGGAATTATTTTAGTCGTCGTGATCCTGGCGATCGGTGCCGGCCTCGTGATATGGAAGCGGAACACCGTGGGCGGCACATCATTCAATTCGATCAGCCGTGCGGAGATCGAAATGCTGCTGGCCGACGTAGCCAAATCCAATCCTGCGGTCCTCAAGCGTCTGGCCGAGGATCCCGATATGAAGAAGCAGCAGATCGAAAATCTCAAGCAGCTTCTTGCATTCGCTTCACAGGCGCAGAAAGATGGCCTCGCTGACATTCCTGGCAATAAACAGGAGCTCGAGAACATCAGGGCCGAGGTCACAGCGGTAAATTATGATCGTGAGATCAATAAGGATAAGGGCCCAATGCCGCCCTTCGGGTTTATCAGCGAAGAGCAGGTGAATGGTTTTTGGGCGGAAAACCCCGAACACGAAAATGAATTCAATAGCTTTCTGAGCTCAAAGCTGGAAGTGTTGAAGGCAACTAATCCGGAAATGAAAGATCGTGAAATAAGCGAAGAAGAGAGAACTCAGGCGCGAGACGTATTTGCCAAGATCCGCATTTACAACAAAGAATACGAGCAAAAGTTAGCCGCTGGTGAATTGGATAAGGCGTTTATTGACAAAGCCAATCTTCAGGTCAAGCTCCAACAAGCGCAGTTTCTGGCTCGACTATATTCTGAAAAAGTCGCTGAGCAGTTAAAGGCGACTGACGAGGAGATCGACAAGTATATAGCTGAGCACCCCGAGATCGATCCGGCCCAGAAGCGAGCTAAGGCCCAGGGCATATTGGACAGAGCTAAAGCGGGCGAGGACTTCGCTGTCCTTGCAAATGAATTTAGCGAGGATCCGGGCAATAAGGGTCCCAGCGGCGAATCGCAGGGCGGCATTTATAAGGATACTCCGAAGGGAAGAATGATCCCTGAATTTGAGGCGGCGGCATTAGCTCTCGAACCCGGCCAGGTATCTCCTGAATTAGTCGAAACGGATTTCGGTTTTCACATCATAAAACTCGAACGCAAACTAGAGAAAAAGGGTGAAGAAGAAACCTACGACGTTCGCCACATACTGTTCTCAACCGGCGTCAAGGATGAGAAAAACCCTAATCCGATGGCCCGTGAAGTTCCGGTGAAGGAATACGTCAGAAGTAAGCTTGAGGAAGAGAAGGAAAAGAAACTTCTCGAAGACATCATCGCTCGCAATAACGTTCAGGTGCCCGATGACTTTACGGTACCGGAAATCACCGAAGAGCAGATGAAGCAGATGCAGCAGCCTCAGATGCCTCAAATGCCTCAGCCTCAGCCAGAGGGCGATAGTGGTCCTCCGCCTGCGGACGCCGACGCAGGGAAGCCGCCGGTAAAAAAATAGTCGGTTAGGGCAACTATGGGCGGTTCGGATCTTCCGGGCCGCCTTTTTCTTTGGAGTTGAACCAATGCAGTTTGGAGATTACCGGGTCGAAGTTGTTCCTGACACTGAATTTCGTCTGGACGGCGGCGCGATGTTCGGCGTGGTGCCGCGCGTGCTATGGGAACGCGTGTGCCCTCCCGATGAGCTTAACCGTATTAAGCTCAACATGAATTGCCTCTTTATCGATACGGGCAAAGAAAAGATCCTCATCGAGACAGGCATCGGCGAAAAATGGGCAGCGAAAGAAATCTCGAAGTTAGGCATCAAGCGCGAACGCCCTTTT
>JBGTCF010000282.1:0-9683 GCA_041748975.1 Pyrinomonadaceae bacterium
GAGAGTGATCTGGAGCGCAGATCTGCTCCACGTCGCCGTTACCAACATCCCACACCAGACCTGCACGTGATCCGTCGGGTGCTATCACATATGCATCACCCGAGTCACAACCGTCGGGGTCCAAGTATTCTGTGATGACACCTAAATACCATCCGTCGGTCATACTCTCTAGCACGACGGGAAACCCGTGATACACAGGTGCACCCTCAGGCTTCGCCAGAAAAGCTGGCAACTCTGGATCAGTGGAGGTGGCGTCCTGGTCAAGTACCAGTTGGCGAGGTCGCTCGTCCACGTCCTCTGTTTCTTCGTGGTTGTTCATAGCGTCCGGAGCGTTTATGATACAAAAGTCGGGGGCCAACGGAAAGGGAAATCGCCATTCTCTTTGCGCCCGCGGCCCACAATCGGAATCGGGCCGGGAAGTTTTGGTTGACAATTGACCCGCCCTCTATGGCATACTGTCAGCACTGGGGGTGATATTATGATAAATAATTCAACTGAGGTTAGTAGTTATTAAACGGATTGTTGGGTCATTCCATTGATCCGGAGTAATACGAGCGGCACACTTTAACCGGTGTGCCGTTTTATTTTTGTCTCTCGTGCGCGCAGAATGTTTAGTGAATGCTGATCTCCGATTTCGACTACGAACTGCCGCCCGCGCTCATTGCTCAGGAGCCTCTGGCTGAGCGCCAGGCATCTCGAATGCTCATTGTGGACCGGGCTTCGAGCACATTCTGTGACGGCCAGTTTATAGACTTTCCTCAGCTGTTAAATGACGGTGATCTGCTGGTTCTGAACAACACCAGGGTCTTTCCCGCGCGTCTATTTGGCCGAGCCGAGACCGGGGCCCGGATCGAGATCTTTCTGGTTAGAGAGATTGAGAGCGGAGTGTGGGAGACGCTTGCGCGGCCTGCCCGACGCCTGCACGATGGTAAGCGAATAGTGTTTGGCAACGACGTGTCAGCGGAAGTCGTCGGAAGATCAGCGGATGGGAAAGTGATCGTCCGGTTTGCTGCGTCGGATGATCTTGAAAAGCGAATGGACGAGATCGGCAAAACACCGCTGCCGCCATACATAAAGCGTGAGGCGACGGCCATCGATGACGACCGTGGGCGATATCAGACCGTCTTTGCGAAACAGCGCGGGGCGATCGCGGCGCCGACGGCCGGCCTTCATTTTACGCCGGAGGTTCTCGATGCCATTCGGGACCGCGATATTGCGGTGGCCGAGGTAACACTTCACGTTGGCTATGGAACATTTGAGCCGGTCCGAACAGATGATCTCAATCAGCATTCTGTCTCGCCCGAGAGCTATGAGATTAGTGAAGCAACCGCCGAAGTGCTGAACCGGGCAAGACGTGAGGGCCGTCGTATCGTCTCTGTCGGCACCACAACCACAAGAGCTCTGGAATCGAATATGAGTAAATACTCCACCTTCACATCCGGAGCACATCTCGCGGACCTGACGATCACGCCCGGCTACGCCTTTAAGGCGGTGGGCGCTCTACTGACAAATTTCCATCTGCCTAAAAGCTCGCTGCTCGTTTTAACTTCTACTTTCGCGGGGCACGAACTTATAATGGAGGCATACAGGCATGCGGTCGCGGAGCGGTATCGTTTTTACAGCTATGGCGACTGTATGATAATCGTGTGACCTATGGCGGTTTTCGAATCGATCCGAAATTTCTTCATTCCGCCGTCGTGGGAGGTTGAGGAATCGGTGGCTCCGGCGCCCCCAACGACGTACAAGATCCTCCCGTTGACCATGGAGAATCTTTCGGAAGTCCTCAGACTCAATATCCGCTGTTTTAGAAACGGCGATAACTATACAAAATATACATTCGAATATTTATTGAATGAGCCAAGGACATTGAGCTACCGCGTAGTTACCGAAGCAGGGGAGAATGTCGGTTTTGCGTTTGTGATGGTCAAGGAGAACAATGCCGCCCACCTGACCACTATCGGAGTAGCTCCCGAACATCGCCGTCGCCGGATCGCCGGCACCTTGCTGGCCCATATCGAACGGGCACTGATCTCACGAGAGATCGGCACCATTATGCTCGAAGTTCGTGTGAGCAATGCGGCCGCTCACGACCTTTACCGCCGGTGGGGTTATTCTGTCGTTCAGCGTATTGGGAAATACTATAATAACGGTGAAGATTGTTTCCTGATGATGAAGTCGCTCGGCAATTACAATTAGAGTTTCGCATCCTGATTTGTCACTTAAACTTCAATTACCCCGGATCTACCCAATTACCGATACACAAATATCGGGAATTTCCCACCTTGAACAGGTCAAGAAACTCATCCTCGGCGGAGCTGCGATGATACAGCTTCGTGACAAACGGGCAGCGCCGGCCGAATTTTACGCGGCCGCGAAGGAATCGGTAAAACTCGCCCGGGAACACGCCGTTCTGGTCATCATTAATGATCGTGTCGATGTTGCTTTGGCCGCCGGAGCCGATGGCGTTCATCTGGGCCAGGACGACATGCCCGTCGAACAGGCCAGACATATTCTCGGTGATGATGCCATCATTGGGCTGTCGACACACTCTGTCGAACAAGCTCGAGCAGCATTGAGTCTTCCAGTCGATTATATTGCGACGGGGCCGATCTTTTTTACCGGCACCAAGGATCGCGCTGACCCCGTGCTCGGGATCGAGGGGCTGCGAAGGGTCCGGGCTGCAATGGGGCCGTTCCCCTTGGTGGCTATTGGCGGGATCGACGAAGACAATCTTCAGCAGGTACTGTCGTCCGGAGCTGATTCGGTCGCGATTATAAGCGGTCTCCTCAGAGAGGCAGATAATATTGAAAACAAAATGCGTTTCCTCTCATCTCTTCCTTCGAAATAATGTTTATCTTTGTTGTGTGAGGTTAAATTTTGCTTGCATTTAGGCTATTCTTCGTCGATAATACTGTTGGCGAAGAAAGACATCGCTCTGCCATTCGCAATTTAGCCAAAATTCCCCGCCTTTTCCGAATCCAAGGAGTTGATCATAAATGAGCCTTCTAGACGTAGCTCCAATTATCGAGCAGATGCTGCTTGTGTCCGAGAATGTCAGCGATCTTAATTTTTCATGCGGGCAAAAGCCCCAGGTCGAGATCAATGGTGTACTTTATTCGGCCTCGCCCATAGGACTGGGCAAACTCTCCGCA
Source organism: Pyrinomonadaceae bacterium (assembly GCA_041748975.1). Lineage (GTDB taxonomy): Bacteria > Acidobacteriota > Blastocatellia > Pyrinomonadales > Pyrinomonadaceae > OLB17. Next base: position 3,153 of record JBGTCF010000282.1, read on the forward strand.
TTTCAGACCGAATTGATCGCGATGTCGCTCATTCGCGACAATCCGGATGCGGCGGAACACCTGTTTCGAAATCGAACTGCCGATCTGAGTTACGCTCTGCCCGGAAAATGCAGGTTTCGTGTAAATATTTTCCAGCAGCGCAATTCCTATTCCATCGTTATGCGTGTAATCCCGCACGAGATACCCAGTTTTGAGGCGCTTCGACTACCACCACAGCTTGCCGAGATCGCTGATATCCGGAATGGAGTGGTTCTGCTGACCGGCCCGACCGGTTCGGGTAAAAGCTCTACACTGGCGGCTATAATCGACAAGATAAACGAGACAAAAGCGTACCATATCGTTACGATCGAAGACCCGATCGAGTTTCTCCATACTCATAAGAAAAGCACAATCAATCAACGTGAGGTCGGAGCAGACACCAAGGATTTTGCCTCGGCACTACGAGCGGCCCTGCGACAGGCGCCGAAAGTGATACTCGTGGGAGAAATGCGGGACCTTGAGACGGCCGAGATCGCCCTCGAAGCCGCTGAAACGGGCCACCTGGTCTTGTCGACACTACACACGATCGATGCCTCGAAGACCATTGATCGCATTATCGGGCTTTACCCGAAAAACGAGGAACGCATAATTCGGACCCGGTTGGCGCAGACATTTCGCTATATCGTCTCACAAAGATTGATCCCTACCGGCGATGGCAAAGGCCGCATAGCGGCCGTCGAGATACTAAAATCAAATCAACGCACTCGTGAGTACATTGAAAAGGGTGAAACTGAGGGCAAGACCCTGCTCGACGCGATCCGGGACGGTGAGATCGACGGTATGCAGGATTTTGATTCTGTGATCCGCGACATGATCGAAAAGAAATTAATAACGATGGACGACGGACTGTCGTTTGCCACAAACCAAAATAACCTTCTCCTGCAGCTTAAGGGCCTATCGTCCACCGAGGATTACGCAAATCCGACAAAGCCAATGCCGAAGCCGATGATACCGCCGCCACCGCCGGCCAACCCTGATTCTGTCCTTAATATGATGGAGTAGCAGCGGACTCAGGTCAGAGAAATTTGGCTTGTTGCCGACCTCCAACCACTGGTCACTAATCACCAACCACTATGATTATACGATGCGATAACTGTTCCGTTTCTCTGCAATTGGACGAGACAAAGATCCCGACAGGAAATTTTTCCGTACGGTGCCCGCGATGTCAGAATCTGCTTCGTGTGCAAAAAGACGCTTCAGGAAAAGGCCTTTCAACAGTTGATCAACTCGCCGCCAGCCAGGCGGCCGTACCGACTGCTGAGGGCGCGCAGGAATTTGCGGCTAAGGAATCTGAATTTCAAATCAACAACGCTCTCAAGTCTCTTATGTCGGCCCTACAGTCGGACAAAGGAGTATTGTCGGAACCCGACAGCGAGGAAAAGCCGCGGCGCATTCTCTTGTGTCTTGGGCAAAAAACGGACGAGGTCGCGAATGTTTTAGCCAAGGCGGGATTTAAGGTCTACGTTGCCCAGACTCCGGCACAGGCAAACGAACGGCTGCGTGATGGTAAGACTGAGATCGTAATATTCTCACAGGATTTCGCGGCCGATCTGGGCGGGGCGGCAGTGATACAACAAAAGGCCAATTCCATGTATTCATCTGAAAGGCGGCGAATGTTCCTCATTTCACTAGAAGATGGCGGGACCACGATGAATGCACATGATGCCTTTTTGCGAAACTTAAATCTGATCGTTAATACTAGTGATCTTAAGCAACTGCCTTTGATATTAAATCGGGCGATCGGCGATTATAACGATCTATATAACTATTTCAACAGGTCGGCCGGTTTGGCCCCGATCTAAAAAAAGTTACATAGTTGCCAGTTCGCAAACGAGGACCTCGAGCTGTAATCTGGCTCCTGACATGCCACTACCGCCGATAGACGATTTTATCGCCAGATCGGTGCGGGCCAGACTTTCTATGGCGCGGCACAGACTTCGGAGATCGGCCCGCCTTGCGGCGGCGAAGAAGGTTTCCTGATCGCTGTACCTCATCTTCAGCATACTTGAGACCGCTGCCCTATCAGCCCCTCGCGTCATCATGTCTTTTGCCATCAGCAGACGGCGGTAGTTGTAGCCCAGCAGGCCCAACAACGCCAGCGGCTCCGCTCCGTCGTCCAATATTTTCTGCAAGGATGACATTGCCTTCGAACTGCGACCGGCGACGAGGTGGTCAGTGAGGTCAAAATTCGTGAGTTCATGGGTATTTGGCGTCAGCTCATCGATCAATTGAACGTCCACGATCCCGGCCGGCATCGAAGCTGCGGCCAGTTTCTTGATCTCATTTGTAAGCCTAAGCACATCAGGCCCGATTCGTCCTAAGAAATAACGAAGTGTCAGTTGATCGATTGCCACTCCGGCTTCTTTGAATTCTTTTAGCGCCCATTCGGACAACTCCTGGCCGGTGAGACGGCCAAATTCGACCGCCGCGGTCTTTTCACGAAGAAAACGTCCCATTTTCCGAACCCCGTTTAGCTCGTCGGCGACGAATATGATCGTAGAGTGCGGCGGAGGATCAGACAAAAATTTCGTCAGGACAGGCTCGTGAGCTTCAGTGATCGTATCCCGAAATCCGGATGCCGAAATCCGAAGGTCGTTCAAGCGGACAATGCGCCTGGCACCCATCATAGGCAACTGCTCAGCGGCCGCCAGGGCCTTTTCCAGATTACCTTCGGTATTCAGGCTGAAGGCTGTGTCGTTGAAGTCGCGAAAGTCTTCCGGGGCAAAAGTAAGATCTGCTATCGTTTTCGCGGCTTTGTCTCGCAGGTAGGTTTCAGGTCCGAAGAGGACGTAAACGCGCGCAAACTCGCGGCGTTTCAATTGATTTTTGAGATCCTGTCGTGAAAACACCATGCCTTTAGACAGCTTTAATTCTTTTCCTCTTTTACACCAATGCCGTTCACAAATGCGGAGATCGCAGCATTAGCAAAAGCGCGGGCCATCCTTTCGACGGCCGGGTCTTCCTCATTGAAAAATGACCGTGGATCGGACGAGAACTCGAATGAATCGCGGAAGATAAAATTTTGATTGTCGTAAAGGATCTTATTCTCGCGAAGGTCGCGGATCGTAACGGCCGTTACGATCGTAACTTCGTAAACGCGGGCACGGCCTTCGCTATCCAGAAGCACACCCGAAAAACTAAAATCACGGATTGTGCCGTCGAGTACAGCATCCGCCCCAGTGAGCGACCCCTGCACTTTTATGCCCCCGCCGCGACGAATGATCTCGCGGATAACAGCATCTGTGAAACGAGTCTCTACACGATATCTGAGACCTTTTGCTTCGAACTGAAACGCGGGCACCGCGATCGTCCGTATGTGCTTAGGCAGCCCCGATCTCGAAACGGGTTTGTAACATTCCGTAAATCCCGAAACGGCCACGAATATTAAACCTATAGATAATAGGCGGATCAGCTTCATTTCTGCCTCTTCGATATCTTTCGACCGATCCAGACCATTGCCATCGCGCTTGCAAATATGAACAGCGCTCCGCGGAGGATATAACCCCAATCGGCGAGAGGGAGTGAACTGGACTCTTGCTGCGGCGCAACCTCCGCACCGGCAACCGTCCCTACGACAAATAAGATGTAAGCGGCTGTCCCTTGAATATGAGATTTGAGTGACATCTATTCAACCGCCCTTAAAGCATTCAGCATAGAAAGTGCATCCACGGACTGCTTCACGTCATGTACACGAATGATCGCGGCACCCCGATTTACTGCTTCTATAGCGGCGCATAAACTGCCGCCAAGCCTTTCTTCCGGGCCGGCACCGTTTAATACCTTTCCGATGAAAGATTTCCTGGACGCCCCGACAAGCTGAGGATAAGCGCTCAATTCATGGACAATTTTATCAAGTTTAGCGATCAACTCTAAATTCTGTTCTAATGTCTTACCGAAACCAAGCCCAATATCCAAAACTATTTGGTCGTCGTGAACACCGTGTTCCTTCGCGATCAGAATAGAACGTCGAAATCCCGAAATGACTTCAGCGAGGATGTCCGGGACCGGCTCCTGTGAATGCATGGACTCGAAAGAGCCCCTGGAATGCATCAGGATAAGTCCGCAGCCCGTTTCCGAGGCTAACGCGGCGATTCGGGCATCGAAGCGGAGACCGGAAACATCGTTTATTATTTCGGCTCCGGCGTCGATGGCCGCTGCTGCCGTTTCACTCCGGCTCGTGTCGATCGATACAGGGATCGAGAATCGTTCCGCGATGGCCTTGATCACAGGAGCCGTCCGCCTGATTTCCTCGCTCGCGTCAACTCTTGAGCTGCCAGGACGGGTTGATTCACCACCGACATCGATAATATCCGCGCCGTCGGCGATCATCTTCGCGGCCCGCAATAGGGATGCCTCAACTGAGAAGTATTCACCGCCGTCAGAAAAGCTGTCCGGTGTGACATTCAGTATGCCCATCACCAGCGGACCTTCATCGAGCCTCAGGATACGTTTTGATGTTTGCCAGGATACTGACATCTATATACCTGAAACAAAAACGGGATGAAGACCGAGCTTCATCCCATTTCAATTGATCGTAGAGCCGATATTACGCCGTTGCCGGATTATTGCCGGTTATCGGAGGAAGGATTCCCTTCTTGAACGGATTCTCGGTCGATTCTTCGGCCGATGTCGAACCGTCCTCATTGTTTGACGTAACCTTATCACTGTCGAGCGGCAACCCGGCGACAACACGTCGGATCTGAACGGAGTCGAGAGTCTCATACTCGAGCAAGGCCTCGGCAAGCCGTACCATGGCTTCCTTATTTTCCTTTATGATCGTCTCAGCACGCTGATACTGCTCATTGATGATCTTCTGAACTTCCTGGTCGATCCGAATAGCGGTGTCTTCCGAATAATCGCGATGCTGGGATATTTCACGGCCGAGAAAGATCTGCTCTTCCTTTTTACCATAAGCCAGAGGGCCGAGATCGCTCATGCCATATTCGCAGACCATAGAACGTGCTATCTCAGTGGCCTTCTCGATGTCATTTGAAGCACCGGTCGTAATGCTGCCGATAAAAATGTCCTCTGCGATACGGCCGCCCATCGACATCGCAATATTGCCAAGCAAATATTCCTTAGTCGCACTCAGACGGTCCTTTTCAGGAAGATACATTGTTACGCCAAGGGCCATGCCGCGGGGAATGATCGTGACCTTATGGACCGGGTCGACGTGCTCGACCTTTAATCCGACAAGTGTATGTCCGGCTTCATGGTAAGCAGTGATCTTTTTCTCGTCGTCCGAGATGACCATGCTGCGGCGCTCGGCGCCCATCATTACCTTGTCCTTGGCGATCTCAAAATCGCTCATGGTCACGACTTTTTTATTAAAGCGGGCGGCGTTAAGGGCAGCCTCGTTAACGATGTTTGCGAGATCGGCTCCGGTGAAACCCGGTGTGCCCCGAGCAATGACGTTTACGTTAACTGCCTCGTCCAGCGGGATCTTGCGGGTGTGCACCTTAAGAATACCTTCACGTCCTCGGACGTCCGGACGCCCGACGACAACGCGCCGATCAAATCTGCCCGGACGAAGAAGTGCCGGGTCAAGAACATCAGGCCGGTTAGTGGATGCCACGAGAATGACGCCGTCATTCGATTCGAAACCATCCATTTCGACCAAGAGCTGATTTAGTGTTTGTTCGCGTTCATCGTGTCCACCGCCGAGCCCTGCGCCGCGATGACGTCCGACGGCATCGATCTCGTCGATAAAGATTATGCATGGAGCGTTTTTCTTACCCTGCTCGAAAAGGTCGCGAACACGCGAAGCTCCAACCCCGACAAACATCTCGACAAAGTCGGAACCCGAGATCGAGAAGAAGGGTACATTTGCCTCGCCCGCGACTGCCTTGGCAAGAAGTGTCTTACCGGTTCCGGGAGGGCCAACCATCAGGACACCCTTGGGAATCTTGCCGCCAAGTTTCTGGAACTTCTGCGGATCCTTAAGAAATTCTATTATCTCCTGAAGTTCTTCTTTTGCTTCATCGACGCCCGCAACGTCCTTAAATGTCACGCGTTTTTGCTGGTTATTAAGGAGTTTGGCTTTCGACTTGCCAAAGCTCAGAGCTTTGTTCCCGCCGGCCTGCATTTGCCTGAGCGTGAATGCCAAAAAGCCCATTAACAGGATGAACGGAAGCAGAGTGATAAGCACCTGCCAACCCAGCCCGCTTGAAGGCGATTCGAGATTAACTACGGTGTCGGTGCCAGTGACGGCTGCATGGATCTGGTCTTTTGCCGAATCGCTGCCGTCGAGCCGTGCCGAATGCTTCACATCGCTTTTATTTACCAATTCCAAGGTGTTATCCGCTTTAACGGTTACTTCCTTGATGTCTTTATTTCTGATCTGCGTTAGAGCGGCGTCAAATGATAATTCTTTTGGCGGCGTTGTCTGTTTAGTCTGCAAATACCAGACGAATACGAGCGCGCTCGAAATTATCATTAACCACAGCAGAACTTGTTTTGCCTTAGAACTCAATTTATAGCCTCCAGATCAAC
>JBGTCF010000283.1:0-2147 GCA_041748975.1 Pyrinomonadaceae bacterium
TAGACGAATATTTCGGTAAATGATCACTGCACATCAAACAAAGCAACGAATGATCGATGAGCCGCGATGGTGGAAGATCGCTTTGATGGATCTCGTAGATGATTTCCGCTATCACAAGGACCCGGCGGCAATTGCCGACCCGTTTCTGTTGGGAGACGAGGAAAAAGATGCCGTGTTGGCAGGGGTGATCGAGACTCTGTGTGATGAGATGAATCTTCCAATTCCGAAATGGCTGTATTCAGTGCCGGCAGCGAAACGCCCGGTCTTTCTTTCGCGAATGCAAACTCTTAAGTCGTTTGCTATAGCGGAGTCGCCTTCGCGTTTACGCCTTCGGAAGGTATTCGTATGCGAAAATTTTCTTCATCGTGTCTGACCAAATAACAATTCGTCGAGCCATATTGGAGGATTGCAGGTCACTCACCGACCTTGCCTACACCTCGTTCTGGGATGCGTTCGCTCATCATCCGAAGAATGCTCCCGACGACCTCGCACACTATATGCGGCAAGCTTTTAGCTTGCAACAGATAACTGCTGAACACAGCGATGGAGCGAATATCTTCCTCATCGCTGAGATCGATGGACATCCCGCGGGTTATGCGAAACTCACCGTTGGAGCGACCGAGGAAGGGATAGCCGCGGAGAGGCCGATCGAGCTAAACCGCCTATATTCTCAGCAGAAATACTTGGGTCAGGGCATCGGGCAAACACTCATGGACGAATGCTTCGAGATCGCAAAACGCAATGACAACGACGTGATGTGGCTGGGCGTCTGGGAGTACAACCCGAGGGCGCAGCGGTTTTATGAAAAGAACGGCTTTCGCATTGTCGGGCGACACACGTTCCAGCTCGGCTCTGACCCGCAGACCGACCTCCTAATGCAAAAGGAATTATGAATAGCCGCTCATTTGTACTCATCGGTTTGTCCCTGTTTCTACTTACTTTGGTCGTGCCGATCCTTGTTCTCAAGTTTGGAACCAATCCCCAAAATCCAACTGCGGCCGAGATGGAAGCGTGCTGTTTTCCGATTCCATTGGCGATCTTGTCGTTTCTATTTATTGCAGTTGGAATCACTCGCTATATCAACGAACGAATAGATAAAACCTCACCACGCATTGTTCCGCCGGAAGATTAAGTTGCTCTCCGTCTACAAGTGCGATATTGTTGCATCTGTGCGACACGTCAAGAATCCTCCCAATCCTTACAACCATTACTCATCCGAATACATTGGCGAACCGCCGGCGACAAAGCTGGAGGTTTTCGAGGAAACAGCGACGAAAAAGGTCATTACAAAGGCATTTGCATCAGATTGGGACGGCGGTTGGCGGTACACCGTCAATTGTTATCGCGGCTGTATTCATGGCTGCACTTACTGCTTTGCACGCCAGTATCATGAGTATCTCGGATACGGTGCCGGGACTGATTTTGAAACCAAGATAGTGGTCAAACCCAACGCACCCCAGTTACTGCGAGAGGAATTAAAGCAGACGCGTGACCAGATGCCTCATCTCGATTTTTCATTCGCCACTGACCCATATCTGCCGATCGAGGCGAGCTACGAGCTGACGCGAAAATGCCTGGAGGTATGTGCAGAATTTCGTGTACCAGTCGGCGTGATAACGAAATCCCCCTTGGTGACCCGTGATATCGATGTTCTCAGACGACTCGAGAAGATCACCGTATTCTTCTCGCTTCCGTTTCTGACAAAGGAAAAATCGAATCCTTTTGAACCCTACACGCCGGTACCCGAAGCTCGATTTCGGGCGATGCGTGAGGTCGCCGACGCAGGCATCGAGGTTGGCATCGGCATAGCGCCAGTAATCCCCGGCTATAACGAGTCCGATATTCCGGGCCTCCTGGAGAGAGCGAAAGGCTCAGGCGCCACACGGGCGTTTATGTCGATGTTGCATCTCGATTCCGATTCGATCGAAGAGTATTTTGTTCAGAAAATGCACGAGCGGCTCTCGCCGACGGCAGTGAAGAAGATCGTGAACGCGATGATGCGTGAACGCGGCGGCACGCTCCAGCATCGCACCTTCGCTGAACGAAGTACCGGCCGGACCGAGCAGTGGGAGGTGACGAAAAAGCTATTCGATTTCCACGCAAAACGGTTCGGGTTTAAGCAGCATGAAAAGCCGACCGAACCTGTA
>JBGTCF010000284.1:0-15341 GCA_041748975.1 Pyrinomonadaceae bacterium
TCTTCCTCGACGATCCGATACTTTACTCCGATCGTTTCGAGATAATCAGGAAGAACGTGTTCGGGAAAATCCGGCTGTTTCTGATCCAAATTTACAGCGAGGATCTCGAAATTGACGGGCGCGCGTTTCTGCACATCGAGCAGAAGGTCAAGCATCGTATAGCTGTCCTTACCGCCCGACAGGCAAACCATCACCTTATCGCCCTCGGCGATCATCGAAAAATCGGCAATGGCCCTGCCGATTTTCTTGAGTAGTTTGGTCTTTGTCTTCGTTTCAGCCTGCAATTTATCGTTCCTTCCTCTAAACTTACAAAGTCTGACACGCCCGGATAACATTGACAACCTCAAAAAAGCACTAGACCATACCTGAAAAGTCATCTATTATTTAGGGGACGAGAAGAATCGATTCAATTAGATGGGTGTAGCACAGGCGGATCTTCTTGGTTCACAAGCGACATTTCGTCACTTTTTCCATCAATTTAAGAAGTAAATTTTATTAAGAGGATAATACTATGATCAGAATGGGACGAGGAAACAGGCCGGACCAATCCGGCGCCAACGATCAGGAACAGCCGGTCGCTGAGCCCGCCTACCGTTACGCCAACGAGATTCAATCCACCGGCACTGGGCGGGCGATCTCTGAAAGCGACTCGATGGCGCGGGACATCAAGGAAGGACGCCTTAGCGGTTTCGTAGGACATGGAACCACCCTTACAGGCGAGACCGAGTTTCACGCTATGCTGCGCGTCGACGGACATCTGATCGGAACGGTGACGTCGCAATCCGGTACGCTTATTATCGGCACCAACGGACAGGTCGATGCAAATGTTTTGGTAGCGGCCGCCATGATAAACGGAACGGTGAATGGCGATGTAATTGCTACCGAAAAGCTCCAACTCGGCCGCACAGCCAGGGTGCTGGGTAACATTCAATCACCTCGCCTTATTGTGGAAGAAGGGGCAATTCTTGAGGGCAGCTGCAGCATGCTGAAGGCTCGCGAAACGCAGGAAGAAGAAGCGGTAGCGGCCGAACAGCCAAACTACGAAGAGCAAACTCCGCTTTACGGTGCCGCCGTGCAGGAGACTACCGAGACAGCGAGTTCCAGCTATCTTTCGGATGAGGATGATGACGATGATGAAAGTGATGACGAGAAAGAGACGGCAGATGCGGCCGTAGTCTGAGAAGAAATATAATCCCGATCTCTAACGGGCGGTTTGTAGAACCGCCTTTTCTGTTTGTGCACCCGCAGTTACGCCTCCACCGCCCTGGTCTCTGAACTCAGTCGGGGCGCAACCATCCGAACATGCGGAAGCTCAGCCCAGATCCTTTGGTAGAGGAAGTGTCTATTTCACCCAGCCGCGGGATCGAGATGAAGCAATGGAGGGTTTGGCGCGGCGTTCTTCTAGGTAGACCGTGCGAAGCTCTGACTTGTTCATTAAGCGGGCGTGAAAATTGAATCAGGAATTTGATCAGCCACGTTTCTTATGCGGCCTTGGCTTGTTTGCCGTGCTGGTTCGCGGCGTTACTTGCGCAGATCGAAACTCTTCCCCGGCATCGATGGCCTTGCCGGCTTTTGACGCGGCAAGGAGTTTCGATTCGTTCAATAATCTTTCCGCCGTCTTTGCGTTTTTGCTCGGTCGTTTCTTCGGTTTTGACATATTTCTTCTCGTGACTATTTCAACAAGGATAGCAGAAATGAGATTACATTCCGGCCGAACGTATCGTCAGATCTCACGAAGCATCGTCCGGGCCGGGGCACCGTCGCCGGTCGCGCCGTCGTATTTGAGCGGCATGCAGAAGATCTCGTAATCGCCCGGCGGCACTTCGCGAAGGTCCACGCCCTCAAGGATCACGATCTCTTTTTCTAACAAAGCAATGTGAACGGGATGGCCGGGCGAACCACTTTTTTCGATTGAAAGATAATCGATCCCGACGAGCAGAACACCATTGTCTGCGAGCTTCTTCGCCGTAGCTCGAGTGATATATGTGTAATCGCTTCGAAACCCAAGCTCCGGCGTGGCCCAAAAGCTGGAATTCCGTGTTTTCAGAAGCACACGCTCAAGGCCGGTGATATCGCCTATGTGTTCCGGCTCGACCGCGGTTACATCATCCGCCACCTCGATCACACGGCAAGGGCCGACCAGCTTTCGCGGATCGAGTTGATGTACACGAAGCGCCCCGTCAATAAAATGATTTGGGGCATCGACATGCGTCGCTGTGTGCACACCCATGGCGATCTGCGACACATTTGCCGACGATCCGTTTGCCATCGCTTTGAACGATGTAATCTCAACACCGGGATCACCTTTATAAATAGGCGTCGCTGAGCTGATCGGAACAGTGATGTCGTATATCTTCATTCTAATAATATTACTTCAAAATCAATGCTAAGAGGTAAACTATACTTTACTGACCGCAGGGCTAAACCGTGATACGCCAGCACGTCATTGCAGACCGGATTATTTCTGGGCTACGCTACTAGCATGGAGATCAAAGAAGAAAGGACAGGAAAGAAGGGGGAATTCTATATTGAGGAAAACGGCGACCGGGTCGCCATGATTCAGTATTTTGATTCCGCGGATGGTCAGATCATTGTTTATCACACGGAGGTCGATGCTAGTTTACGAGGACAGGGCGTGGGGGAAGATCTGGTTGAGCGGGTTGTTAAATATGCGCGCGATGAGAACCTGAAGATCGTCGCGACCTGTCCATTCGCGCGAGAGCTGATCGAGGATAGCGCGGATCTCAGATCCGTGCTCGTATAGAATGCAGCCTTCCCGAATCTCGGCTTCGAGCTATTCAAATACCGCACCGCTGGTCTGGTCATTTCTCTATGGAAAAAATCACGGCAAGGTTGAGATCATTCTCGACAATGCCCCTGCGCGCTCGGCTGAGTTGCTCAGCACAGGCCGGGTCGACGCGGCGCTTGTACCCGTAATTGCCTTTCAATTGATCGACGGTGCTCGGCTGGTTCCCAATGTTTGCGTTGGAGCGATGCGACGTGTCCGGAGTGTCTGCCTTCTGACCCGAGGTATGGAACTCTCGGATGTGCGGTCGGTTTCGCTCGATACATCGTCGCGAACGTCAGTCGTCCTGACGAAAATTATCTTTCGCGAATTCTTGGGTTGTGAACCCGAATGGCGTGATGCCAGCCCGGATGTCGAATCAATGCTTAATATTTCAGATGCGGCGCTTATAATTGGCGATCCGGCGCTCGCCTTGTCACAACCGGGAGCAAAAGCGACCGGGTTACCATTGTTTGTCTACGACCTTGCGGAATTGTGGCACGCTCACACAGGACTCGGATTCGTGTTCGCAATGTGGATGACCCGCCGAGAAAATCTCGACATCGATTTTGCCGCCGCGCGCGATGAAGGACTCGAACATCTCGATGAGATAATCGCGAATTATGGTCCTGATATTGGGTTGGGGGAAGATGAGATGAGAACCTATCTCTCTGAAAATATTTCGTTCTCGATCGATGAGCCGATGCAGCTTGGCATGGAGCTGTATTTTGAACTCGCGGCAAAAAACAGCCTTATACCGGCGGTCAAACCGCTAAAATTTACCTGACGAGTCCCGATTGAAAGATCACCAGCCAGCCGGCGACGATCGAGAACACGGCGAGCCATATATCGCTAGGCTTTACTTGTGTTTGTTTATCCCGCATCACACTATCCTCATACGTGTAATGTGTAATCCTTTCCCGAAAGGTATCACCAAATTCACTATTTCGATTGAGTTAAGCGAAGCGGAGTTCGCGGGAATTTTAGACGATCGGCCGCTTTAGCTCACTCTGCAGGCTCGCTTGGTCGATCTTTCCGTCGTTTTGCTTCAAATGATCGACAAAAATAAGCGCGGTGTGAATACGTTTGTCTATGTCTTTTATTTTGCCGACAAAGTAAAGGATCGAACGCTGCTTGCCGGGGGTTAGCGAATGAAACAGCTTGTCACCTTCGGGGTCTTGATTCAGAACTTCCTGCAGTTCTTCCGGCATAGGGAGCCCATATTTACTTTCATCCTTTTCGAGTTCTACCGTGATGCTGTCGCCCGCTTCGATTCTTAGCCTGGTTCGAATGGCTTTATTGACCATCAGAAAAAATGAGCCGTCGTAAGGCATCAACGCACACGGGAACGTTTCGGCCCCATTTAGAGTACAGATGACTCGACGGCTGCCCTTGGCAAACTCAAAGCTGTCGGCGATCTCACGCGAGACGGCGACAAAGTGCCAGCCGAATTCCGGCGAGAATTTGTCGAGAACGGTGTCGAACTTGATTTTGCGCGCGGCAGTTTTCATACTTGCGATTTGATAGAATAAAGCCTATGGATACGACCGTTCAACCCATATTGGATAAAGCACTCGAGGGCGCGCGGCTGACGGTTGACGATTGCACGGCTCTGCTCGAATCGAATGATTTTGTCCGTATCGGCCTCGCCGCCGATGAGATCCGCCAACGAAAAAATCCGGGCGATGTTGTGACCTACATAATTGATCGCAATATCAATTATACCAACGTCTGCAACGTCGTCTGCACGTTCTGCGCATTCTATCGGCGGCCCGGCAAACCGGATACGTACGTACACTCAATTGAGGAGATATGTTCACGAATCGACGAGACCATCGCTCTCGGCGGGACAGGCGTGCTGATGCAGGGCGGGCTGCATCCGGATTTTAATATCGAGTGGTACGAGGATCTGCTGCAAACTCTGCACGCAAAATACCCGAAGTTTCAGCTTCACTGCTTCTCGCCGCCCGAGATTCACAACATTTCGCTGATCTCAAAAGTCGATTACGAGACGATCCTTCGCCGTCTGAAAGCTGCCGGTTTAAACTCAATGCCCGGCGGCGGCGGCGAGATCCTCGACGACGAGGTCCGTGCGAGAGTCTCGACCAAATGCAACACGCAGGAATGGCTCGACGTGATGCGTGCCGTTCACAAGGTCGGTTTGATCTCGACTGCGACGATGATGTTTGGCATCGGCGACCGTGTCGAGCACCGCGTTCGTCACCTCGAACGAATTCGACAGGTGCAGGACGAAGCCCTTGCAAATAAGACGGTCGATCCGAAATACGGCGAGTTCACCGCCTTTATCCCGTGGACCTTTCAACGCGAAAACACGGCCCTCGGCCGCAAAATCACCGAGGAACCAACCGGCATCGATTATCTCAAGATGCTTGCCGTTTCGCGTTTATTTTTAGATAACGTCCAGCACATACAGGCATCATGGCTGACCCAGGGCCTAAAACTCGGCCAGACCGCTCTCCGCTTCGGCACGGACGACATGGGCTCGATCATGATCGAAGAAAACGTAGTCTCCGCCGCCGGCGCAGACAACCAGGCCAACGAACGCGACCTAAGGTATCAGATCCGCGAAGCCGGTTTCGTTCCCCAACAACGCGATATTCTCTACAATTACGTTGACCGCGAGGACATAGATAAACTCGATAAAAGCGATTCTATGAAGCTCAAGCAGCTTAGCGTGGTATTTGCGGATTGATTATTGATTAATGACTTGGGGTTGATTTAAGGAGGTAAGTGTAATTATATTGAAATGCCATGGTTATCATTTCAATTCGTACTGCCATTATCGGTCTCTTCCTTTTCGTACTTAGCTGTTCGACTTCCGTTCAGTCCGAAGCGGGAGAAGCCAATCGCTGGGTATTGCTTAACGCCCCAAGTCTTTTGCCAGAAGAGTGCGAAATGAAAGAACCTTGTACCGGAACAGTCTACGTCCGTGCTCCGCTCGCCGACTGGAAGCGGCTAGGTGAATTTGACACATTTCAACAGTGCGGACGGAATATGGGCACCGAAATCTGACTCAAACGAACTATTGCACAAACAGGGCAAACTGAGCGATGTTGAGAAAATGATCGGTTTTAGATGCGTACATCTGAACGACAAGCGCCTTATTTCTCCACCTCCATATGACTGGAAAACGGAATCATTAAACTTTGAGTAATAGGGTATAGTTTTTCTTTTCATTGAGAGCTCCGTGCTCAGCTGAGAATCTGAATTTGGGGTAAATGATCTATGCTTGTAGCGCTCATTCTTTCTATAATCGTTTCAGTTGTTATTTTTATTGCCTTGCTACCGAGATTCATCAAAGGCGACCGCCGATATAAACAACTTACTAAGGAGAGACTCTCATACACCTACGACGAACTGGTAACCAAATTTGAAGTGTGGGATCGTTGCGTTAATCCATTTTTCGACAAAGTAAGACTTAGCGAGTCGGATTTTGCGCGAACCTCAAAAAAGGAAAAGATGAGTATGCTGACCGAACTTTAACCTTTTCACCCTAACGCCAGAATTAACTGTCAGGTTGTCAAGAAATACCGTTACAATCAAACCATGAAAAGCCTACCAGTCGGCGAACTAAAAGCTCAGTTTTCTGACGTACTTGAAAAGGTGCAAAAGGGCGAGAGCTTTGAGATAACTTATGGCAAGAACAAGAAGCCGGTTGCAAAGATAGTACCGATCAATGGCGACAAACCAACGAAGAAACGAAAGCTGGGGATCTGGAAGGGAAAGGTAGAATATGTGTTTGAAGATAATTTCAAGATGACGGATGAGGATTTACTCGATCTGCGTGGATGAAATACTTGCTCGATACACATGCTTTCATTTGGACCTTATCCGCCCCGGAAAAGATTCCCTCTAAGGTCAGGAAAGTCATCGAAGATCCTGAGAACGAAGTATTCATTAGCAGCGTCAGTTTTTGGGAGATCGCCATAAAGGTGCGAAGCAAACGGCTTGCCCCCGTCGGCAGGGCAACTTCCAGTACGGTTGAGGCCGCAGAGTCGATGGGGTTTCTAGCGATCCCACTCACGCCTGTGGAAGCTGCGACGCACGGCGATCTAACCGAAGACACGCATTTCGACCCGTTCGACCGAATGCTGATTTGGCAGGCTATTCAGCGCGAACTGATACTGGTCAGTGGCGATTCTGAGTTCAAGAAATTTAAGGCCGATGGCTTGAGATTGCTATGGACGTAGAAAAACAAGGTCCACGATGAGATCCGAAAAATTCACACCTGCCGATATCGACGAGTACATTGCCGCGTTTCCGGCCGAAGTTCAGAGAATTTTGAAAATGATCAGAAAGACGATAAGAAAAGCGGCTCCTGAAGCGGTTGAGGCGATCAGCTATCGGATACCGACATTTAGGCTCGGAGGAAAGAATCTCGTCCATTTCGCCGCATTCAAGTCTCACATCAGCGTTTACCCGGCCCCGCGTGATTCCGAAGAGCTAGGGGAAGAAATAGCTGCCTATAAGGGCGGCAAGGGCACAGTTCAGTTTCCAATTGGATCTGAGTTGCCGCTCGACCTGATCGGCCGCATTGTGAGATATCGCCTGGGCGCTAGCAAATAGCACTGAAGGGTCTCGGCAAGACCACCGCTCGCGGGCGACTTCCCGGGCGATCGCAAATTCTTCAATTGTAATATCGGGTATGCTATCCTCTCTGCGTCTCCTAAATTGTATGCAGAAGAGGCTATGAAAGAGGGTTAGATGGCCGCCAGAATAGTCACCTTTTTACTCACATTTATAGCCCATGTCGCCGTGGGCGTTATGATCCTTGCCGTGATGGTGATGGCGATGAACGGTTACAGCGAGAGCGATGCGATGTGGGGCCTCGGAACGTATGTCGTTCTGGCGTTTCTGATTTCATTAGTGATGAGCATTGGGGCCGCTTTTTTCGTAAACCGACTCAAGAAAAGGAGGTTCAACACTGTTGTCGCGGTACTTATCACGGTCGCGGCATTTGCGATTGTAGGAACAGCGCTGAATGTGATCAGCGGTTTCATCGGCGTCATCGCAGCCCAGATCGTAAGGGTCAACTTCTGACCTTTACCGAACGAAATTCAATCTACGACTATAAATGGGGCAAAAGATAGGTTTAGTTCAAACGCGTGGAATTGGCGATATCGTTATTGCCTTGCCGATCGCGGACTTCTTTCTGGAAGGCGGTCACGAGGTGGTGTGGCCGATAGATGCACGGTTCGTGGATATGTTCCGGCGTGTAAAGCCCGGCGTACAATTCGTCGGAGTTGAAAAATCTCCTCCCGATTCCCGAGATTTCTTTCTCAATGAACCGCTTGACTTGATACGTGAACATCGGTGCGACCGCACCATCATTCTTTACAGTTTCCTGAGCGGTCTTAACATCTGCGATCCGCGGCTGGCAAGATCACTCAAATTCGATGAGTACAAATACGCCGTTGCAGGCGTTTCCCTCGACCTCAAATGGAAGCTCAAGATCGAGCGAGACAAAGAACGTGAAGAAGCTCTTTATAATAGTCTGGGAATCGAGGGCGATTATGTTCTGGTCCACGATCAGGGGTCTGACGTCGAAATGCGGATCCCGATCCCGGCTGAGATCCAACGAGAGTTTCAAATCGTTTATGTCGACGAAAAAACCGATAGTCCGTTTGATTGGCTCCTAACGATCGAACGCGCTGCAAAGCTATATATGATCGACAGCTGCCTTGCCAATCTGGTCGAGCAATTAAATCTGACCCAGCCTAAAAAGCTCTTTCTGCGTTCCGATGTCGGTTTCACGCCGGTTTATAAAAACGGGTGGCAATTTTCGTCTCTTCAACCATCTAGCTGACCTAGCTGCATTAGTATGCCGACGATAGTCTTAAAAACACACATCAATGCCCCACCCGAGATATGTTTCGACCTCATGCGTGACATCCGGCTTCATACCGAGACCACGATCCAGACTAATGAGAAAGCGGTTGGCGGGGTTACCGACGGAATGATCGGGCCCGGCCAGACCGTCACATTCGAGGGGACACATTTCGGAATGCGTCAGCGGCTGATGGTAAAGGTCGTCGAGTTTGATCGTCCGCGGCTATTTGTCGATGAGATGATCGAGGGACGCTTTAGGAACTTCAAACACATCCATGAGTTTCAAAAGCTTGATGCTGGAACTCTCATGGTGGACACGATTGAGTGGACATCGCCCTTAGGAGTTCTTGGCAAAATGGTCGACACACTTCTTCTCGAACGCCATTTACGAAACCTGGTTAGCACTCGAAATAACCGCCTCAAGCATATCGCGGAGCAGCAAATGACCTCGCCGGATATCACGTAGATCCGATTCTTACCCAATTATTACAATGGCCGGGCCGCCGACCTGATACCCTAAAATGGTCTTACTTTAATGACTGCAGTAAATATTTGATGCAAAACGTCCTCGAATTCGAAAAGTCCCGCAGCGGAGTCAATTGGAAAAATGTCGCGATCGTGACGACATTTCATCTGGCGGCAATCCCGGTATTTTTCTCCTTGAGCTGGCAAAATTTGGCTGTGCTGTTGATCGGAAATTGGATCGTCGGCAGTCTCGGCGTCGGCCTTGGCTGGCACCGTCTACTGACCCACCGCAGCTTTACGGCGCCAAAGTGGCTCGAATATTTTCTTACCATTCTTGGCACAATGTCGATGCAGGATCCGCCCGACAAATGGGTGGCGACACACCGTATTCACCATAAATATGTCGACACGGATAAAGACCCGCATTCGGCCCGCTCGGGATTCTGGTGGCCGCAGATCGGCTGGGTGCTCTTGGGCACGGCGCAGGACCATGATGCCGCGACAATGAATAGATACGTGCCCGATCTGTTGAAAGATAAAGGGCAGGTCCTGATCTCGCGATTTTTCTACGTTCCGATCATATTATCGGCTTTGCTGCTTTTTGCCCTCGGCGGATGGCAATTCGTCGTGTGGGGAGTATTCGCAAGGGTCGTTGTCGGTTGGCACACAACATGGTTTGTAAATTCGCTCTCGCATATTTACGGCAAGCGCCCGCACGAAACCGGCGATCTCTCGACCAACAATTGGTTCGTCGCGATACTCACCTTCGGCGAGGGCTGGCACAATAATCATCATGCGTTTCCGACGTCGGCCCGCCATGGATTGAAATGGTATCAGTTCGATATGAACTGGATCGCGATCAGCATCTTCAAAAAGCTGGGTTGGGCAAAGCAGATCAAGCTGCCCGATATTAAACCGGCAGCGGCGGAATTGAAAAGAGCGGCATAAAATATTAGTATGCGGGGGTAAATGGAGAGCATCTATGAACACTGACCCGCAAAACTACTCCGAATTTTGGGACTTCTATGTACAGGAACACAGTAAACCGTTGACGCGTCTGCTGCATTTTATCGGAACGTCGCTTGGTATCATTTTACTGGTCTTTTTCGTAGCCAGCGGCCAATGGTATTTCTTTCCCGCCTTTTTTGTCATAGGCTACGGCTTTGCATGGTTTGCCCATTTCGTCATTGAAAAGAACAAGCCCGCCAGTTTTAGATTTCCTCTCTGGTCGTTTATCAGCGATTTCAAAATGATGTGGTACATGGCGACCGGCCGCATGGGCGGTGAGGTCGAGCGCGTTTTGGAAGAAAATTTGGCCGCTGATTCAGCGCGGATGACGCGGATTTGAATTTCTTGTCCGATCCTCGTTATTGGTGCAAATCCGCGGCTGAAATATTTTCCGATATTAATTCTAACGTGCGGTCATATCTATAGGAGATACCCATATGTCCGTCGTCGAATTCTTCGTGGATGTGCGGGATGTCATAATCACGCAGCCGCTTTGCCAGGACCCGTGCGCCTATATCGAGCGAATATTCGTCACGCGTGCCGGCGTCTAAATACAGCAGCTTAAGGCTTCTTAGGTTTTCCACATATTTTTCCACAAGCCTTACCGGGTCATGCTCCAACCAACGGGACCAGACATCTTTCCGTATCTCCCCCGTTTCCATGTCAAAAGGCAGGTCATATCCTGTGCCATTCGGTGAATAGCATGCGCTCATTCCGATCGTATTCAAGGCGTGGTGGTCGTCCTTGCTCTGCTTTTCAGATGAGTGAAAACGCTTCATAAATCCCTCGGGGTCGCCTTTTATGAGCCGGAACGCTTTAGTAAAATCACTGGGATAACATACTTCAAAATACGCATCGCCAGCCGTAGAGCACACCAGCCCGAATTGGTCGGCGTGCCTTAGCCCCATAATTAGGGCGCCATATCCTCCCGACGATTTGCCCATAACTGCTCGCGTATATCGAGACGCTAGTGTTCGAAAGGTCTCGTCCACGAACGGCACTATTTCGCGAGTCAGATAGTCTTCGTAATTTCCGGTCGCCATTGAATTGATGTATTGCGAGCCGCCGTAATAGGTAAAGCAATCGGGCATCACAACGATCATTGGTTTAATAACACCGGCGGCTATCAGACGGTCCATCCGTTCGGCGAGGTTGGGTGTAAAGGCGTGATCATTGAGAAGCATCTTCCCGCGTCCTGTAAAGCCAGTGAGGCAATAAACTGCAGGATATCGCTCGGTGCCTTCGTCATAACCGTGTGGCAAATAGACATAAAGGTCGCGCACGTGCGGATCGCCGAGCGGATTGCCTTCGAGGGCTTTGCTTTCGATCGATGTTTTCACAACCGAACCTTTCGTTTTTTCATCCGTGGGCATAATTTAGTTTTGTAGGATTATAGCGTAGAATTCGTTGTTATGGCCGCTGGCGAGCTAGTAAATGTCAATCCGCAGCTATTGAGTTCGACGATCGAGTTTCTCACGGCGATGGTTACGCCGACTCTGCTGATCTCAGCCACCGGCTCACTTGTGCTGTCGACTTCCACAAGGCTCGGCCGAGTTGTCGATCGCGTCCGCGCCCTCGAAGTTCGACTCGGCGAATTGATCTATGTCACTAATAAGGACGATGTCCCGCTGTATGACGAACGGCTCGAGGTCATCGTCGATCTCCTGGATAAAGTCACGAGCCGCTCAAGGATATTGCAGCACGCGATGGCGGCATTTTATTACGGGCTCGGGTTTTTTATCCTGACAAGTGTATCAATAGCGATCGTTGGTCTTTTCGGCGTTTATCGGTGGCTGCCGATCCCGATCGGTATCGTCGGCATAATGTTTCTGTTCTGGGGAAGTCTGCTGATGCTGCGTGAAACCCGGATGGCAACCGCAACAGTGAACGCCGAGATGGATTTCGTTTGGGCTCTTGCCAACAAAGTCGCTCCAAGAACCGTAATCGAGAAGTACGAGCCAAAGGGCAGATTCAGCGGAATGGCGACGGCTAGGATAAAAAAAAAGAAGAATGGACCCAAAGTATCTAACACTCTTGGCGGCGAATGAGCTTGAGAAACGCGTGGAGCAGCTCGAAAGGCTCCTGCGTTCATGCACGGTCTGCCCGAAGGATTGCGGCAACGATCGTCTTAACGACGAGATCGCGGCGTGCTATTCGGGCCGCCTGCCGATCGTCTCAAGCTACACCGCGCATTTTGGCGAAGAACCTTGCCTGTCGGGTACACTCGGTGCGGGAAATATCTTTTTCGGTAACTGCAATCTCCGCTGCGTTTACTGCCAAAATTATCAGATCTCGCAGACCTGGGGAACGCGGACACTCCTATCCGCAAAGCGTAGAAACAAAAACGAGGTCACACACGAACGCCTCGCCGAGATGATGCTTGAGCTGCAGGAACGCGGCTGTCACAATATCGGATTTGTCTCGCCAACGCACTTCGCACCACAGATGGCAAGGGCGATCCTGATCGCCGCTGGAAAAGGCCTGCGCCTGCCGATCGTTTACAACACGAATGCGTACGACTCGGTCGAGGTCTTGAAACTGCTCGACGGCATTGTCGACGTCTACCTTCCCGATCTTAAATATGCAGATGCTGCTTCAGGCTTTAAGTACTCAAAAGTCCGTAATTATCCCCGATTCGCCCATGCGGCGATAAAGGAAATGCACCGTCAGATGGGCAGTGAACTGATATTTGACGGAACGCGGACGCCCTCGTCCGCAACGCAGCCGTTACTCAAACGTGGTCTAATGATCCGCCTGCTCGTCCTGCCCAACGACATCGCCGATCTCGCCGCAAACCTTCGCTGGATCCGCGACGAGCTCGGACCCAAAACCGCCATTTCGTTAATGGCCCAGTATTACCCTACTCACAAGGCAGCGACCGACGAGCGTTACATTCTCCTCTCGCGTCGGATCTCGGAAGGCGAATGGTTCGAGGCTGTTTCGGTCCTTGAGGAACTCGGCATGGAAGAGGGCTTTATGCAGGAATTCGAATCGGCGTCACATTATTATCGGCCGGATTTTACAGATGTAGAGAAGCCGTTTAAGGATATTCGGGATTTTCAATGACAGAATCGCCGATAAAAGAGATTTGGCTTGAGGCCGAAGAGTGGGAAGACGGTGAATGGAACCCCTATGATGATAGCTCGGACGTCATCGTAACCTATGAGAATGGTGAAAAGTGGATCGCTTCGTTCTTCACATACAAGAACATTCATTCACTCGTAGAGAAAAATAAACTAAGCGGTGAATGCCTTTCCGGGACATACTTCTGGGCTACGGATATGATTCTAGTCGATGAGTTGTCGCGGTCACGAGTCGAGTCGGTCATTGACGACCTGATCCGTGAAAAGGAGTTGGAAACAGTTTTCGATAGAATAGAGGTGGAACAATGAACATTGGCGACACAGCACCTGACTTCACGCTTAAAGACGGCGACGGCAATAACTGGACGCTTAGCGACCACCGTGGCAAAACCGTTGTATTGCTCTTCTACCCTGGCGATAACACGCCTGTTTGCACGGCGCAGATGTGTTCGGTGCGGGACCATTGGTCAGATTATCAGGCGACTGGTGCCGAGGTTGCTGGGATATCGACTGACTCGGTGGAATCTCACAAGGGCTTTGCCGAAAAGAATCGGTTGCCTCTCCGCCTTCTTTCCGACGCCGATCGCAAAGTATCTGAAATGTACGATATGAAATCCTGGCTGCCCGGCCGCTCGGCCCGCGGCGTCGTTGTCATCGACAAAGGCGGCAAGATCGCTTATCACAAAGCCCAGCCGTTAAGCCTTTTCAAACCTGCCGATAGCGAAGTTCTGGAGGCTATCCGCAATGCCGAACCAGGCGGGTCGTGGTAGAATCCCCCTATGGCTTTATTTGGTGACAAATTTAAGTGTGGGCGTTGCGGGCAAAAGGGCGAGGCTCTGGGTTATGCCCCTATCCCGACCGAACTAGGACAAAAGATCGGCGGCGAGATGTGCAAGGGCTGCTGGGCCGAGTGGCAGGAAAAACAAAAACAGCTTATCAACCACTTCGGCCTCGATGTCTCGAACTCCGATTCACACCAATTCCTTTTCGATAACATGAAGATCTTTTTCTACAATGAGGGCGTCGAGTTGGCACAGATCGACACTACCAAAGAAGGAAAGGTCAACTGGTAACTGACTGAGCAATTTCGGAATAGGTTATAAGTGAGAAGTGCTAATAAGTAATAATTATCACTTTTAACCGATCACTTATTTCGGAGCCATACCGACAAACTTCAACGATACTGAATTTATGCAATATCGCAGCCCCGTCGGCTCTGGCCCGTCGTCAAAAACATGGCCGAGATGTGATCCGCACCGGGCACATTCTATTTCGGTCCGGACGGTTCCATAGCTGCGGTCTTCATTCTCGATGACATTCTTTGCCGAAACAGGCTCATAGAAGCTTGGCCAGCCAGTACCCGAATCAAACTTCGTCGTGGATCTGAATAGTTTCAGTTTGCATGCCGCGCAATGGTAGTCCCCCGGCTCTTTGTTGCTGTCGTACTCCCCTGAAAAAGCGCGTTCCGTTCCATCTTCGCGGAGAATGTGGAATTGTTCGGGCGTAAGCACAGATCGCCATTCATCGTCGGTTTTCTCGACCTTTTCCCCGTTAAATTCATTGTCCGTGGCCGTCGGGATGATAGCGGCAGGCGACGGCGAAGCGGCGGCGACAGAGGTCTGTTCAGTTTGGTCGGTCGTAACTTCCGTCCGGCAGCCCGCCCCGACCAGTACTGAAACCGCCAGAAGCAACGACGCGAATACGGTCTTGTATCTCATAAGCATATACATATAGATGCACTTCGAAATTGCGGCCGTTACAGATTCAGGGTGATTAAAACATCGACGCCTAATATTTTATAATCGCGGAATCAACGCCCTTATGGCAAAGCGGCTCGAAAAAAAACATACGCTGGCGGTCAGATGGCTTCACTGGGTCAATTTTCCGCTGCTAGCGATGATGATTTGGAGCGGCCTGCTGATCTACTGGGCAAATCCCGTCTACGGGTTGTGGCTTGGGCCATACGAGCTTTTTCACTTTTTTCCTCAGTGGTTTTACGACGGGCTCGGAATGCCACAACGGCTTGCCGAGGGGTTGCAGATCCACTTCTTTTTTATGTGGCTGTTTGCCGTGAACGGCCTGGTATACGTCGTTTACGTCGTTTTTTCAGGCGAATGGCGGGCCATCCTTCCGGTTCCGGGTTCATTTAA
>JBGTCF010000285.1:0-21136 GCA_041748975.1 Pyrinomonadaceae bacterium
CGGCTTTGAGAACATCTTCGTTAATGAGCAAGTTTACGATCTTCATTGTTGCGGACTCCCGTGAGATCAAAGGAGCGAACTTCCTGCTTTCGCTTCTTCCGGAGGGCCGTCGTCCAGGCGTTGGGTGACCAGGTCGATTGGGATATCAAAGCTGTTAATGCCGGCGGTCTCGTCCTCGAGAATTTCGAAGACCGTGTAGAGCTTGGTTATCGTCATTAGATCGCTAACGCGATCGGGCAGATTAATGAGCTTTAGTGCACCGCCGGACGCCTGAAGTGTTGAGTATCCCGCGACTATGGAACCAAGGCCGCTGGAATCTATGGCCGTGACCTTTGCCATGTTGAGAAGCACATGCCGCTTGCCGGAAGCTACGAGTTCCCGAAGCGACTGGTGAAGCTCCTGACTCGATTCGCCCAGAGAGATCTTCCCGTCAAGATCTACGATTACAACGCCGTTTACCTGGCGTTTGTTGATAATTAGACTGCTCATGCGTTTCTCCTGAAACTCGGTTGAAGCTGGAACGGTCAGATGAGACGGCGGTTTCCGAGGCGTCTGAGAAGAGAGTTAGCTGGACTCTGAACCCTTCCAGCATACACCCCATTGGGTTTCCAGTACAATGCAATTGAACGGGACCCGAAGACGATAGGGCGAATTCAAGCGGGCGTCCGGAGAAGAAATGTCAGCCGTGTCTGGCCAACATAGCGGCCATCTTCTGGTGGATCAGGTTGATGGCCTTGAGCGGGCGGACCATTACTTTGAATTCGATAATCTGCCCGTCATCGTTCCACTTGATCATATCAACGCCGTTAACAGCGATGCCGTCGATCTCGGTCTCAAACTCCAGAACCGCATCGCTCTCACCCACCACCTCACGCACATAACGAAACGAACCGTTCCCAAAAACGTGCAACGCTGCCGTCAGATACATCGTCGTGATCGCCTTACCAACCTGCGGCGTATGAACGACCGGCGAATAAAAAACAGCATCATCCGCCAGCAGATCATCCAGTCCGCTCGCGTCGCCGGTGCGAACGACATTGTGCCATTGAGCGATTGCATCCTGGTGCATATTTAATCAGAGTTACGGAGCGGATCCGAGCCGGCCTTCTGCGTCATTCACCTACTTTTGTCATTCTCAGAGGCGAGGCGTTCGAGTACGCCCGGCTGTTCGCCTTCGAATTGTTGGTATCGCTGAACGTCCTTCTCGCTGAAATCAACGGCGAGCTGAAGATGCCCGCAATGCACACAGCCGTAGCCGCGAATATCGCGGGTGCCGACCCCGAACAGGCTCTTCCAGACCGAAGCATCATCAAGTTTGAATATCGGTCTCGAACCGTTGGAATCAACGACCGTACCTCCGACCAACGATTCACTGCCGCACGCTAAACACTTCATATTCGTTCAGTCCAATCTACTCAACGAGGCACACTCCCTACTGGTCGTGTTTCTGCCTATTCCATATTCCGTAACCGCAGCCGTAATGCCTGAAGCTTGATGAAGCCTTCGGCGTCGTGTTGGTCGTAGGCACCGGCGTCGTCTTCGAAAGTTGCGATGCGTTCACGGTAGAGCGAATTTGGCGAGCGGCGTCCGGTAACGATGGCGTTGCCTTTGTATAGTTTCAGGCGGACGTCGCCACTGACGGTCTCTTGGGTCTGATCGATCATCGAGCGGAGTATCTCGAACTCCGGAGCGAACCAGAAGCCGTAGTAAACCGATTCAGCGAACTTTGTACCGAGCGAATCACGGAGGCGCATCACCTCGCGGTCCATGGTGATGGATTCGAGCGCACGGTGGGCGGCCTGCAGGATGGTCACGCCCGGCGTTTCATAAACACCGCGGGACTTCATCCCGACGAAACGGTTCTCGACCAGATCGACGCGGCCAATGCCGTTTTCGCCACCAAGAAAATTCAATTGGCCCAGCAGATCGACGGCTCCGTGGGCGATGCCGTTTATTGCGACCGGTTCTCCTTTTTCAAAAGTGATAGTTATTTTTTCAGCATTGTCCGCGGATGTTTCCGGCGACTTTGTGAGAAGGAATATGTCTTCAGGCGGCTCAGCCCACGGGTCTTCGAGAATGCCACCTTCGTAAGAGATGTGCATCAGGTTACGGTCGGTGGAATAGGGCTTTTCTGCGGAAGCGGTCACCGGAATGCCGTGTTTTTCGCAGTACGCGATCAGGTCGGCACGTCCCTTGAATTCCCAATGCCGCCAAGGGGCGATCACTTTTATATCTGGCTGAAGGGCATAATACGTAAGCTCAAACCGGACCTGGTCATTGCCCTTGCCGGTCGCTCCGTGGGCGACGGCGTCGGCACCTTCACGTTGAGCGATCTCGATCTGGCGCTTGGCGATCACCGGCCGCGCAAGCGATGTCCCAAGCAGGTAAACGCCTTCGTACAATGCGTTTGCCTTGACCGCCGTCCAGACAAAGTCCTTGACGAACTCCTCGCGCAGGTCCTCGATATATAGCTTCGAAGCACCGGTCGCGAGTGCCTTTTCCTCGAGCCCCGTCATCTCTTCGCCCTGCCCTACATCGGCGCAATAGCACACAACCTCACAGCCATAAGTTTCTTTCAGCCACAGAAGCATTGCCGATGTGTCCAGCCCGCCCGAATATGCGAGTACTACTTTGTTGATCTTCTTTTCCATTGTCGAAATCGGTCGTACGCTTAATGCTATCAATTTCTTTACTTTGCGAACTCTGCGACTTTGCGTGAAAATTATTCTCACGCAAAGGCGCAGAGAACGCAAAGAAGGCACACGATGGCAAAAACCGAAAAACTCTGGGGCGGGCGGTTTACCGGAAAACCGGACGAGACGTTTGCTCGGTTCAACCGATCCTTCGGTTTCGACATCCGTCTTTTTGAAGCCGATATCCAGGCCAGCATAGCTCACGCCCACGCCTTACATGGGGCGGGCGTGTTTGTGGAGAAGGAAGCGGCGTTGGTCGCCGGCTCACTTCGCACGCTCCTGCTTCTGGCTAAAGAAGATCCTGATTATCTGGTTCTCGACGCCGAGGACGTTCATTCATTTATCGAGACGCGGCTGGTTGAGCTTGTCGGCGACCTTGGGAAAAAGCTTCACACCGGACGCAGCCGGAACGATCAGGTTGCGACAGCGTTTCGACTCTGGCTGCGTGGAGAAATGGATCATCTGACTGGCGATCTGCGCGGCACCCAGCGGTCAGTGATCGCCGCCGCCGAGCGCCACCTGCACGCAGTGATGCCCGGGTATACTCATCTACAAAGAGCGCAGCCAGTTCTATGGGCCCATTGGTGCCTCGCTTATTTCGAGATGCTGGAGCGGGACATCGAACGGCTGGCAGATGTCAGAAAACGGGTGAACGTGCTTCCGCTTGGTGCCTCCGCACTCGCCGGGTCTTCGTTTCATTTGAACCGGGAAGAGGTCGCAAGGGAACTCGGCTTCGAACGTGTCGCACTAAACAGCCTCGATGCGGTTTCCGATCGCGATTTCGCGGTGGAATTTGCCGGTGCATGTTCGCTTGTCATGCTGCACCTGTCACGTCTGGCCGAGGACCTGATCCTCTATGCCTCGACAGAGTTTGGCTTCATCTCCTTAAGCGATGCAGTTTCAACCGGATCTAGCTTGATGCCTCAAAAAAAGAATCCGGATGCGCTCGAACTGGTGCGCGGGAAGTCGGGGCGTGTGTTTGGCCATCATGCCGGCCTGCTTGCAATGATGAAAGGGTTGCCGCTTGCCTATAACAAGGACATGCAGGAAGACAAGGAAGCGGTCTTCGACACTCTGGAAACAACGGTGCAATGCCTCAGGATCTCGGCCATCGTGCTCGACAATCTCTCGGTCAATGAGTCGCGGATGCGTGAGGCGGCAACGCATGGATATCTAAACGCCACCGAACTCGCCGATTATTTGGTCCGAAAGGGGATGCCTTTCAGAACGGCCCACGACGTCACCGGGCGGATCGTGCTTTCGGCACTTGACCACGGCCGTGACCTCAACCAGGTCCCGCTGGAAGAGCTTCAGAAACATTCGCCATTGATCGAATCGGACGTCTTTGCCGCGCTCGATCTCGACCATACGATCCGCTCGAAGAATGTGAAAGGCGGGACATCGCCCGTTCGTGTCACCGAAGCGCTTAGGGCCGCGAAGGCAAAGCTGAATGGTTAAGGAAACGATAATTGCCGAAGCCGGAAACAACGAACTGATGCGTTTTTTGGGCGTTGAGATCGTTGAAGTTACACCCGAACAGGTCGTGCTTTCGATGGAGGTAACCCCGAAGGTCCATCAATATGTCGGGATAATGCACGGCGGCATCTCGATGTACCTTGCCGAGACTGCTGCATCGATCGGCGCGGTCTCAAACGCCGATCTTGAAAAGGTAACTCCGGTCGGCGTCGAAATAAATGGAAACCATGTTCGCGCCGTCAGCAAAGGCAAGTTGACCGTGACGTCACGCCCCGTCTTTACGGGCAGAACAATGGCCCACTGGCAGACGGAGATCGTCAATGACAAGCAAAAGCTCGTCTGCACCTCCCGTTGCACATTCTTACTTCAAAAGCGGCCAGCTTTTCGGGCTGATCAGGCACAAAAATTCTGAGAGGTTTGGGGGGCAGAACGAACGCAAAACGCAATCAACTGATCATTCGTGCGTATTCTGTGCCTCTTTGCGGCCAAAACCTCAGCTTTCTGACTATAATTTACATGTGCACAAATTTGTACTTGGCCTGATCACCGAATGGCGACAGCTCGGCCTGCCTTTTGCGGGCGAAACGGTTGTGGTCGCTCTGTCCGGGGGAGCCGACAGCCTCGCTCTTCTTCTTGCGATCGACGAACTCCGTAAACGCAAGAAACTTGACCTACGAATAGTTGCAGCCCATTTTAACCACAAGCTCCGCGGCCGCGAAAGCGATGCCGACGAGGTATTCGTTAAACAGGTCACCGGTGAACGACGGTTCGAACTGGCCGTTGGGCACGCTTCGCTGAAGACAAAAGGCAATCTCGAGGAAAACTCGCGGATCGCACGCTACGAATTCCTTCACTCAACCGCGAGGAAACTCAAAGCGAGCTGGGTGATAACCGCCCATACAATGAACGATCAGGCCGAGACCTTTCTTCTCAACCTTATTCGCGGAAGCGGCATTCACGGCCTATCGGCCATGCCGGTTGTGAGAGAATTGCGGAGTATTGATGTTGTGGAACCGGCGGACGTTTTATCAGAAGAAACCCAAACCGACCTCGACCCCTCAACGGACTCTGCCAATCCTACTCTCCCCTTTCCTGCCGCAGTCCGGCTTGTTCGCCCTCTACTCCGATGGGCAAGGCGAGAGAATACGGAAAATTTTTGCAGGGAGTCGGGAGTCGAGTTTCGTTACGATACGATGAACGAGGACCTCTCGTTCAAACGTGTCCGGGTGCGGAAACTGCTGATCCCGATGCTTAGGGACTTTAATCCGAAGATCATCGAGACGCTTACCCAAACCGCTGAGCTTATGCAGCAGGCAACGAAACCCGAGGCCTCGACGCCGTTGACCGAGACTGCGACAGTATCTGAGAGTCTCCCGGAGCAACTGCCCATCGAAAGTCTAAAAGGCCTTCGGCCTGAGGAACGCCGAGATCTCCTACGTTCGTGGCTAAAAGCCCGGCGCGGCAGCCTTCGATCGATCGGACTGAAGCATATCGAGGCGATCGAACGCCTTATCTCGAGTGAAAAGAGCGGCCGAGTAGCTGAACTGCCCGCAGGAGGGGCGGTCCGAAGGTCCGGTGGGCGGCTGCGTTACGAAAACATTAAGGTTGATAATTAGGCACCGCGCAACTACAATTGAAGATTGACGCTTATTACAGGCGTCGGGCTGGTTAGGCAGCAACGAGAGGCTCCGGTTTCTCATCATATGGCAATGGTAAAACTTCCGTCCGAAAGGCGGCAGTATATTTGGAGGCTTTAAATTGAGTTCTAAGGTTAAACAGATCTTACTTTGGTTGGTGGTCATTTCGGGCGCACTGATATTCGTCTGGTTCTTTAATAACAAGCAGACAAAGGCCGCCCAGGAGCTAACCATCGATATGGCTGGGACCCGCATCGAGAACAAGGAATTTAAAGAAGCGGCTTTCAAGAATTCGGCCATTGAGTTCACAGACCAGGCGGGTAATAAATTTGTAACCACAATCGGCAGCGACGCGACTCGCGAAATGGTTCATAAGTGGCTGGCTGACTTTAACAAGGCGAATCCGGCAGCGGCGGTCAAGATCACGGAGGAGGCCGCGTCAAGCGGGCTTGGCTGGCTGATACTTATTCAGGCTCTTCCGTTCCTGCTGTTGATCGGGTTTCTGGCGTTCACCCTGCGTCAGATGCAGGCCGGCGGCAACAAAGCTCTGAGCTTTGGTAAGTCGAAAGCGAAACTTCTTAACAACCAGCAAAAACGCATTACATTTAAGGATGTTGCGGGAGTTGAGGAACCGAAAGAAGAGCTTACAGAGATCATCGAGTTTCTTAAGGACCCACAAAAATTTCAAAAACTTGGCGGCAAGATACCGAAAGGTGTGCTCATGATGGGCCCCCCGGGAACGGGTAAGACCTTGCTTGCTAAAGCGGTCGCCGGTGAGGCGAACGTGCCGTTCTTTTCGATATCCGGTTCTGATTTCGTCGAGATGTTTGTCGGCGTCGGCGCCAGCCGCGTCCGTGACCTTTTCGAACAGGGTAAAAAGAATGCTCCGTGCATAATCTTCATCGACGAGATCGACGCGGTCGGACGTCATCGCGGTGCCGGCCTTGGCGGCGGTCATGATGAGCGGGAGCAGACCCTAAACCAGCTTCTCGTCGAAATGGACGGTTTTGAATCCAATGATGGCGTCATCTTGATGGCCTCGACGAACCGGCCTGACGTGCTCGACCCTGCCTTGTTGCGGCCGGGCCGTTTTGACCGGCAGGTGGTCGTCAGTTTTCCGGACGTCCGCGGGCGTGAGGGAATTCTTAAGGTTCACACGAGAAAGATCCCTCTGGATGAAAATGTCGATGTGAACGTGATCGCTCGAGGCACGCCTGGTTTCACCGGTGCTGATCTGGCCAACCTTGTTAACGAGGCCGCTCTTGTAGCGGCGCGAAATGATAAGAAGGTCGTGACGCTGAAGGATCTTGAGTTTGCCAAGGACAAGGTGATGATGGGGCCCGAGCGCCGCAGCATGATCATGTCGGACAAGGAACGCCGTTTGACGGCGATCCACGAGGCCGGACATGCCCTTGTGGGAATGAATATTCCGGAAAGCGACCCGGTCCACAAGGTGACCATCGTGCCTCGTGGCCGAGCTCTCGGTGTGACATTCTTCCTGCCGGAAGCCGATATTCTTGGCCGTACAAAGGAGGAGCTGCTTGCTATGATCGCCAACTCGATGGGCGGCCGTGTGGCAGAAGAGCTTTTCATTGGCCAGGTGACGACCGGAGCGTCGAACGATATCGAAAAGGCTACCGAGATCGCCCGAGCGATGGTCTGCCAATATGGAATGTCGGACCTTGGGCCGCTTGCCTACGGGAAAAAGGAAGAGCAGATCTTCCTCGGCCGCGAAATTGCTCAGCATCGTGATTTTTCGGAGAGCACGGCGATCAAGATCGACCAGGAAGTTAACCGGATAGTGTCGGAACAGTACGCAAAGGCGAAGAAGATACTCGAAGACAATCGTGAGGCCATGGCACGGTTGACCGAAGCATTGCTCGAGCACGAATCGCTCGATAATGCCCAAATGCGTCGCGTTATTGCCGGTCTGCCTATCGAAGGCGACGACCCAGCCCCGTCCACAACCGACGAAGGCGGAACGTCAGAAACAGAAGAGGCTAAGAGCCGATTCAAGAAACCGATCCTCCCGCCAATGACGCCGAATAATCCGGCAACCGCGTGATCAAAGGATCAGGGCTAAAGAATAAGGGATGAAGGTTTCGGCTTTCATCCCTTTTCTGTTTGAAGATCGTCGGATAGCGGTAGGTTAACAGCCGTATTCTCATATACTTACTCGCCCGTTCGAATAGAGAATATGATCTGGAAAACGTCCAAGAGGGATTTCGATCTGACTAGTCCGCGAGTAATGGCTATCCTCAATGTCACGCCGGACAGCTTTTCCGATGGTGGGCGAATTTCGGACGTTGAGTCGGCGTTGAAGCACGCCGACCAAATGATCTCGGACGGTGCCGATATCATCGATATCGGCGGCGAATCGACGCGGCCAGGAAGCAGCCGGGTTTCAGCTGACGAAGAGACCACTCGCGTTGTTCCGGTTATCCAGGCGATATCGGATCGGTTCGATATTCCGATCTCGATCGACACGTCTAAAGCCGAGGTCGCCCGGGCCGCAGTCGAAGCGGGGGCCGAGATCATAAACGACATCTCCGGCCTACGGTTTGATGAGCAGACCGCGTTGGTTGCCGCCAAACACAACGCAGGGCTTGTGTTGATGCATTCGCGGGGTGCGTTCGAGACGATGCACTCGCAGCCGCCTGTCGAAGACATTCTGCACGACGTTGCCGATGATTTTCGCCGATCGACCAATGCCGCGCTTTCCTTCGGTGTCGCCCCGGAACAGATCGTGCTCGACGTCGGCATCGGTTTCGGCAAAACACCGGAGCAAAATTTAGAACTGATCGGGAAACTTGATAAACTTGTCGCAGACTTTTCGCAATTTCCGATACTGGTCGGCACATCGCGGAAATCGTTTATCGGCAGGCTGCTCGGTGACGCACCGCCCGACAATCGCTTGATCGGCTCGCTGGCAACGGCGGCCATCGCGGTATGGAACGGGGCCAGCATCGTAAGGGTCCACGACGTCAAAGCGACTGTTGAGACCCTGCGGGTAATTGGGCCGCTGCTCCATGTGAAAGCTAAATGATGTACTTGAAGATCGCAGCAATTTTTATTCTTACCGTTGTTGTTGCCGGCTTCACGGAATGCTACAAGCCGGTGACGAATACCGGCTTACCGAAGCACATAAAGACTATCGCAGTGCCGGCGTTTCAGTTCGAGGCCCAGGCACTGCGCTATCGAGTAAGCTCGCGGTTTACGGAGGCTGTATCAAAAGAGATCATTCGCCGCGGCAGGGGTTTGAAGGTGCAGGGAACGACTCGCGGTGCAGACGCCGTGATCGAAGGCACCATCCGTGACTTCAGCTTCACCGGTGTGCTGCTCGACCGTGAAGGGCGTGCCCGCGTTTACGAGATCACGATCATTTCAGCCGTGACCATCCGCGACCTCAAAGAGGACAGGGTCCTTTACGACAATCAAAATTTCATTTTCCGCGATTCATTCGAATTCTCGTCCGACCCGCGTTCATTCTTTAACGAAGAAGACCCGGCGGTAGACCGCATCGCCCGTGCATTCTCTGAAACGGTGGTGTCGACAATTGTAAACGGAATGGGTGTGAAGGAAGAGAAGAAATGAACCAGGATGAATTGCCGCAAAGAGGCACAAAAGTCACAAAACTGGCGATAAGAAAGACTCAAATGATCTATGGGTGATTCTGTGCTGAAGGCTCTTTTCGAGGAGCGAAATGACAGTAGCATCTTCCAACTTTGCGACCTCGTTCGCGAGACCGGCTTTGCGATCCATAAGTTCCATCGTTTTGGGCACCTCGAAAAGGTTTATGAGAACGCACTTGCCCATCGCCTACGCAAAATGGGTCTAACGGTAGAACAGCAGTTTCCGTTATCAGTTTTCGATGAAGACGGAACAGTTATTGGGGAATATTATGCCGATCTTTTCATTGAGGATTGTTTAGTTGTCGAGGTCAAGGCTTGTTCGAATTTGATCGAGGAACATGTGGCTCAATTGCTTGGCTATCTTCGATCTTCGCGAATAGAACACGGCCTTTTGGTCAACTTCGGCTGCCAAAAATTTCAGATCAAAAAGTATGTTCTAAGTCGTTGATTTTTTTCTTTTGCGAATCTTGTGCCTTTTTGCGGCTATAGAAATGCCCATTACACGCCAACAATTACGAGATCAGCTTCGGCGGCGGGAGATCGCTTTGGTCTATACGTTGTTTGGCGAAGAGACTTATCAGCGTGATGTGGCGGCAAAGTACCTTGTCGATATCTGTTTTGGCGAGGGCGACCTGCGCGAGTTCAATGAGAGCGAATACAGCCTGAACACTCCTGAAAATCTACGATCGGCACTGGCAGCGGCCGAGCAACTGCCGGTGATGGCGGCACGACGCGTCATTCTGATCCGCGACGTTCGCATTGCCCAGTCCTCGAACCGGGACACGCTGAAAGAAGCCGATACAGATGCCCTAGCTGCTTATCTCGAGCGTCCCAGCCCAAGCTCGGTGGTTGTTTTTCTTGCAGATGAGTTGAATAGCGTCCGGAAAGCAGGAAAGTTGCTCAGGAATCAGACGACCGCCGTCGAATTCGAGAAGTTAAAAACGCACGAGGTCCGTCGATGGGCTGAAGGCCGATTGCACGAGCTCGGAGCCAGATCCGACAGCCAGGCCGTCTCGTACCTCGTCGCTCGAGTCGGTGACAACCTACGACAATTGAATTCAGAGATAGCAAAGTTGGCAGTCGCGGCGCTTCCCCACGGCGTGGTGACACGCGAGTTGATCGACTCGCTAGTCCCTCATACAGTCGAGATCTCAAACTTTGCGCTGACGGATCATTTGATGGCCGGGCGAAAACGCGAAGCTCTTCTCACGCTTCGGAAGTTGTTTGACGATGGCATCGAACCGCTTGCTCTCCTCGGGCTGATTTCCTCAAACTATCGCCGGCTGATCATGGCAAGCCAGATGTTCCTCGATGGAGCCACATCGAAGGAAGTGATCGACGCAGCCAGGGTTTTTGGCTCTTCGAGGCAGGAGTTTCTTGCCGCAGCGCGCACCCATCGGCCGCAAAGCTTTGAGAGCTCAATCGCGCGGATCGCGAAAACCGATGTCTCCATCAAGAATTCCATCGCGGGCAGCGGCAACACCGCCGGCCGCCTTCAACTGGAAATCCTTGTCTGCGAACTCGCCATCGCCGACAGGCTATAAAGCAAGGTCCGCAATGTCTTATTACCTGCCCACAATCACGGGCACGGACGTCTAAAAAAGTAATTGTAGGGGCAGCATACTGGCTGCCCGCTGTTCTTTTGCCTGGGAAAGGCAGACCGGCGGGGACAAGCCCTGCCCCTACAATATCGTTGCCGCACATTGCTTCCGGCCGGCGGCGCATAAGGCGAGAAAGCCTGTCTCCTTATAACGGCTCGAGATTCAGACCCCGGTTTAGATAATGGTACAGATCGTTGAAGTCGAGAACAGCGCGATTGAGGATCAGCGGTAGCTGCGGGATATCGCTCGTGTTCACGATCAGATTCAAGTTTCGGAGGAACGCCTCGTGGGCATTCATCGTCGCACCGCCGTCCTCAAGCGAGACCAAAAACAATCGCCGCCGTTCGGACGTGTACATCGCATTGGCCTTTTGCTGAAGGATAGCGGCGCCGCCGAATTCGGCCGCGAAGTCAGGCGAGAAAATGACGATCTCCGTCTTCCCTTCACGCAGCCGCTCATTCGCCTGCGCCGGTGTCTGTGCCAGGTAAACTCGGTAACCGCTGTTCGTCAGGATCTGAGCGACCTCTTCCTTCTTGTCACCAAGGCACAAGAGTACGCGCCGTGGCTTCTCATTCTTTTCGTCATGGGCGTCCAGCGCGGCGTTTCCGGAATTGAGCGCTGAAAGCAGCGACTTGAGCGCGCTGTTGATTTGAAATTCCGATTCCTTTTCCCGAAAATTCCCCGAATCGCCCTCTGCCGCAGGTGCGGGTTTGTTGTCGGCCAGTTGTTGAACGGTTGCAGAGATTCGGCCTTTCTGGTCCTTATTTGCCCGAAGCATGTTCTGGCATCTCGGACATCGGACCGTGAAATTTCCGCTCGGGATCTTCGATTCGTCTAACTGTAACGAAACAGAGCAATTATCGCAGCGTATTATCATAAGAAGGTTTCGAGTTTCTCGTATTGGGCTTCTCGCTTTTCGTCCAGTAAAAACTAGAGACCTGACTCCGGAAATAATAGTAGCGGACTATTCGATCATGTCGAGCACCGAATTAGGACTTGGCGGAGCGGGTGGGGGCGGAGCCATTGGCGAGGGCATCTTTACCGTCGGCCGGTCCGGATTTAGATAGTCCTCGGTCGAGGAGAGGCCCTTCAACAGGAGCAGAAGGTTGTTCTGATTCGTCGCATAAGATAACCCGTCCTCAAGAGAGATCTTTTTCGATTCGATCAGCTTTCGTATCACCGTGTCGAAATCCTGCATGCCATCGATCTCGCCGTCGCGGATGGCGTCCAAAAGGGTCTTGCCTTCGCTCTCGCCTTTCTCTATGTATTCACGAGTTCGCGGGTTCGATTTAAGTATCTCTACGGCTGCCACACGCCCGGAACCGTCTCCCTTTGGGATCAGGCGCTGAGAAACTATGTATCGGAAGGTTTGCGCCAGTCTGGTTCGGATGATCCTCTCCTCGTTCTTCGGGTAGAGTCCGATGATACGGTCGATGGTTTTCGAAGCATCGATGGTGTGAAGGGTAGAAAGGACAAGGTGGCCCGTCTCGGCCGCCTCGAGGGCGATCTCGGCGGTCTCAAGGTCGCGCATTTCCCCGACCAATATCACCTTCGGAGCCTGCCTGAGAGCGGCCCGCAGTGCAGACGCGAAATCCTTCGTATCGGCGCCAACCTCGCGCTGGTTAATAGTGCTTTTCTTATGGGTATGAAGGAACTCGATCGGGTCCTCGATGGTGACGATGTGATAACACTTCGTCTCGTTTATCCTGTCGATGATCGCCGCCAGTGTCGAACTCTTTCCGGATCCAGTCGGTCCAGTCAACAGCACCACTCCGTTCCTAATCTCGCAGATGTCGGCCAGTTGTTCCGGAAGAGAAAGCGATTCGAAGCTTGGAACTTCGTGCGGAATGACACGCATCACGATCGAATATGAGTTCCGCTGCTGGAAAATGTTGACACGAAATCGACATTTTCCGGGAAGGGCATAGCTGAGGTCCGCGGTACGATATTTTGCCAACTGGGCGGCCGCGTCGGCGTTGTCCCGCAGTATCGACATCGCTATCATCTCCGTCTGATAGGCCGTCAATCGGCCAAGGCCCAAAGGCGTAGACGGGTAGAGTGTACCGTTGATCTCAACCTGAGGCTTTTGCCCGCAAGAAAAGTTCAGATCGCTCACGTTCTCGGACGTGAGCAGCATCTGCTCAATAATCGGCGCTACATCAAGCAAACTCATTTGATCGGATAACTCCCGGAAACAGAACTGGAAAAGGAGGGCAGTGGCAGTTTTTAGGGGCCGGCTGTTTAGTCGGCGCGTGGACTGCCGACACGCGTATTATCTCTTAGGTCAATATCAAATGCAAGTAATATTTTGGCAATGTTATACCGTGTTATACTCTTGAGCCTATTGCTAGGAGGCCGCGCATTTCGGACGAGATACGGCCTGGATCAGACATCAATGCGGAGATCACCGCCGCCGAATCCGCACCGGCGTCGAACACCAAAGGGATGTTTTCCGAACTCAGCCCGCCGATCGCAACAAGCGGAATTCCGTGTGCGATACGGCCCGCAGCTCTAAGCAGCTCAAGCCCGACAGCAGGATCAGGCTTGGCCTTCGTCCGGGTAGCGAAGATCGGGCCGAACGCGATGTAGTCGACAGGGAGGGCTAATGCGGCCTCGACCTGGCCAAGTTCATGGGTAGAAAACCCGATGATCGCATCCTGTCCCATTAATTTTCTTACGTGACGCGGCGAAAGGTCCGTCTGTCCCAAATGGACACCATCTGCTCCGGCCATCATCGCAATATCAGCACGGTCATTGACTATGATCCGAACATTTGCCTCACGGGCGATCCGAACGGAACTTACCGCATCGTCATAAAAGGCCTTCGACGGTGCCAATTTGTCCCGGAGCTGAATAACGGAGGCCCCTCCGTCGATCAATCTCTTGACCTGTTCGGGAATGGGTATTCCGGCAAGGGCCGTGTCTGTGATCGGGTAAATGGTCGGGAGGTGTAGTTTCAATTGGATCCGTGGGCCGCTATCGCGAGGTCGATGCAGGCCCAAGATTCAACGGCTTGACCATCAGCAGTCCGTCCTCACCGTTGTTGTAATATTTCGGAAGCCGCTGGACGGCCGAATAGCCGCTGTTTCGGTAAACCTGCTGGGCAACGTTGTTACTGACGCGAACTTCAAGCACGGCGGACGAAACGCCGCGCTCGATAAGCGCATGATCAAGGCGGGCAAGAAGCCGCTCTGCAAGGCCGCGGCGACGATGTTCCGGAGCGACGCCTATCGTCGTAATATGTCCGGTTCCATCTTCTCCCACAAGAACGCAGACAAAACCGGCCATCTTCCCTTCTGCCGTGACTATTTGATAACACAGAGCGTTAGGTTGGGTCAGCAGATACTTAAAGGTGTGCTTCGTATAGTTCTCGCCGTCTTTGAAGCATCGCAGGTTCAAACGAAGCACTTCGTCGAGATTCTTATCAATTAGTGGGCGAACCGAATAAGAAGTTGCGGGCGCAGGTTCGATAACTTGGATACCGCGTCCGGTTGTGGGGACGAATAAATTTCGGATAACCTCTAGTACAGCCATATTCGCCTGGGGTTATTCTATCAACATGCAATCTCCATAACTGTAAAAGCGGTAACGCTTCTCTACAGCGTGCGAGTAAGCTCTCATTATAAGATCGTATCCGGCAAAAGTGGAAACCAGCACAAGCAGCGAGCTTTGCGGAAGATGAAAGTTTGTCAGCATGGCTGCGACAACACGAAAGCGGTACCCGGGCTTGATCGTCAGGTCGGCTTTGCCGGCAGATGGGACGAACCCCCCGTCCCGATCCATCACATATTCGAGTGCTCGCGTGGTGGTGGTGCCGACCGCAACGATCCGCCTGGAATCCCGACGGGCTCGTTCTAATTTTTCCGCTGCAGTACCATCTATCTCAAACCGCTCTGCCGCCACCCGATGGTCCTTAATTTCCTTTGTTCTAACCGGCTCGAAAGTTCCGTATCCCACGTGCAGCGTGATCTCAGCAACGTCGATCCCACGGTCGCGGACCTGAGTCAAAATTTCCGGCGTAAAATGAAGGCCGGCGGTCGGAGCTGCGATCGCGCCTCGATTGCTTGCATAAACAGTCTGATACCGTTCGCGGTCGAGGTCCGGCTCGTCAGCGGTTCGCTTGATATAGGGCGGGAGCGGGGTTCTTCCGATGCGGTCGATCAACGAATCGAAATCCACGGAAGACGTGAAGGCAACTGCGACCGATCCGTCGTCAAATTTTTCTTCGACAACCGCCGATAGACCTTCTGCAAATAGTATCTTCGAACCGGGCCTTAGGCGCTTGGCGGGTTTCGCAAGCGTTTGCCAAATGTTACCTTTGATCCGATTTATCAGGAAAATCTCGACCTGTCCGCCGGTCGCGGTCCGGCCAAGGAGACGGGCCGGGAAAACTCGAGTGTTGTTTAGTACAACGAGGTCCGTGGGCCGGAGCAGTCCGGGCAGGTCCGCAAAGGAACGGTCAGAAATAGTGGTTGACACACGATTAACGATAAGCAGCCGCGAAGCAGAGCGGCTTTCGAGCGGCTCGGCGGCGATCAGTTCGGGAGGTAGGTTGTAGTTGAGATCTGAGAGTTGCACGTGGTCAACGAACGCTTTGCTGCAAACTGGTACGGCTTCGTTGAAAATTCCGGGCCGGGAATTATCTGGCCTTGGCAGGCTAACGGGTTGTAAGCGCCCCACCCTATTTAATATAATCAGATTGAAACTCCGTCCGCAATGTTAAGAATTTAATAGTGGATCGTGGTTTTTGGCTGCATCGCTGCGTCGGAAACAACATCAAAGTAACCGAGACTCCCGTTGGGTCGTAATTTGACGCCGGCGGCCGAACAAGCAAGGAGATGGCATGATGAATTAAACGGTGGCGATGGGTACTCTGATGTTGAAAGACGTTGGAGTAGAGAGGCTTGAAGCTGACATTTTCATGCGGCATTTTGACCGCGTTAAGGAGATTAACTCCAATCCCGCTTCTCGCCCGAACCGCCACCATAAGGCTTTGACCTTGAATAGGAGAATGGCATAAAAGCCACCGTTAATCTACTCCAGAAGTTGAAGAACATAAATTTTCGGAGGAAAAAACGATGCGGCATATCGGAGTAGATTTACATACGACACAGGTTACGGTTTGTTATTTGAAAGCGGACGATGAGTTTGAAATCAG
Source organism: Pyrinomonadaceae bacterium (assembly GCA_041748975.1). GTDB lineage: Bacteria > Acidobacteriota > Blastocatellia > Pyrinomonadales > Pyrinomonadaceae > OLB17. The sequence continues at coordinate 16,198 of JBGTCF010000285.1, forward strand.
GAAACATCAATTGGTCGAGATGGATAAATTTGTCAATACCTTAGAGGCAACCGACGAGATAGCGGTCGAAGCGACTTGTAACACGCGGTGGTTTAGCGAACAGGTAGCGGACAAAGTGCGGCGCGTAGTGTTGGTCAATCCGCGCCAATTTGAAGTGGTTAAGAATTCGGTCAAGAAAACCGATAAGAATGACGCGCTGAATTTAGCCCGTTTTTTGAAGGCGGATTTGCTGCCGGAAGTGCGGGCAAAGAAAGAATCCGCCGAGCGGGTGCAGTCAATGGTCAATACGAGAACCAAATTAGTGCGCCTGAAGACGAGTTTAATCAACAAGATACATGCTCTCTATGTTGGAAACGGACGCAAGTTAAAGAAAACGAGTCTGGCATCGAACAAAGGCTTAGAAAAAGTTCTCCTCTGTCAGTGGAGCGCAAACGAACGAATCGAACTGGAAATCATAATTGAGCAAATACAGTCATTAAAAGTGAGCATCAAGAAATTAGACAAAGTGATTGAAACGGAAAGTGAGAAGTTGAAAGGCTTTGAGAGTTTGGTTTCGATGGGCGGAATCGGGAGTTTATCGGCAGGCATCTTGTTGGCGGTCATCGGCGAGGTCAAAGACTTTGCCAGTGCTGACAAATTGGCAAGTTATTTCGGAATCGTGCCGCGTGTGTCGAACTCCAATGAAACCATCCATCACGGACGAATTACGAAACGAGGAAACAAAACCGGAAGGACAACCTTGGTGCAATGCTCTTTGTCAGCCATTAAACAGAACGAGTACTTGAAAAAGTATTATGAACAAGTCAAGGCGAGGAGAGGACACGGGAAAGCGAAAATCGCGTTGGCAAGAAAGTATTTAACAATAATCTACAACACCTTAACCAACAATTGGGTGTTTGCAGATTTCAATAATTTTGAATTGGCAGAGTGAAAACTTTGCCTCTGGAGTAGACATTCATCATAGGAGACAAAATGAAAAAATATCTATCCAGTGTAATGGCTGTTTTTGTGTTAGTTACTCTAGTTCTTAGTTCAGCTTGCGGTGTCAAAAGTGTATCTGCTACGGGGACTCATACAACCACAACTTCGACTAATGGAACTACTACTCGAACTACTACAGTAGGTGGGACTATTGTATTTCAATTCAATGAAGAATTTACCTCAACCTTGGCAAGCAATCAATTTTATGTCGTCACCGACATTTCAAATAATTTTCAAGCCGGAACACCTACTTTGAATATCACAAAAGAAAATTCAAGCGGTGTAATGAATACAACTTCATTTGCTTTAGAACCTGATACAACAAATCAGGGGCTTGTTTCTCCAGTTGACGGCTCAACAACTGCTACGGTTTATAGACTTACTGATAAGTCTTCATTTGATTCGTTTATGAGTTCGGATTTAAATACTTCGGGAGAAGATGAAAGTTTTGATTACAGCGTGTCATTTAATTCTTCCGTGACTGGTGAGTGTCGGGCAGGAAGGAGCTATAGTAATTACATTAGAATAGGAAGCGGAAGTAATATATTACAGTTTACATCTTTTACTTATTCGATAAATACAACTCCGCCGTTACAAGATTGTAATTTTTCTCTTACTGACACAAGTATAGTCGGAACGGGAACGATCAACGATTTTTTATCAAGTTTATAATAGTTTGATTGCTTTACAGATAAGGGCTATTTTTATAGCTCTTATCTGTTTTTGTATTATGAAATCTGTTTTATTGAAATTAATTTTTTTGACAATATTATTCGTAATATTCACGAATAATATTTATTCTCAAGATGGATTTTCAAAAATCTTAAATGATGAAATCATTTTGCCAAATGGGAAGATTTACAAAGAGATTACTTACATTCAGGATTTTTCTCCGAATGCCAAGATCGTAGATTTAACGGAAACTATTCACCGAATATGCAGTAATTCAAAAATTATTAAAAAAAATGATATAAGCGTAGTTTTAAGATTCGCGGAAATTGATCCCGAAATTATAAGCGCAGTAAGTGAAAATCTGTCGAATGTTCTGGAAGAATCGAAGAATAATTTAGCTCCATTAACAGTAGATAACTTAGAATTATATCTTTTGCCGTTAGACGATATAAATTACAATTTTAAGATTTCAATAGAGAAAGAAAATCATACATTCTATTTTCTCAAGCCTTACAAAAAAATAAAAGACTTGGCTTTGGATTGTTCAAACGGTTATTCATTTGGACATAATATTTTTCTTGATATACCTCATGAATTGACTCATAACGCTCTTAGCGGCGTTATTGACCAAAGGATTATAAATAATAATTATCCGCGTTGGTTTGAGGAAGGAATAGCTGAATTCAACTCGATAAAAGTTGCTTCAAAACTTAATCCTTGTTGGGTAGAGTATCGAGAAAGTTTTACAGTGCCGAGAGTTTCATTAGCTAGAAAGGAAGTTTATCCGAGCCTATTTAAATGGGGAAGAAATAATAAATTGGTCTTAGATTGGTTGAAATTCGATAAAGACCCGGCAAGAATTTCTTGGAATGAATTGGCTTTATTTGGAGCTTCCTATCAAATAATACTTAATGACTTCGGTAAAGATAACGGAACTCGATTAGCTGGTTTTTTTTCAGTCCTTCAAAATTACGAGAAAAATACTAAGAGGAAATTAGATGCCGGAGATTTACTTAAGCTTTATAAGAATTTCATCGGCGAGGAATTTGGAAAAGAGGTTAAATTGAGTTCTCAGGAAGAACAAACAATAATTAAAAAAGAATCCGATTTTCTTATTCAAGATTTCAAAGACAACTTACCTTCAAAAAATAAACTTAAAAGATATAAAGCATTATCTGTTCTCGCCAGCACCGATCAATTATTTGATGATGAAATATTAAATATATTATTAGCCAGAAAGTGCGAGTTGGAGAAAACGAATCCTAGTGGGTTAGATAAGACTTTCTTGGATTTGATAAATACCGCTTTCGCAGTTCGTCTCGACAACAAAACATTTAAAAAAAGCCTTATCGAAAAATTAAGCCGGGATAATCAAAAAAAAGAAGACGTAAAAAAAACACTTAACAATATTATTTCTAATTCTAATAGACCATAGAATTTGTAGGTTATAAATAAAATTTCTAATTCCTTTAATTTTCAGATTTAATAAAACTCTCAATGATTCTGGCTTGTATCATTCCGTCAAGCGCAAGTTCTAAAATCTTTAATTTCGATTGATCCGCATTTCTAAATTCCTCGGAATCTAAAATTTGCTTTTTATTTTTTTCCCAAAGGAAATTTCTTTCTTCTTCCGGCATTTCGAGTAAATGCTTCTTAGCTTTGAACCAAGAATCATTTTTTTCGTTTTCGATTTTTTCGGCTTGCCGAATTCTTCCCTTTTCCGCTTCGGTTCGTTTTTTTGCTTCTTCCGCTTCTTGTAACTCGAAAAAGACTTGAGGCGGTTCGTAATTGTCTTCTATTGCTCTGATAAATAAGCCTGACGGGTTTTTTATGTCTGTTCCTACCAATCTAGCTGGAAAGAATACTATTTCGCGCTCGACGGCTTTCTTTCGGCTTTTAACGAGTTCTCTGGCTTTCTTTTCAGATACTCCGAATTTTCGCATCTCGGAAATTAGCTTTTCTTCCTCATCGTTAAAGGTTAATTCGATTTCCGGCACGAGCGGCGGCGTTGGATCGTCCGGGATTAGTAAAAGCTGATTTGGATTCGATTTGATCTCCTTTGTTCTCGGCAAAGATGCCTTTGCTTTCATTGCGAACGAATGTTCGCCTTTGGCTTTTCTTCCCGGAGTATAAATGAATAACCAGTCCGGCGTTCCCTCATCGCTTCTGACTTTTTCAAAACGAACGCTCTCAACATATCCGCTTTCAAGATGCGGCTTGTGAACTCGATACATCTGCGGTCTAACTTGTTCCCAATCAAAAAAGCGCGTCTGCGGAGCATAAGCGCAAAATTCCGAATAAAGCATTTTTGCAACGACGCGCTTGTTTTCCAATGCTCCGAAAATTTGATAACTCAAAAGTTCATAAAATCTTTGAGTGATTGGAGTCAATTCTTTTAGATAGTCATAGTCAAGCGGTCGTGTTTGTGCCGAGTTTAAAATTTCTCTGTAAATATCGTGAAGCAAAATATAAGTTCCATCTGCTTTATCGCCGTTTGGAAATTTTTCACCTGTAAAAATAACTGCGTATCGGGTATCAGCTATTTCGGTGGTTCTCTCTGTTCCGTCTTTAGCTTTGTAAGTAAATTTCGCGGTGATACCCGCTAAAGCATTTTGAATTAGCGCGTTTTTTATGCGATCTGTATTACCCGTGTTTTTAAAACCTATTTCTTCCGCAAGTTCTCTGAGGCTTCCGAGTTTGATAAGTTTTGGAACAGGCTTTCCTAGATTATCAATTCTGCGATTAATAATTAAAGTATCAATTTTATAAGCAAGCGGGTCGGGTGGATTTTTTACTTTCCAGCGTGTTGTTAATTCGCCGTCCGAATTGTGAAGTTTTATCTCAATGGAAACCTTGCCATATTTTGAAAGTCTATGAATAGGAAAACGCGAAAGGACTGTTTCTGACCTAATTATGTCTTTCGGAATTATGTATAAATTTGTGTCTGACATATTACGATTGAAATTAACAACAACAACAACAAACAAATAACTTTTTCTTGTTGTTGTTGTTAATTATAGTCTATTTGTCTAAGAGTCTAGCGTCCGATAACGTAATGCCATCAATGGTTTACATCGAAAAATCGTAACTCAAAGTGTGCAATGTCGTAACTCAAAGTGTGCAATGTCGTAACTCAAAGTGTGCAATGTCGTAACCGTTATTGTGAACATTTCAAACGCTAAATTATATCAGTTAAATATCAATCTAATATTTAACTGATATTTCAAACTTCTCTTTCCAATTTTTCAAAAACGGCTTCGAGTAACCAAGTATGTCGCGGAGTTTT
>JBGTCF010000286.1:0-4259 GCA_041748975.1 Pyrinomonadaceae bacterium
CCGGATAAACTCGCCAATGCGTTCATAACTTTCGATAATCTCGATCGAATCAGCGAAACTATTCTTCTCGATCGTATTCAACTCGGGCCGATCATCGAATATCGAGATACGAAAACCCAGCCGAGACATTACTTGGGAAAGGGCAAGTGCACAATGCCCGCCGCCTACTATGTAAAGCACATTCAATGACCCAAGTCTTTCCTGATATACAAAATCCGTTTCGATCGTTTTTGAGAAATAGTGTCGTGAATTATTTGTGTTTTCAACAATTTGAAATTTCAAATTTGAAATTTCTACTGTGATTGGCCTTTGTTGGAGCAGATTCTCGACGAGTGTGGTAATAGTCACAGAATCTGCGGGGGTCAGCATCTTGAGAATAACGGTCTGCCTTCCCGAGCAGATCATTCCGCTCGGATTTGGTGAGTTCTTTTGATGTACCTGTTCGATTAATGTAGTCAAGGGGAACCCAGTCGCTATCGCTCCCCGTTCTGACAAGAAGGCTCGACTCTGCTCCACGAGATTTACCTCCATCACGCCGCCGCCGATGCTTCCGGCAAGTTCGCCATTTGCGGCAACCGCCATTTTGTAGCCGGCACGACCGGGACTGCTGCCTGAGCTTTTCGCAACAACGAGCAGCATGATGCTCTCGCCGCGGCCCAGTCGGTCCGCGATAAATTGCCAAAGCTCAAGCTCACTTTTCATGGATTGAAGTTTACAACAGGGCCGTTAGTAAATCGTGGCCCCGGATCTAAAGTGATCAAAACCTCTGCGTCTACGTGATCTACTTTTCTTTAAGAATCGTAAGATCATTGGCATAGAGATTCATCAACACTTTCTCCGGAGTGAAAGGAGCCTCAAAAGCGGGTGAACATTCGGTAAAGGCACGAGCCGCGTTGCGGATCGCAAAATAAGCGCCGATGCCGTACATCAGCGGAGGCTCGCCGACGGCTTTAGAATTGAAGATGGCGAGATTTTCGCGGTCGGTTTCGAGCGGTAGGACGCTAATATCTTTCGGTACAGAGTAAATATCGGGCACTTTATAGGTTGATAGGGCGTTCGAGCGAAGTCGGCCGTCAGCGTCATATACCAGCTCTTCCATAGTCATCCAGCCGAGGCCCTGAACGATTCCGCCTTCGATCTGCCCGAGATCGACAGCAGTGTTCATCGACGTGCCAAAATCGTGACAGCATTTCACGTAATCGACCTCGAACCGGCCGCGAAGGCAATCGACCGTAACACCCACAATAGCGGTCCCGTACACGTGATATGCAAATGGATGGCCCTTTGCCGTGCCCCAATCGAACGAAATACCGGGCGTGGCGTAATGCGAATGCTCGCTGAGGCTGACGCGCTGCAAATGAGCTTCGAGGGCCAGCGTTTGCCAGTCAAGGCTGGTTTTTTCACCATTCCGATAAACAAAGCCGTCGGACAGGGAAAGATCCGCAGCCCTTTCGGCCTCGACGAGGGTTTTTGCGATATCGAGCAGCCTTCCGCGAATCGCTTCACACGCGATTTGGGTCGCTTTCCCGTTGAGGTCGGCAGCCGCTGATGCCGCGGTCGGGCTGGTATTGGCAATGCGAAGCGTATTGGTGGTATGGACCTTTACCTTTTCGATCGGAAGCCCAAACATTCGGGCCGCGACCTGCGCCATTTTGGTGTTCACGCCTTGCCCCATTTCGACTGCGCCGGTAGACACGGCAACGCTGCCGTCGGTATAAACGTGGACGAGCGAACGCGCCTGATTCATCGGCGTCTTGGTGAACGAAATGCCAAAGCATACCGGCATCATCGCGACGCCTTTCCTCAGATATTTCGATGAGGCGTTGAATTCATCGGCCTCTCTTTGCAGCTCGGCAAAATGGTACGCCTCGTCAGCCTGCGTCCAGGATGTCACGGCCTCGCTCTCGGCGATCTGGCCGTAGGGGAATTCATCGCCGTCGTCGATCAGATTTTTGCGTTGAATGTCTGCCGCGGCAACTCCGAGCTTTTCGGCGGCGTGGGCGATGGCCGATTCGATAACGAACATACCCTGCGGCCCTCCAAAACCGCGAAAGGCGGTATTCGGCGGCAGGTTTGTACGGCAGCAATAGGCAGTGGCCTTCACGTTGGGGATGTAATAGCTATTAGTGCAGTGAAAGAGCGTCCGTTCGAGCACCGGCGGCGAGAGGTCACATGCTGCACCGGCATTCTGATAGAAGACGGCCTGGTAAGCGACGATCTTCAGGTCTGCGTCGAGGCCGATCTTGTAATCGGCAGAATACGGATGTCGTTTGCCGGTCATCCGCATGTCTTCCATCCGGTGGAGCGCGTATTTTACGGGCCTGCCCGTAAGCTGGGCCGCAACGGCGCATATCCCGGCCCAGGCGTTCGCCTGATCTTCCTTCCCGCCAAAACCGCCTCCGAGCCGCTGAACATCGACCTCGACCTGGTGCATCGCGAGCCCCGTGACGCGACAAACCGAACGCTGCACAGCCGTCGGCCCCTGCGTCGAGGAATAGACTTTTAGACCGCCGTTTTCAGTGGGCACCGCATACGCACCCTGGGTTTCGATATACAGGTGCTCCTGGCCGTTTATCTCTGCTTTGCCCTCAAAAATATGCTCGCAATCGGTGAACGCCGCCTCGACGTCGCCCAGAATGAACTGTTTTGGCGGAACGATAAGATCGCCGTTTGCAGCCGCCACACGCGGATCAGTGACCGGAGGGAGTTCGTCGATCTCAGCCGTGGTCTTCTTTGCGGCCCTATGGGCGAGATCCTCAGTTTCCGCCACGACGATCACTATCGGCTGCCCCGCAAAATGCACCTCGCCCTCGGCAAGCAGCGGCTCGTCAGGCACGATCCCGCCGATTTGATTCTCGCCGATCAGGTCAGCGGCGGTGATGATGCGAATAACGCCCTCACTGTTCTCTGCCTTGCTCGTATCGATACTTTTGAGCTTCCCATGCGCAACCGGTGACTCAAAAACACACGCATACAGCGTCCCCTGAACAACCGGGATGTCATCGAGATAAACGCTCTCGCCGCGGACGTGTGAATGTGAATCGATGTTTTTCATGAGATCAGCCACAGAGATCACGGAGGACACGGAGCAAACAAATTTACTCTGTGCTCTCTGTGATCTCTGCGGCAAACAGTTCTTCAAAGTGCGCTCTAAAAAGCTGCCTAAGCAGCAATCGTTTATAATCCGCCGAGCCGCGGACATCCGAGATCGGCGAGATCTCGGACTGCATTATTCTGATTGCCGTGACGATGGTTTCTTCGCTGATCTCGCGGCCTCGAAGGAACTCGGAGGTTTGTTTCAGGTACAACGGGATCGGGGCGACGCCACCGGCGGAGAGGTGGGCGGTTTTGATCTTTGATCTTTGATCTTTGATCTTTGAATGTGGTTCGTCCGACCCGACGGCTCTGACATCCGTAAGTTGGACCGAAAAAGCGGTATTTACCGTGGCGATGTCGAGATACGTCCGTTTCGAGACCTTTTCGAAATTGAAGCGGAAATTGCCGGTCGGTTTGGCGAAGCGAATGGTTGTGACGATCTCGTTGGGCTCTTTTGCGAGCTGTTTGTAGCCGAGATAGAACTCGCGGAGCGGAATAATACGGGTATTCTCGCCGCTTTGCGGCGATGCAGGCAGGGGTGCCTGCGGTCCCACGGTGATCTCGGCATCTAGGGCCAGGAACCAGACGGTCATGTCGCCGATCGGGGAGGCGTTGACGAAATTGCCCGCGAGCGTTGCCATGTTGCGGATCGGCGTCGAGGAGACTAGCTTGAGGTGTTTATATAAGTCAGGGAAAACCGATTGCATTACAGGCGAATCGAGGAGGTCGGTTACTGTTACTGATGCGCCGATCTCGATATGCTCGCCTGTGTCGCGTATGCCCCGTAGAGGTTGGTCGTAAAGCAACGGGGTCGAAAACGAGTCGGCCATTTTCTCCGGCTTCTGGACATAAAGGTCGGTTCCGCCGCCTACCGGGTTGAGTGGCCGGTGGTCAGTGGTCAGTGGCCGGTCACTCTCTTGCGTCATAGACGTAAGGCGTTCTGCTATAGAGCGGAAATACTCGGGGACAACCCGCTGCTTTAACGCTTGCTCGCCCTGACCACTGGCCACCGACAACTGACCACTGATCTTCGCCGCTGCCCGCTCGATTGATTTGTAACCAGTGCAGCGGCAAATATTGCCGTCTATCGCGGACACGGCCATTTCTTTCGTCTTGGGTGTGTCGTCGATGCAAAACCCGGTGAGCGACATCACGAAACCGAC
>JBGTCF010000287.1:0-4395 GCA_041748975.1 Pyrinomonadaceae bacterium
GAATCCGGCCAATGACCCTACGGTGAGTGCGAAAATGGGGATGGTCACCGCCAGCAGGGAAGCATTAGAGGCTTTTGTCATCGAAAGGCCGATGATAAATAAAAATTGATTAAATGTGATACCAAACAGGCTAAGAACCGCAAGACGCCAATAATCGCCGCGTTCCTGCAGCCAAAATCGGCCGCGGTAGCTCTGCACGATCACCAGGATAAGTGCTGTAAGCGCGACTCTGAAACCGACAAGACCTATCGCGGGAACTGCTTTTAGGACGACTTTCCCGATGACAGGCAATGAGCCGAAGAAAACTTGCGCGGCTACGAGTGCAGTGTATGGGCCTGTGGATGGAGATCTTTCGGCCACGTTAAGCCGACATCATCCCGGGATTCTCGAGCATCTGCCTGAATGTCTGAAGAAACTTGGCACCGGTCGCACCGTCAACGACACGGTGATCGCACGACATCGTGACATTCATTATGCTGCGAACGACGATCTCGCTGTCGCGTACCACAGCTGTAGGTGAGGCAGCACCGACGGCTAAAATTCCGGCTTCGGGCGGATTTATAATTGCCGTAAATTCCTTGATACCGAACATCCCGAGATTTGAAATAGAGAATGTTGCCCCGGTGTATTCCTCGGGCTGAAGCTTTTTGGCTTTAGCCTTTCCGGCGAGGTCCTTGATCTCGGCTGATAATTCGAGAAAACCCTTCAGATTTGCACCGCGAATGACCGGCGTGATGAGGCCTTCTTCGATCGCGACGGCGATGCCAATGTCTGCCTGCTCGTAAAATCGAATGTTCTTATCCTGATACGAAGCATTGACGAATGGATGCTTCAGCAGCGCCATTGCCGCGGCTTTGACAATGATGTCGTTTACGCTGATCTTTTCGTCCTCGCTGACGGTCGAATTGACCTGCTTGCGCAGCTCCAGGGTCCGATCCATTTCGACCTCGACCGTAAGATAAAAGGTCGGGATCGGGCCGATCGATTCGGCCAGGCGGCTTGCGATCACCTGTCTGATCTTTGACGTCGGCTCGTCGCTGTAAGCGGAAGCACCTGCCTGGGTCGATGGTACGAATTGCTTTCGCTGGCCATCGGGCACCGACGAATTGCCGCTGAGGACGGCCTCAATATCCCGTTTAATGATCCGACCGCCGGGGCCGCTGCCAGTCAGCGATTTAAGGTCGATCGAATTCTCGGCAGCCATTCGTGCAGCGATGGGGGAAACGATCATCCGGCCGTTGCCCGTACCGGTCGTTACTTTTGCAGCGTCGACTTTCGGCTTTTCTTCAGCCTTGGGAGCAAGCGGTTCTTTGGCCGCTGCATTTTCCTGTTTTGAAGCGCCTGCATCGACGTTTTCCTTTTTCGCGCCGCCCGAACCGTTTCCGCTTACCTCGCTCAATAATGCCGAAATATCCTCACCAGCTTCGCCGGTGATCGCGATCGCTTCGCCCAATGCCGCGGTATCCCCGGCAGCTTTGAGGATCTTAAGCAGCGTTCCGCCTTTGAGCGCGGTCATTTCCATGGTCGCCTTATCCGTATCTACCTCGGCAAGGGTTTCGTTGGCCTCGTACTTGTCGCCTTCGTTTATGACCCAGCGCGATATTTGTCCCTCTTCCATTGTTGGGGACAGTTTGGGCATTAAGAATTTTTCAGCCATAAGTGCGGTTATCTGAACTTTACGCAGCCAATTTCTCACGTAGACGAGTGACAAATTCTTCATCATTGAGCAATTTCTCGCGCAACCTCTCGATCAAAAGATCCGTCGAGATCGATCCCAAATCCGAGAGGGCTTCGATCGGTCCGGTGTAGTGGCGACGTTTGATACGGCGCAATCCGAGGGCCTTCATTTCGCCACCCGTTTCAAGGAATTCTAACTTAGCTTCCGCCTCTTTCTTTGTCATATTCTTTCACCATATAACTGGCTCGGTTAGGCGTGCCGTCACGAAATGAATCTCATCATCGCTCGGTGCCGTATGGACGGCATAAATCAGCCCCGTAATGAGCTGTGAGTCCGGCTTTGCAGGATTCCAGATAAACTTCACTTACAAATAACAAACGTCCTTCACCGCCGCCACGATCTTGTCCATATCCGGTAGAGCCAACGCCTCTAGGTTTTTAGCATACGGCATCGGAGCCTCAGCACAAGAGATGCGCTTGACCGGGGCGTCGAGATAGTCGAATGCGTGCTCCATCATCTGGTGCGAGATCTCTGCACCGACGCTGGCAAAAGCGTGTGATTCCTCGGCGATGACAAGGCGATTGGTCTTCTTTACCGAATTCACGATGGTGTCGATATCGAGCGGCTTGATCGTCCGGGGATCGATCACCTCGACCGAAACGTCGAATTGTTTCTGGATCTCTTCTGCCGCCTGTAACGCCAGCGGGACCGTCATCGAGCGGGCAACGATCGTACAATCGGTACCCTCGCGTTTGACGTCGGCAACACCTAAAGGGATCGTGAAATCCTCGTCCTCGGGAACTTCTCCCTTAAGCCCGTACATTCGCTCCTGTTCGAGAAAAATGATCGGATTATCATCGCGGATGGCCGATTTCAGCAAGCCCTTTGCATCGGCAGCAGTCGACGGCATCACAACCTTGAGACCAGGGAAGTTGGCGTAAAAAGCCTCGAAAGCCTGCGAATGCTGCGAGGAAACTTGATACGCCGAGCCGTTTGGCCCGCGAAATACTATCGGCACTTTGAACTGACCGCCGGACATATAAAGCATTTTGGCCGCATGATTGATGATCTGGTCTGCCGCAAGCACGGAAAAATTCCAGGTCATGAATTCGATCACCGGCCTTAATCCAGCCATCGCCGCTCCAACGCCCACAGCCGCAAATCCAAGCTCTGTAATAGGCGTATCTACGACACGCTTATCGCCAAACTCCTTCCAAAGCCCACGCGTAACCTTATAAGCTCCGTCGTATTCAGCGACCTCTTCTCCCATGATGAAGACGTTCTCGTCTTTTAATAATTCTTCACGAAGCGCCTGATTCAGCGCGTCGCGTATCGTTAATGTCACCATAAATTAATCGAAAACCGAAACTTTTTTCAAACTCGTGATGCATCCGATCAACACGATCAAAAATCCTGTTCGCTCCTTCCCGTAGGGCAGCAAGCCGCCGAGAACAAAATCATCAGAGAACGCTGGCGGATATTCGGTCCACGTGCTCCATCGCCGGATCGTTTCAAGCACGGGCGTCACAATTCCGATGACGATTGCGAGGTTTCTGCTCAAAGTGATTGTCATCATTCAATACTAGGCTGCAAATTCTACATCCGGTTCTTCCGCCCACGCCGGAACCATATCGTAGTAGAGTGTGTCCGGATCGATATCGATTTCGTCGCCCCATCCAATGGTTCGTCCCTCGGTTACCTTAACGGTTCGAAAGACGGAGGGATTTCTTCGAATCTCATCGAACACCGGCCCGTGAAGATACTTCTCAAGGTCAATGTCCCTCGTCGAGCCGTCGGTAAAAGCCACGCGCACGACAAAATCATGCAACGGTTCCACTTCCTTTACCCTCACGAGTTTCATATCAGCTCAAAGGTTCGATCTGCTCGGGAGCCAGCCCTTTTCTCGATGCGTCCCAACAATCCATCAATTTCTGCCGGTGCTGATCGGCCCACTCTAGCACAAGATTGTGTGCTCTACGCGGAAGATTACCAGCATAAACCTGAGTGTCTCGATCTCGTAGATCGCTTCGTACTCCCCGTATATTGCGTGAAAATGCGGCGGTGCATGTTCATTGAAATAGAAGTAAATAGCTATTCCGAAGAATCGGCTCACGCACGGCATAAATTAAGCGTAAACATCCGTCAATAACTCACTCTCATCCGGAAACGGACTTTCCTCAGCAAACTTCACCGCCTTATCCACGGCATCTGCAGCCTCTTTTTCAACAGCGTCAAAATCCTTTTCGCTGAAAACACCGGCCTCCTCGAGGCTGTCTTTGAATAAAACGATCGGATCGCGGGTCTGGTACTTGGCGATCTCGTCCCGCGTTCTGTAATTTCCCGGGTCCGACATCGAGTGGCCCATAAAACGATACGCGCGGATCTCAAGCAGCGTCGGAAGACTGTCGTTGCGTGCCCGGTCAATAGCCCGCTGGGTGGCCTCGCGGACGGCCATTACGTCCATCCCGTCGACGAATTCATTCGCGATCCCGTAAGCATCACCCTTCTTCGCCACCGAACTTATGCTCATCGCTCTTTTCTGCGAAGTGCCCATGCCGTAGTGGTTGTTTTCGCAGATATAGATGCAGGGAAGTTTCCATAGCTGGGCCATATTGAGCGATTCATGAAAAATGCCCTGATTGACCGCCGCCTCGCCGAAAAAGCAAAGGGTGACCTGGCCCGATTCTTTATATTTCGCGGCATATGCCATACCCGTA
>JBGTCF010000288.1:0-3787 GCA_041748975.1 Pyrinomonadaceae bacterium
TACTGGCCCTTTCGAGATACTTCATCCCGGATCCGATGGGTGTATTTTATACCGCTCGCGGTGCAGGCGTGATGGATCATCATTCGCGAAAGGACGTGCTCCTGGGCAATCCGGACGACGTTACGAGCCCGCCGCCTCCACTTGCGGCGATGACAGAAAATGCGATGGCGATGGATAGCGTCAGTGCACGGGAAATGTCTGGGCTTCCAACATCTGTTAGCGGCGGAATCTTGATGTCCAAGATGAGGGCAGGTAGTGCATCCGAGAATGCCTCTATCGAAGCCGGGAATGAAATATCGCTTCGCCAGGATTTCGACGCCCTCGCCTTGTTTTCTCCGACGATTCGCACGGACTCAAGCGGTAAAGCAGTAATCGACATCAAGCTACCTGACAACCTGACGAGATATCGCATAACAGCCGTTGCTGTAGATAAAGGGAAGCGATTCGGCAAATCTGAATCAAACATCACCGCAAAACAACCGCTAATGGTCCGGCCTTCTGCTCCCCGATTCATGAATTTCGGCGACAAGGTCGAGCTGCCCGTCGTTGTACAAAATCAGACGAATCAGGATATGACTGTCGATGTAGCGATCCGCGCGACGAACGCCGCTTTGAGTCCCGGCTTTAGCCGGCCTTCGGGCGATGCATTGCCGCCTGAAGGCGGAACTCAGAACGCCGGCAAACGAGTCCTTGTCAAAGCCAACGATCGGGCCGAGGTACGTTTCCCGGTTGCCGCGGTGAAGGCCGGAACGGCAAGATTTCAATTCGCGGTTTCCTCGGGCAAATACAGCGACGCGGCTGAGATATCCCTGCCTGTCTGGACTCCTGCGACGACCGAGGCTTTCGCTACTTATGGCACGACCGACCAAAACGGGGCCATCTTCCAGCCGGTCCAGACACCGGGCGACGTATTTCCCCAGTTTGGCGGGCTTGAGGTCACGACCTCGTCGACGCAGCTTCAGGAGCTGACCGACGCGTTTATTTTCCTCACAAATTATCCGTACGCATGTTCGGAGCAGATCTCATCGAGAATGATCTCGATAGCCGCGATGCGTGATGTGCTGAGTGCATTCAAGGCCAAAGATATGCCGACGGCAAGGGAACTTGAAGGTTATTTCGCCCGCGACATTGAGATTCTCAAGTCCCGGCAGAGAAGCAACGGCAGCTTTGGCCTCTGGAAACGTGACGGCGAGCGGTATCAGTATCCGTTCCTCACGATCCACGTTGCACACGCCCTCGTCCTGGCCAAGGCCAAGGGCTACAAAGTGCCGGACGAGATGATCAACCGAACAAAGCCTTACCTCAAGGACGTCGAAAAGTACTTCGATGAATGGTACAAGAATGCTCCGCAGGTAAGATGGACGATCTCAGCCTATGCCCTATATGTCCGCGACCTGATGGGCGACAAGGATACTGCCAAAGCCAAAAAGCTGCTGGCTGAAGCCACGATCGAGAAGATGCCGTTCGAGGCCTTGGGCTGGGTCCTTTCGGTCCTAGCGAATGATGCAGGATCGGCTACCGAGGTCGAGGCAATCATCCGCCATCTGATGAACCGAACGACGGAAACTGCCGCCGCGGCAAATTTCGTGACCAACTACGGCGACGGCGGGTGGCTGATAATGTACTCGAACCGCCGTGCCGACGGTGTTTTACTTGAGGCGTTGATCAAAGCCGGAGAGCGGACACTCTTGTCCGCATCGCCGGTTCCTCCGGCGACACTTACGGCCGACGAAACGTCAACCGTAGCGGACAAGAGTGTCGGCGCTCCGGTGAACGTCCTGATCCCTAAACTCGTCCGCGGCCTGCTCGCCCATCGGACAAAAGGCCATTGGGGCTCGACGCAGGAGAATGTCTTTATCCTGCTGGCGCTCGACAAATACTTCAACGCTTTCGAAAAAGTGACTCCCGACTTTGTCACCAAAATATGGCTTGGGAACACGTATGCAGGTGAGGAAATATTCAAGGGCCGTTCGATCGATTCAAATCAATTGGATATCCCAATGTCCTACCTCGTGGAACAGGGCGGCACGTCGAACCTCATCCTCGACCGCCAGGGTGTAGGTCGGCTTTATTACCGTATCGGAATGAAGTACGCGCCGAAAAACCTGAAGATCGAGCCCGCCGATTTTGGCTTTACCGTCCTGCGAAGTTATGAACCGATCGACGATAAAGAAGACGTTAAGCAAAATTCCGACGGAAGCTGGACGATCAAATCCGGTGCCCGCGTACGCATTCGCCTGACGATGGTCGCCCAGGCACGCCGATATCACGTTGCCCTCGTCGATAATCTTCCGGCCGGACTGGAGATCCTCAATCCGGGACTAGCGGTCACCGAAGCGATCCCGGCTGACCTGCGGCCCGCAACCGGAGTGGCAACTCTTAACAGTCGTTCGATCGGCTATGGCTCGTGGTGGTACCGTCAGCACTGGTTCGAGCACCAGAACTTCCGTGATGAGCGGGCCGAGGCTTTTACCGCTCTGCTATGGGAAGGCGTTTACAACTATTCGTACGTCACAAGAGCCACGACACCTGGCCAATTCGTTGTGCCGCCCGCGAAAGCAGAAGAGATGTACGCTCCCGAAACCTTTGGCCGCAGCGGGACGGATTTTGTAAAAGTGGAATAGCCCGGCCATTTCAACCGGGTTAAGGTCTATCGTTTTTCGATGGGTATAAGATCGTCGGCTCCCCCATTCTCAGCGTGAAAACGCAGCGGGACCACTACCGGCGTTTCAACACCCGCGATCTCGTAGAATGGCATCATTTCGCGATAATCCCGATGGACACGATTTGCGAGGTCGTGGGCTTCATCGCGGAGAAGCTGAAGCATCGAGTGACCGGGGGATTCGGAATCGAAATCGATCACCGAGCCGTCAAAACCAAGAAAAGCTCTGATCGATGAGTGTTTGCCTCTGGGTTTAACAGCAGCAATTATGGGGACGCGGATTGCACCCGTGTCGCCAAGAGCCTTAACGACTGCGTTGAGTTGAGATTTGCCTCCGTCAAGCACGATCAGATCGGGCATTGGCATAGACGCATCGCGGAGTCGCTTTTCGACCGCATCAGCCAATGCCGAGAGCTCGCTGGTTTTCCGGGAGATCACGAATCGATAGTCCACGGATAGAAACCGGCCCTTATCCCAAACGGACCAGGCGGCAACAAATCCTGTGCCCGAAATGTGTGCCACATCGAATGCCTCGACGCGATGAACATGCTTGCCCGTACCGAAAATACGCATCAGCTTCGAAGCGATGATCTCAGGTGTGGCGATCGGCTTTACCTTATCGAGTTCATGTTCGTCTCGACCAAGGTGCAATCCTCGACGCGCGTTTACGCCGGTTTTCGATGGGCCGTAAACGCGTACGATCGCCTGCCGACCGAATCTCGTGGAAAGCACATCGATAAGCTCCTTTCGCATATAAAAATCCCGTGTAACGCGGATCTCACGCGGCAGATGAAACCGGTAGAATGTTTCGATGATCCGGTAAAGCGCCTCGTCAGACGATTCAAAGTCCTCGCGGTTGACTGTGAAAACTTTGCGGCCAAGAACGGAACGGCCGCGATGCGTTATCAGGAATATCGCGGAGCCTTCCGGTGTATCTTCTACAGCGTATGTGTCGACGGTGTCGCCGAGCCAGATATCCATTCGGGGCTGTTTCCAGAATCTCTCGATCTCGAGAAGGATGTCGCGAAAATAGGCGGCGTTTTCGAAATCGAGTTTTTCGGAATATTGATCGATGATCTCGCGCACGAGGGAGGTAAATGCCTTTCGTTCGTTTGCGATAAACAA
>JBGTCF010000289.1:0-2659 GCA_041748975.1 Pyrinomonadaceae bacterium
TTGGTAAAGCTGACTTTCAGCCGAATTATCTTGTTATGGACAATATTCGGGGTCGAAACCAATACAACGAGGATGCGGTTGTCAGAAAGATTGACAAATTCGATATGCTGCAGGCGATCACTCGCCAAAGACGGCGATACCACGATGCCTACATTATTAGAAAGAGCTGATAATAAGTGGGAGGTACGTTCCATTAACCTGTCGGGCGTCTCATGGTCCTGGGAATTCAAACCGTATTCTTCGCCTATTCGGAAAAGATCGTCGTTCGAGATACTGAGGACACCTAAAAGATTGTCAACGTAAAACCTGTAGCCTTTATCGGTCGGAACCCTTCCGGCGGACGTGTGAGGCTGCTCAAGCATTCCCCGGTCCTCGAGTTCTCCCATCACGTTGCGAATCGTTGCCGAGCTCATCCCGGAGGCGTTGGCAAACTTGTCGGCAAGCACTTTCGAACCTACCGGCTCGCCCGTGACGAAGTGTTCATTGATTATGGCCGTTAGAATTATCTGTCCGCGAGAATCCAGAGATCCGAGATCCTTTTCCAGGTCCGAGCCCCCGGCATGGACAGAGTTAGGGTGAATTTGATGCATACGCTAGCGGGCTGTATGCTTTCCCATATAAAGGGATAGCATCGACTTGGCTATAATGTCAAGGAAAATCGTTGAAACCGATTTAACATTCTTGTGAATATTCAGACAGATCAGGTCCGGGAATTGTACCGCGAGGCATTTCAATGGTACGACCGGAAACGCGAAATACCGTCGATCCACATTTCATTTTACCCGTATATCGGCATAAATCATACGATTCGAATACGCGAGGGAGAAATTATTGTCCGGATCAGCGAGATCTGCCGCGAAATGCCGCTTCCCTGTCACAAGGGTCTTGCATATATCCTGGTAGGCAAGCTGCTTAGAAAAAAGATCCCGGCCGGTGCCCGCGAGGTTTATTCGATTTATGTGAAGTCGGCCGTTGTGCGGGAACTAGCCACCGCCAATAAACGCGCTAGGGGTCGTAAGGTAGTGACCACGTCGAAAGGCCGCGTTTTCGACCTCGACGAGATCTTTGAATCTCTGAACCGGGATTACTTTCGCGGTGCCATCCCTAAGCCTGCGTTGACCTGGTCTGCCCGGAAAACCTATCGCATACTCGGACACCACGATGCTACTCACGAACATGTGGCCATTAGCCGGTCACTCGATTCAGCCGATGTGCCGCGATACGTCGTCGAGTACATCGTCTTTCATGAAATGCTCCACATCGCACACCCGACCAAACACGTTAACGGCCGCCGGTACAATCACACCGCTGCCTTCAAGCGAGACGAACGAAAATTTGCATATTACACCGAAGCAGAACGCTGGATCGAACAAAATGTCCGTCGGCTGAAAAAAGACGCAAAGAAAAATTAACCGCAGATTGACGCAGATAAACACAGATACGGAACAGAATTAGATAAATAATTTTGTTTCAGGCTTATCTGCGTCCATTCGCGTTTATCTGCGGTTAAATTTCTTACTCCGCGTCTCGACGGCGAACTTCAATCGCCGCCTAGCTGCGTGATGATCGAACCGATCAGGCCGAAGTCGGAGACCGTGCGGCGTTCTATGCCGGTTCTTGTGAAGCGGGTTTCGGTGAAGTAAGTTGTCAAGGCATTTGCTTCGCCCGATTTCTTTTCTGAAAACATGTCGACGATTCGTGATGCCACTGTGGTATTGGTTGAGATCGTTGTTGAAGTCGACCCCGAGTTACTTTTCATTCTTCCGAATCCTCGACTGGCAGGCGGCTGGCCGCCCCTATTGACGCAACACTTTAATAACGTATCAGTTTCGCCCATAACGATCGAGTTTTCGTCAATAAACGCCGACAACTTCCCATCATCAGACTGCCATAGAGTTAGACGACCGTTCCCGAACGATATTTCCTTTGGTTTGAGAACAGATTCAAGGGACTTGAGCAGCTTATCCTTATCGGAGACGGCGGCAACCACTACAGGCCCTTCCCCATCGTCGGTTGTGTTAGCCATAATAATCGTTGGGCCGACAGCAGAAAGAAATGTTTCCCCGTCTTTTATTCCGTAAGGTTCAAGGAGCAATGCCGAAGCGGTTTCGATCGCCCTCGCACTGACCGGATCGGTCTGTTTTCCCGCAACCAAGATCAGCGACCGCCAAGCAACCTGGGGATTTCGCAGGTCATAAATCGTAATGGTTGGAAGGGTATTGAGCAAATGATCGAGCAGCGACACGTTTGGCGATCCACTGGGCGACAGCGTTTCAGCTAACACATTCGCGACTTCGGTTGGCAGTGAGATCCGATATTTATCCTCAATTCCATGATCGGTCTTAGCAGCCGTCCACGTAATATCCGTGATCGAATTTCTAAGAAGCTGCGGTAAGATGTCGGCGATGGCGGATTGGGCTTCAGAGTCTTCCCCGGCTTCGGAGGCGAATTTTAGCCCCACGATATTGGCGATCTGAGCGATCCCGTCGGACGAAACGTAGCCGGAGGCGATGGTTGCGGGGTCGACGGGTTGTATTTTACCAGTTTTGACAATGCTGTCGGCTTCGCCGCGTTTTACAGCGAGGCATTTTTCGATGGCCGATTCGTCGTTTCCAAAATAGATAAGACTGCCGGTGACAAATGCGAATGCTTTTCGGCC
>JBGTCF010000290.1:0-6563 GCA_041748975.1 Pyrinomonadaceae bacterium
AAAGCGTCTGCTGATGTGGATGAAAATCCACTCCGATGTAAAATGTCATAACGGTTTCTCCTGTCAAAGAACTAGATCTTTTGTCGTCAACAAGGATTCTACTCCGCGTCAACGAGAAACCGTCTTTATAACATCAATTCAGCGTGACGGGAAAGTTGTAGCGATCCGAGCCGCTTTTTACCTGGCTGATGGAATTTACCGTACTGAGTTTTCGCTATACCGCTTTAACTCTGACGGTACGACAGATGCTGGTTTTGGCGATGGTGGGGTTATCACAACCCGCATCACAAATAATAGTATTCCCGGACAAGTCGCGATCCAGACGGACGGCAAAATTGTCATTGCTGGTATAGCGACTGAAAATCTCAATCCATTTCCAATCCCAAGCTCTAATTACAAAATAGCTTTGGCTCGGTATCATCCGGATGGGATGCCAGATCTGGCATTTGGCACGGATGGAGCTGTCTTTTCGGACAGCGGAGGTTGTCGTCTTGTACTGCAGCCGGATGACAAATTGCTTTGTAGAAATTACGAGGTAGTGAATCGTTACAACCTTAATGGAACACCTGACAACGATTTTGGAATAAACGGATATATCTATGTCGGAGAGAATTCCGGCGGAATGGCGGTCCAACCAGACGGCAGAATCCTTATTGGCAGCAGTGACAATACTCAAACCACTATTAATCGTTACATGCCCAGCGGAGCGAGGGACAGTACATTCGGCACTAACGGATACATCAACGTCCCACATGCGGCCGGAGCACTTGCCGTTGATCGAAACGGAAAGATCTTAGCGGCGGGTAATCTAAACGGCAATTTCATAATCTCCCGCTACACCCAAAACGGCGCGATCGATACGGCATTCGGAACAAATGGGAGCGTTGTCACAACATTTGCAAACGCCACCGGAAGCCGAATCAACGAGCTTATTCTTCAGCCGGACAACAAAATCGTCGCCACTGTCTCAGTGGAATTTGGCAGTTACTATAACAGCAGTCCCTCGATAGTGCGGTTCCTCAACGATCCGGTTGCGGCCTTTGTCGCAATATCGGGCCGGGTGTTGACCCCCAACGGCAACGGTCTCCGAAATGCCTCAGTCACGATCACCGACAGTCATGGTCTCTCGCGGACTGTCACAACCAGCTCGCTCGGATTTTATTCGTTTGATAATCTCGCGACCGGGTCATCGGTCACCGTCGCGGTCTCGTCGAAACGCTACAGATTTGCATCCCGCAGCCTGCAGATAAGTGCAGATCTTGCAAATATCGATTTTGTTGGATTGGAATAAGGCGAAAGTCAGTCCGAAGACATCTATGAAACTCAATACCTCGAAAATCGTAGTCCTTCTCACCTGTGTCTTTGTTTTGCATTTTCTCGCTATTAAGCCCGCGCAGGCCGCTCCGGGCGATCTTGACCCGTCGTTTGGCAGCGGCGGAAAAGTAACATCTACGGATTTTGGTGGTAATGCGATTGCGATTCAATCTGACAACAAAATTGTTGCCGTTGGCGTATTTTTCCGGCCAGAAGGGGCATTTGACTTTGGCATAACAAGATACAACACCGACGGCTCCCTTGACGCAACTTTCGGTTCAGGCGGTAAAGTCATAACTTACATCGGCAACCTGGGTTATGGTTTTGCGACCTCAGTAGCGATCCAACCGGACGGCAAGATTATTGCGGGTGGCTCGAATGATGCCTACGGGGATGCCAGTTACAACTTTTTATTGGCGAGATACAACACCGATGGCTCGCTCGATACAGCGTTCGGTTCTGGCGGGAAAGTCGTGACTGCCTTCAACCACGAGGCTGGCCTCCGCGATATAGCGATTCAATCGGACGGCAAAATTGTTGCCGTCGGTAACAGCGGCGGTAACTACGAAGATCCTACCTTTTTATTGGCGAGATACAACGCGAACGGCTCGCTGGATGGTTCTTTCGGAACAGGCGGCATAGTCGCAAATGGTTTCGGCGCCCTTGCATATGCTACTGCGGGAGTGATTCAATCGGATGGCAAAATTGTCGCTGTCGGCACAAACGGCAACGCCTTCGCCTTGGCGAGATACAACAGCGACGGTTCGCTTGATGTTTCCTTTGGAACAGG
The DNA here is from genome assembly GCA_041748975.1 of Pyrinomonadaceae bacterium. Taxonomy (GTDB): domain Bacteria; phylum Acidobacteriota; class Blastocatellia; order Pyrinomonadales; family Pyrinomonadaceae; genus OLB17. The sequence continues at coordinate 2,105 of JBGTCF010000290.1, forward strand.
CGGGAAAGTCCTGACTACTTTCGACGGATTCACTGTCGCTGAAGATGTGCTGATTCAGACGGACGGTAAAATTCTTGCAGTGGGCAGAAGCTATACGACAAGCTATTACTTCGCTTTAGCCAGATACAACACTAATGGCACGCTTGATGCTTCCTTCGGTGTGGGCGGCAAAGTAGCAACCACTTTCAGTAGCGGCGGCGGCTACGCTCGTGCCGCGGCAATTCAGTCTGACGGTAAGATCGTCGCCGTCGGCACAAGCGGAAACGACATAAATAATCGCTTTACGGTATTGAGATACAACGCGGACGGTTCGCCCGATGTTTCTTTCGGTTCGGGTGGTACCGTCATGACTCAAATTAGCGGCAATTTCGACTCTGCTAATGCCGTTAAGATTCAATCGGACGGCAAGATCGTCGTCGGTGGAACTTTCGCCTCTTTAGGCAACTTTGGACGCTTTGCCTTGGTTCGTTATCAAGGACGGACGGAAGCCAGTTTGACAGTTACCAGAAGCGACGACCGCAATAATGCGGCTTGCGTCCCGGGGGATTGCTCTCTGCGCGAAGCCGTAAATGCGGCAAATGCTTCGGGAAGCGATGATGCGATCAACTTTGCTTCGGGATTAACCAGGATCACACTCGCCAATGAAATCGTCATCAACAATGCCGGAGCATTAACTCTCCTTGGACCAGGCGCAAACATTCTGGCGATTGACGGCGGCCCGGGAATAAACCGCATCTTTTACACAAATCGAGCAACCGTCACGATTTCGGGTGTAACCTTGACGGGCGGTAACGGAATTGGCGGCGGCGAAATCTATAGCGGAATTGGCGGAGCGGTTTTCGTCCAGGGAGGCTTTCTGACCCTTGAAGCTGTCCACGTTACAGGTAACTCGGTAAATCGAGCAGGCGGCGGCGTGGCTTTCGGCGGCGGCGACAGCGGACCTGTCCTCCCAGGCACAAATCGCATCATCAACTCGATTATTTCGGGTAACACCGCGCTACAGTCCGGCGGCATTTCCGCTAACGCCCCGCTGACAATCGTTAACTCGACCATCTCAGGTAATACGGCAGCCCTAGACAGCGGAGGCTTTGGCGCTACTGGTAGTTCGCTGACAGTGGTTAACTCGACCATCTCAGGTAACACAGCCGGAGACTACGCCGGCGGCTTTTCCACATGGGCAAACGGCACAACGCTTCGCAATGTAACCATTACCAGTAACACCGCAAAACGGGGCGGCGGCATTTATCAAATATCCGAAGTCAACGAAGATGGCCAATTTCAATCGGTGCTCGATTTCGGCAATACGATTGTGGCCGGCAATACCGCAACTACTGGTATCGGTCCCGAAATATACAATGAACATGAGATCACCGGAATCACATCGGTTGGCGGCAATCTGATAGGAGATTCGCCGGGCGATTCGACTAGCACCGGAACTGTTTCTATCGCCTATCAGCCGACAGACATTCGAGATACCAATCCGCTGCTCGGCCCGCTTGCTGACAACGGCGGGACAACTCCGACGCACGCGCTTTTGTTGGGAAGTCCGGTGCTTGACAGAGGGCTCAACACGTTGGTCAGCCCGCTTGGGTCTGTCTTTGACCAGCGTGGAATGGGCTTTCTGAGAATTCATGACGGCAACGGCGATGGCATCGCGATCGTGGACATCGGAGCGTTTGAAGCCACGTTTACATTCGCCGACGTCAGCGGGAGGGTTATGACAACGGACGGGCTAGGCCTAAGGAACGCTATCGTCTCGATAACCGGCTCAAACGGCGTCAAACAAATCTCGCCAACAAGTTCCCTCGGCTATTTCTCTTTTAGCGGAATCGTGACTGGGGAGACGTACACAGTCTCGGTTATTTCAAAACGCTATCGCTTCGGCTCTCGAGTGATCCAGGTTGACAGTGACCTAGCGAACGTTGATTTTCTGGGAATTGAATGACAAACATTGGTGCCGGGACCATCCCTAAAATGTGTATCGCGTTCGAATTTGGAGATCTTGCGAGAATTCCCTCGGGCAAGGACACTATTCACTCTCACTGTCCACTGCCCAATTTTGCTTTCACAATGCTAGACGTTATTCTTTCATTTAGCGCTTTTTGAGTTGGTTAATATAGTTAATGGATACGATAGCAGCGGAAATAGGACAGCCAAGGATCAATGTGAGAGACAAAGCGGCGGCGTATCTTGAGCTGACGAAGCCGCGGATCGCGGTTTTGCTCGTGCTTACCTCGGCCGCGGGGTTTTATATGGGAACGTCGGGTGCGTTTGACGTGCTGCTTTTTATTCACTCGATGCTTGCGATCACGCTGCTGGCGCTGGGTGTGGCCACATTGAACCAATATTGGGAACGCGGCATCGACCCTTTGATGGAAAGGACTTCGAGCAGGCCACTGCCGACGAAACGGGTCGGAGAGCGGCAAGCCCTTGTCTTCGGAATTATCCAATGCGCGGCAGCAGAAGGCTATCTTCTGTTCTTTGTAAATTCGCTGACCGCGATCCTGGGTATTATTGTTATCGTTGGTTATGTTTTCGTTTACACTCCGCTGAAGACGCGAACATCAGCCTCGACCCCAATCGGTGCCATCCCCGGTGCGTTGCCGCCGCTTATGGGCTGGACGGCGGCTGCTAATGAGATCTCGATAGCCGCATGGGCGCTGTTCGTAATGCAGTTTTTATGGCAGTTTCCCCATTTTTTTGCTATCGCATGGATGTATCGCGACGAATACAAAAAGGCAGGTATCCTGATGCTGCCCGTTTTGGATCCGGAAGGCCGGCTTACGTTTCGCCAGGTGGTGCTTTTCGCGATAATGCTTTTCCCGATAAGCCTGGCTCCGTTCTTTCTCGGGCTTTCGGGGCAGATATTCCTTATCGGAGCGAGTATTTTGGGCGTCTGGTTCCTGTGGACGAGTTTTAAGGCCGCGAGGTCGCGGTCAATTGCGGGCTCGAAGAAGCTGCTTTTGATGACGGTCATTTACCTGCCGCTTCTATTTATCCTGATGGTTGCTGATAAACGTTGAGCATATGGAGATCGGTACAGCTGAAACCATAGAAGAGCCTATCAAACTGAAACGCCGCCGCGCGTCGTTGTCAGGAGGCCAGGGGCCGTCAGGCAATGGAGGAGGCGGAAATAACCCCGGCGGCGATGATGATAAGCCGGATTTTCAAGGCTCGTCAGCAGCCGAACCATTCAGGCCCGGTATCTCCCGGATCCTGACCGGGTTTCTCCTCGTAGTGGTACTCATGACATTTGGCGGGCTCGTAGCCGCCTATGTCGTAATCGCAACCAATAATGTCGCCGAGTGGCGGCCGTTCGCCCTTCCGATACAGGCATGGATCAGCACTTTTCTCATTCTGGCTTCGAGTGCAACCTATCACATCGCGAAGACGGCCGTCGACAATGATTCTCAGAACACCGCCAAACGGTGGTTTATTATCACCACGGTTGTCGGAGCAGCGTTTATATCCTCGCAGATCCTCGCATGGGTCGAACTCACCGCCCAAGGACTCTATTTAGCGGGAAATCCTTACGCCGGCTTCTTTTTTATCCTCACGGCGGTACATGCTGTTCACGTACTGGGCGGGATAGCCGCATTGGGAGCAATTTTGTTGAGAACATGGACTCCGATGGCATCCGAGGCACAGCTTATCCGCCGCCGGTCGCTCGCTCAGGTTGTGGGCTGGTACTGGCATTTTATGGGAGCACTCTGGATCTTCCTGTTCGTCTTATTGGGATTCTGGAAATAGAAAATGGACCTTCTCCACATTTTTCCCCATCTTAACGCGGCTTTGAACGCTCTGAGCAGCGTTTTTTTGTTGGCCGGGTTCTATTTCATAATGAGAGGCCGGATCGCATATCACCGTTTGTGCATGATCTCTGCGAGCTCCGTGTCGGCCCTATTTCTGGTGTTTTACGTGACGCATCACGCGTTGAGAACTTATTACTTCGGGATCGGGCCCACGAGGTTCACCGGCGAGGGGCTGATCCGGCCGGTATATTTCACGATCCTCACGTCTCATACCATCCTGGCGGCTCTCGTCGGCCCATTCGTCATTCTGACACTGGTTCGCGGGCTCAAAGGCCGGTACGAAGCTCACAAGAAGATAGCAAGGCTCGTTTATCCGGTCTGGCTTTACGTCGCTTTTACCGGGGTTGTGGTTTATTTGCTGCTATATCAATTTCATCCCGCCCGATAAGGCAATAATGCGTGCAATTTATTATTTTTTTGCGAATAATACCTTGAATTCACCCCTATCCGGTGCTAAGATACCATTGTTGAAAAGTTGATCACCGAAGTCGTTCCATTGTGGATCGACGCGGGGGAACCAAATTTAGCCGTAAAACGCTAAAACGGGGCGAAGCGTCTCGCAAAAGACGCGGGGATAATCTTTCGTTCCTAGCCCGGCAGCTAACCTCGTAGGTGTGGCAAAGAAGTAACAGCCAGAGATTAAGCCG
>JBGTCF010000291.1:0-5588 GCA_041748975.1 Pyrinomonadaceae bacterium
CTTTACCTGCTCGAGATACACGAGGGCACACCACTCGCGGCGCAGATGCAAAGCGGTCGCCGGCCCCGGCCCGACGACGAAGTTGCGGCAGAAATGTATGAGATGATGATCGATCGTTTGGATGAAGCCGGTTATGTGCAATACGAGATATCCAATTTTGCGAAGCCGGGTTTCGAATCTCGCCATAATACGAAATATTGGCGCCTGGAGCCGGTATTTGGCTTCGGTGTATCGGCTCATTCATTCGATGGGAAGGAGCGATATTCAAACGAACGCGACATGGCAAAGTATATTTCCATGATCGAAAGCGCGGAATCGGCCGAGGTGACCCGAGAAGCCGTGGACCCGGCATCGGAAACCGCATTTCTCGGCCTTAGGCTCAGCGAGGGAATTGAGGTAGCGGAATATGACAGACGGCATTCCACAGATCTGACTTCGAAAATGGTGGGATTACAGGAAAACGGTCTCGTTGAGGTCACGGCCGGCCGCCTCCGTCTAACAAGAAAGGGAATGCTATTTTCTAACGAGGTATTTGCGGAATTCGTTTAACCCAAATTACGCATTAGGATTTTTTGCCCGCGAATAACACGAATTGTCACGAATCAAATGAGCTGTATTCGGTTTATTCGCGTTATTCGCGGGCCGATCTTTTAGCTTTTTGTTCTATCGCGTAATCCGAGTTTAATTGACACGCGTTATCCTTCCCTCGACTCTTGGAGCGATCGTTGCGTTGAGCGAGTCTTTGATCGCTTTCTCGAAAACCTCGGAGTCTTTCGGAGCTTTGTCAGCGGCAAGAAGCACCTTGGCATCTTTAAACATCGTGTAGCCGTCGCCTCCGCGAGAGACCAGGAAATCCGAAGTCGCTATCGTATAGACGGCATCATTAACAACCCGTTTCCCTCCAACCAGGGCCTCGACTATCCGCTGGCCCGGCAGTTTGTTGGCGTCGAAGGTGAACTTCAGGCCCGAGACCTGCGGAAAACGCCCCGGCTCGTTATCTTCGCGGCTTCGGGCGACGCCGTGTTCGAGAATCTCCAACAGCGTTTTTCCCGAAATCTCGATCTTTACGATCGGGTTATTGAACGGCAGCATCGAGAGAACATCGCGTTTCGTAAGCGGCCCTGGGTTATACGAGAGATCTGCACGGATCGAGCCGCCGTTAACAAAACCAATGTCCGCGCCGACCGCATTTCGATAAGCATCAGCGATGAAATTGCCGATGTCCGTTTCTTTCGTTCGAACTGAGTAAGAAAGTGCGTCAAGCGGAACACCGGTCGCACCGACGCGGACCTCGAGCTGATCCAAAAGCTCTTTGTATTTCGCTATCACCGGCGCGAACTCAGGGGCGTCCGCTATATCGTCGGTGACAGGGATTATCTGCCAATCCATGCTCGTGAGTTTGCCTGTCTTACGATCTATGAAAAGGTCGAACTTGCCGACCTCGCGGGCATCAGCCCACATCTTGAATATGGGTGTCCCGTTTGCGGATGATTGCAAAAGCGTATGCTCATGCCCGCCAAGTATCAGGTCGATGCCTGGAGCGCAATTGGCCAGCTTTTTGTCCTGGGCCATAAACATATGTGTGAGGCCGATGATCGTGTTTGCACCGGCTGCCCGCATTTTCGGCAATTGTTCCTGAGCCGTTTTACAGAAATCGGCAATTTGAAGATGGTCTTCGATCGAGGACGTTTCCTTAGTTTCGGGAAGAAGAAAGCCGATAATACCGATCTTGACCCCGCCGAATTCCCGGATCACAAACGGCGGAAGATCGCCGAAGATCTTTCCGGTTTTAGAATCGATAACGTTCGTGCCGAGCCATTTAAATTTCGACTCCTTGATGCGTTCGAGCAACTCATTGGTCCTTATGTCAAATTCGTGATTGCCCAATACGCTGTAATCCAGGCCCACTTTGTTCCAGGCATCGATCATCTGTTTGCCGCGGTATGTGCGAGTCTCGACCGATGGCGAAAGTGTATCGCCGCCGAGCGTCATGATTGTGTTTGGATTCGTTTTAAGTGCCTCTTTCCGGATCGTCATCACGCGCGCAAGGCCCCCGCGTTTTCCTCCATCAACCGGGGTGAATTGATATGTATCGTTCATGTGGAGGATCGTCACCTTTACGATATCCGGTGGCTGACCGAATGCGGCGGCGAACAACACCAACAAAAACAGGAACGATTGTGCAGCTACCCTATGATCAAGCATTTTCATCATGAACTTCCCCAAGCGTTAGATGCGTCCTCGCTTCCCACAGTTCCGGATAGAATTTCTTGGTCAAGGTTGTCATCAAGTACCCTACGCCCTCAGAACCGCCTGTGCCGCGTTTCATCCCGAGCATTCTTTCGACCATCAGGATGTGGTTATACCTCCAGGAAATTATAAGCTCATCGTGTTCGATGAGAAGGTCCTGCATATTATAGAGTTCGGCATATTTTTCAGGGTGGGTCAGAACTTCGACCGTCGCCGCGACCCTTTCCTCATGAGATCCCACGGACATGCCTCCTCGCCGCATCAAATCCCAAAACGCATCGGCCAGCGAGGGGTCATTGAACCGGCGAGTGAGTCGGGCGTGTGCGTATTCGTCGTCCTTAAACGTACTGAGGATCGTTTCGTCCTTAAGGCCTGAAGCAAATTCCAGCTCGCGAAATTGCATCGATTGAAAACCGCTCGCGGGATTGAGTTTATCTCTGAATTCTAAAAACCCGATCGGCGCCATAGATTCCAGCACGTGAATTTGGGTTACAAGAATGCGTTCGATCGAAACGATGACACGCAGACTGTGATTTGCCCGAAACAACCGACCTTCCTCAAGCCATTTGTTAGTTGCATCGAGTTCGTGCAGGATCTGCTTGAACCACAATTCGTAGGTCTGATGAATAACGATGAATAGCAGTTCGTCGTGACTGATCGGTTCGGACAACGTCTGCTGCAGGTCCAAGAGGCTTCGGACCTTAAGATATTCATTATAAGAAAGAAGGGAGTTCTCGCCGTATTGTTGGCCCATAATCGATCACGAATTCTTTGCAATTACAGGCTTTATCTTCAGATATTGCAATTTTTATGTCAATTTCGGCCCTAAATCAGAAAAACATAAACAAACCTCTTGACAGAAGATCAAGATTTAGTTAAATTTCGTTTCGTCTATCAACACAACTTATTAAATATCCTGGGATCTTGCAGTTTAAGATTTATGATCTTTTGGTAAATTCGCGTGCTAAATAGATTTCAGCTGCACCGTAGGCCGTCCCGTCGGGTCGGCGTGTGGTGCGGTTTTTCGTTTAGGTGTTCGAGATCCAGATCAAGGCGACAACCTGAGTTACGCAGTTTTAGGAGGAAATACAATAGATGTCAAAGACTATCGGCAAGGTCAAATGGTTTAACAACGCAAAGGGCTACGGTTTTATTGAGCAGCCCGGAGAACAAGACATTTTCGTGCATTACAGCGCCATAACCGGTGATGGATATAAGACCTTGATTCAGGGTCAGGAGGTTGAGTTTGAGGTGACGGACGGACCGAAGGGCCCTCAGGCAGAAAATGTTATGAAAGTCGCCTGACAGCGTTCAGAAAATCTAAAACTAGTGAGCGGACCTTTTTGGTTCGCTTTTTTTAGAGTTCCTGGCCTTTGGCTTTTAGGCCACGCCGCCAAAGCTCGCGGTACGACGTAAATCGGGAAACCAGGGAATTAAAATAATAACGCTGGGCAAAGGTGAGGCTACGATTATCCGCCACTCTTTTTATCACGGACTCGAGCCTCGCTCGAGCCTCGAGCGGTGGTCGCTTTGACGCACCGTTAAAGAAAATGTCGAAATCGATCTTGAGCTTGCGAATATCATCCTCGATGCGACCAAGCTGTTTGTCTATGTCGTTTGCTACGTCCTTCTTGGACTGCAGGCCTCGATACAAACTATTCCCTACTGCTGCCATAATAGATCACCTGTTCAATGCTTAGCCACGAAACGTGACATTTAAAGCATACCTGTAACCGCTGTCGGATTCCAGACTTATTTTATTTATCGGTTAGAATGTTTCGAGCCCATGTCAAAATCGTCACATTCGAACTCCGTTATGAGAAACATCCCGTCGGTCGATGAATTGCTGCGCTCTAAGACCGTCCGGACCATTGCCGCTGAGACTGGCCATGCTCACACCATCGAGCTTGCCCAGCGGGCTATCGAGGCAGTCCGGCAGGACGTAGGTGGAAATAGCGAGATTACCTGGTCTAAGGAAAAGCTCCTCGATGTAGCTGGCGACCGAGTGGCCGAAGCCTGGCGAGCAGAAAGGGCAACCCGATTGCAGAGAGTTATTAACTGCACGGGAGTCGTGATACATACGAACCTGGGCCGCGCTCCACTTTCACGGGACGCGAAACAGGCGATTGCCAATGAGGCCGCCGGCTATTGCACACTTGAATATGATCTCGAAACCGGTCGACGCGGAAAACGCGCTCCAATGTGTGAGAATCTCCTGGCAGAACTGACCGGTGCCGAAGCCGCCCTTGTTGTCAATAATTGCGCTGCTGCCGCATTCTTCGTATTGACTGTTTTTGCCGCAGGCGGCGAGGTCGTCATCTCGCGTGGGGAATTGGTCGAGATCGGTGGTGATTTTCGCGTACCGGACGTACTGGCACAATCAGGGGCGACCTTGCGCGAGGTCGGAACTACGAATCGCACGAAGATCGACGATTATGCTGAGGCCCTCAGCGGCGGTAGCCGCGTTATTCTCCGCGTTCACCCGTCAAATTACCGGATCGTAGGCTTCACGGCCACGCCTACGTTGATCGAACTGGCAGAACTTGCTCATAGCCGGGGTATCCTGCTTTACGAAGATATTGGGTCAGGAGCCCTGATCGATCTCAGTTCATGTGGCCTGAAGGACGAGCCGGTTGTGGCTGATTCGATCGCGGCCGGGGTCGACCTCGTCACTTTCAGCGGGGATAAGCTGCTTGGCGGTCCGCAGGCGGGCATAATAGTCGGAACCCGTGACTTGATCGATCAGTTACGACGGCATCCGCTTTATCGAGCTCTGAGAGTCGGCAAGTTAATATATTCGACACTAGAGGCGACTCTCGCGTCATATCGTAAAGGTTCAGAGTCGGATGTTCCGGTAATTGCGATGCTCATGCTCGATAAGAACGCGATCCGTGAGCGAGCGGTCGCATTCATTTCACGGCTTAACTCGAGCTACCAAGGTAGGCTCAAGATCGATCTGATTAGCGGCAATTCCGCGGTAGGCGGTGGAGCGGCTCCCGCTGTCGAGCTTGAGACCGAATTAATGGCTTTGTCACATCCCGAATTGTCCGCCGAGAAACTCGATAACCTTTTGCGAAATTCAGAGCCTTCGGTTATATCGAGGATAGAAAATGATAAGGTGCTGCTTGACCTGCGAACTGTCGCACTTGCCGACGAACCCAAGCTGCTTGAGATCCTTCGATCCATTCACTAGCGGTGGCTCCGGGCAAAATCGCCCATAAAATCTGCAAGAGCCTCTACTCCATCTAATGGAAACGCATTGTAAATCGACGCTCGTATGCCACCCACCGAGCGATGCCCTTTTAGGCCTTCCATGTTTCGAGCAGCGGCTTCGGTGC
>JBGTCF010000292.1:0-3621 GCA_041748975.1 Pyrinomonadaceae bacterium
TGAAGGATGCCGGCGTAAAGGCCGTCGAGGGCTCGGTGACCGATCGCGAAGATGTGGCCAGAGCCTGTAAGAATGTTTCGGCGATATTCCATCTGGCCGGTAAGGTGTCGCGTGATAATGACGACGCCGTTCAGATGAATAAGATCCATCTCGAGGGAACACGTCTTTTATGTGAAGCCGCGAGTGAGTCAGGGGTGATGACAATGGTCCTGGCATCCTCGAGCGGTACTATCGCTGTTAGCGAAGACGAAGAGATATTCGACGAGACCTTTCCCCAGCCCGTGGAAATAATATCTCAATGGGCCTATTACGCGTCGAAATATTATCAAGAGCGGACAGCTCTGGAAAATTTTAATGACGAAGGTCAGCGGTTGGTGATAATGAATCCGTCGCTGTTGCTGGGGCCGGATGATGATCGATTGAGCTCAACCAAGCCGGTGCTCGATTTCCTGGCAAGGAAGATTCCGTATTCGCCGGGAGGCGGGCTCAGCTTTGTTGATGTGCGGGATACGGCGGCAGCATTTATCACCGCTTTGGAGAAGGGCAGACATCAGGAGAAGTATTTGCTCGGCGCGGCCAATATGACCTTTGAACAGTTTTTTGGCCGCCTCGCCAGGCTGTCAGGCGTTTCCGCTCCGATGATGAAGGTGCCGAAGAAGCTGGCTGTGGCGGGTTCCGGAATTATAAGCTCGCTGTATAAAAATTGGGGCAAGGTCTCGCCCATTGTTCAGAACGAGGTCGAGCAGGCCGAATACTTTTGGTATTTCGACTCATCAAAGGCCCGGGAGGAACTTGGTTTCGAACCACGTGACCCGCAGGAAACGCTTCAGGACACTATCACTTACTTGCGGGAAAACTTTCTGGGAGAGGGCGTGTTTGTCTAGAATTCATCCTCAAATCATAATTCTTCAGATGCAATAGGGGCTTCCGAACTTTTAGGGCCCAAGACTCGATAAGCCATAAAAATTATCATGCCGATGACTGCGGCGACGAGGATCGCAAGTCCCTCTTTGGCGAAATCTACATTCATCAGCAGCCAAGCGATCAATCCGAGCGAAAGGGTGGCGGCCAGGATGCCTGCCGGGGCCATAAATTGAGCTGGCGGAATATCGGTCCTTTGACGAAATACCGGCAGAGCGAGACATGTGGTCGCATAAACGAGCAAGCGAGTGGTAGTTGCGATCGTTACCGCGGTAAGAAACGTGGTAAAGATCGTGAGAGCGAGGATCACGGCACCGGTAAGAATGATCGAGAGAAAAGGCGTCTTATACTTCTCATGCGTCGTGGCCAAGACTCTCGGTAATTCTTTCTGCTCAGCCATTGCATAAGGGATACGTGATGAGGCGAGGAAACCGCTGTTCAAATTTCCCAGCACCGAGATGAGCGCTCCCACCGCGATGAATGCCCCGCCGATCGAACCGGCAAACCGGCCGGCGGCATCGGCGAGGGGCGTTTTTGATTCTGCCAGGCCGGGAAGCGTTCCGATCGCCACCAACTGAACGAGAAAAAAGAGAATGACACAGAATCCGAGAGCCGTGAGTAAGGCAAAAGGGACGCTCCGGCCCGGGTCTTTGATCTCACCGGCGGGAATTACCGCAGCCTCAAACCCGACATAGGCGTAAATCAACAGCAGAATGGCGGTGGGGAAACTGCTGTAGGCGGGTACTGTCGAAAAATCAAAATTGGCGGGCTCAATAAAGAACAGTCCAACCGCTACAAACAGAATTAGAGGAACGAGCTTGCCCACGGTAAACACATTCGTCAGCATCGCGGATTCGCGTACGCCCAACAGATTGACTACGGTTATTCCGACAACAACAGTGGTGATAATCGCGATCCGCGGCAGTCCCGAGTCGAGGCCAACGAAAAAGAATCCAAGATAAAGGATAACGGCATTGCAGTTCGCGGCGAAGGTCGCAACGCGGACGACCCAATAAAGCCAGCCGACCTCAAAACCTATTTCAGGGCCAAACGCCGCTTTGGCATACAGATACATTCCGCCGGTCGTTTTGAATCGGCTAGATACTTCGGAAAAACACAGGACGATAAGTCCAACAATGACTGCACACGCGACGAAGGCAAGCAGGCTATAGCTGCCAATAAGAGCAAACACACCGGCCGGCAATATAAAAATCCCGGTCCCGATGATCGTATTGATTGCTATGGCAGTTAGATCCCATCGTCCAATGCCGCGGACCAGTTTCTCGTCGTTCATAATGCTGCAGTTGCCTGATGGAAATCTCGGATGCTTTTCGTTTATACTCTTTAAACTGATTCAGGTAAAGACAAGGAGATTCAAATGGTTCGATCGGTGCAGATAGTGTCGAGCACTTTACTCGTATGCTTTTTTACGGCTCTAACGTTTGGCCAATCGTCGGGTGAGATAGTTGTTCCACGAGGTTACAAAACCCCGCTGATCGAACAATCGGAATCACTCAGAGCTTTACTTGCAAGGGCGGTAAGCGAAACGTTAGCAGCGTTTCCGGATAAAGGCTGGAAACAAGAGGAGATTTCCGTTACGGTCATCGACCTTCGCGACCCGGCCAGATGGCAAATGGCCGAGGTGCGAGGCGAACAGCAAATGTACCCGGCCAGCGTGCCCAAAATGTTCTATATGGTCGCCCTGCAGCAACAACTTGAGGATGGAAAGATCAAACTTACCTCTGAGCTAGCTCGTGGCGAAAAGGATATGATCGTCGACTCGTCGAATGAAGCGACCCAATACGTTCTGGACGTTATAACCGACACCTCGAGTGGGGCGGAATTGCCTGAAAAGCAGTTTCAGGAATGGCAGTATAAGCGGAACCGGGTCAATCGTTATTTGACGGCGATGGGCTACCGAAACATCAACGTTAATCAGAAGACTTTTTGTGAGGATGCATACGGGATCGAGCAGCAATCGCGTGGCTATAAAGGCCAAAACCGAAATATGCTGACAACAAACGCTACCGCTCGACATATGGCAGAGATCGTGACCGGGCGCCTCGCATCACCCGAAAGGACCCGCCATATGATGGATCTATTGAAACGTGATCCGTTTGCTCCTACCAAAGACCCGGATAGCCAGGCCCACGGATTTACCGGTAAGATATTGATCGATCGCAAGATGACAGGCGCGAAGATCTGGTCCAAGGCAGGCTGGACGAGCAGGGCCAGGCACGACGCTGCATATATTGAGACCGCGAATGGATTGAAATTCGTGATCGTGGTTTTCACGGAAAACCATGCGACGGAAAAGGATGTGATTCCGGCTCTCACCGGAAAGGTGCTGGACGGGTTTAATCGAAATTGAGGAGATCAACAATGAGAACAAAATGGCTGGCGACCCTCGCCGTATTACTTTCGCTTTCAACTGTGGTTTTGTCACAAGGCTCGTATCGAAAGCCGCCGAAGGAAGTGATGGACGTTCTGAACGCGCCGCTTCCGCCAAATACCTCGATTTCGCCGGCACGCGACCGGATTGCGCTTTTGGAACCTGTTCGTCATCCGCCTATTTCTGAGTTTGCACAGCCGATGTTAAGGATCGCGGGGTCCCGGATCAATCCGCTGACCAATGGCCAGCACAGGCAAGCTTACTCGATCGGACTTAAATTGAAGAACATCTCGGATGGTAAGGAAACA
>JBGTCF010000293.1:0-2685 GCA_041748975.1 Pyrinomonadaceae bacterium
TATATCGGCCTCGACCAAGCGATAATCGGGATTGGCAATATGCCCTGCGATATTCGCCCGTTTGAGCTCGGGCGAGTAAAAATCGTTAAAATCATCGATGACCGTCACACGCCAACCGCCCTCGGGGAGTACGCGATCAACTAGGTGGGATCCGATGAAGCCGGCACCGCCGGTGATCAATATTTCCTTCATTACCCAAAAATCTTACTTTAGAGTTTGGAATAAGGCGAAACCGTCAATTCAAGAACCGCTGTTTCGCGTGAAACTTATGTAGGATCTCCTCGAGAAATCCTTCGTATGTGAAGTTCTCATTGCTGTAAGACGGTTTCAGCTTGAACATCAGCGGAAGGGCGATACGCCAGGCCATCCATAGCCGTTGGCGGTCAGTCAGGTCCCAGCGACGGCGTAAAAAACTTTCTACAACCTCAATTTCCGAACCTGTAAGCGAATTAGCGTCCGCCTTAATCTCAACCACTTCCTGCGTCCGGATAAAGGCAGAATCTCTTATACGGCTTGAAAAAGTTTCAGCAAAGGTAGGAGCCTCACTTTCGCGTTCGCGCACGACGACGGTGCCGGCAAAGATATCACCGACCCGCTGATCTCTCGAGCTCGCGAAGATCACTATCAGGCCGACCGAATACACCGGAACTATGAATCCTGGAACCGCATCACAGACCCTAAGCAGATTGCGCGTTATTGCTTCCCATAGCGTCAACGGCCTTCCATCATCACGGATCACGCGAAGTTTCATTAGGCGCTTGCCGGGCGTTTGGCCGTTCCACAACCATTCGAAAACGATAAAGTACGATGAAAATATCAGGAACAGTACGATTATGAGCAGTGCGATCATCCACTTGGGCATTTCGCTGACCCACTGGTCAGGAGTGTCGGCCAGATCGGCTGAGCTGTACCCGGCCAGGCTCAGAAAAAGCCAAGCCGCGACGAATATCGACAAATACTGAATAAAATGATCGACCGAAACGGCTAGAAACCTGTTGCCGATAGACGCAAGGGCAAACTCAAGGGGAACGCGTTCCGGCGTTTCAATGATCAGCGTTTCCTCAGTTTCGATGACACCCGAGTCCATTCATAACAATCTTAGGAGATTACTGCGTAAATACAAGCTTGTCATTTGTGAATCGCGTTCTCTATACTTAATTAGGCATTTGTGCCAGTAGCAGGTGGTATTTTGAAAACTGAATTAAATCGCGAAAAGTCATCAGCAGCCGGTTTTCGATTTGCCATCGTGGTTAGCCGATGGAATGATCGTCTGACATCGAAATTAGCTGCAGGTGCCCTTGAGGCCCTTATGGAGTGCGGGGCCGGATCCGGCGCGGTTCAGACTTTCTATGTACCGGGTACTTTTGAGCTGCCGATTGCGTGCCTCAAAGCCGCACGAAGCAGGAATTTTGACGCGGTCATTGCGCTTGGGGTCGTTATCCGGGGTGATACCCCGCATTTTGATTACGTTGCTGGTGAAGCCGCACGAGGGATCATGCAGGTCTCACTTGAAACCGGGACACCGGTGCTTTTTGGTGTTATTACCGCTGACAATACGGAACAAGCCGAGGCCCGTTCAGGCCAAAGATCCGACAACAAAGGTTACGAAGCCGCTATTTCCGCGGTCGAAATGGCCCATCTGATTCGTGAGATGGACAGTCCCGTAAGTATTTCCTTAACGAAGGGCAGTAGTTGATCCATGTCACTTGATAAAGCAGAAAAGAGCTCGGGAACAAGGCACAAAGCGCGTGAGTGCGCTCTTCAGATGTTGTTTGCGGCAGATATGGCCGACCGGGACGGCACCCACCTTACCGAGAATTATTGGAACGAGCTGGGCGACACCGCAATCGATGACCGGACCCGCGATTTCGCAAATTCTTTGGTTCGGGGCACGCTGCGTGAGATCGAGACGATCGACACCCGTATCCGTACCCGTGCCGAACATTGGCGCATCGAACGTATGGCGATCGTCGATCGTAACGTACTTCGATTAGCGGTTTACGAATTTCTTTACCACGACACCCCCGCGACCGTGGCCATTAATGAGGCTCTCGAAATTGCTCGCAGATTCTCGACGTACGAGGCGACGCAATTTATCAACGGGATCCTCGACGCTATCAAACAGGATCTCGAAAAGGCCGCCCCTTCACCGGATGCCGCGGGAAAGTCTGCTTCGTCAAATTGATCTTCCGCCCGCTAAAGGTCGAACGCTCTCGCCCGAGGATTATCCCCAAAAGACCGTTATCGTTTTGGCTTTAATTGCGTTAAAATTGAAGCTATCCGAGGCTATTAGAACATATCGTGAGCGAAAATAAAGCTAATATCACAAAGTTTATCGAAGAGGCGTTTGGGTCGAACGCAACCTATGTCGAAGGGCTGCTCGAACGTTATAAGTCGGACCCTAAATTGGTTGACGAGTCGTGGCAGGTTTATTTCGAAGACCTGCTAAATGGAAATACAGCCGCCGGCTCGGCCGCAGAGGAAGAACCTGAAAAACCTGCGTCCGGAAAGCAAGCCCCAGCATCGGTAGCCGCCGCAAAGACGGGATCTCCTGCTTCGGCTAAACCCGCACCGTCGACCCCGATCCCCGCCGACACCATTTCGAAACCGATCACGGGCGTCGCCAAAATAATCGTCGAGAATATGGAGCAGAGCCTTACTGTTCCGACCGCGACCAGCTTTCGC
>JBGTCF010000294.1:0-5380 GCA_041748975.1 Pyrinomonadaceae bacterium
CACCGCCCAAGAAAGTGACGAACTTTAAGACCGAGCTGATCTACAATTTTGATCTGTCGACAGACGGCAAACGACTCGTCCTCGCCCGCGGCACGACGACCAGCGATGTTGTTTTGATCAGAAATTTCCGGTGAGCATGCACGATCGGTGATAGCGATATAAAAAAGATGAAACGATGCCCTGAATGCGGAAGAGATTATAACGACGACTCGATGAGCTTTTGCCTCGACGACGGGTCGGAGTTGCTCTTCGGCCCGGCGAGCGGCTCGCGTACGAGCGACGAACCGACGACGGCGATCTTGTCAGAACCGGGAGCGGTAGCGACCGGGTTCCGTGACGGTGACGTTACTCGCCCGCAGATTCACACGAACCACCAAACAGCTATCTTCCCGCGCGGAGCGGAGGCGGAGCCTCACAGCAAGTTAGGTGACTCAGCGGAAGGGCAGAGCCATTCCGCATATCGAGCGGTGAAGCGGTTGATCGCCCTCCTTGCCGCTGTGATCCTTATGGTAGGCGGATTCTATGTTTATCGCTATTTCACGCCCACCAAACAGATCGAATCGATCGCCGTGATGCCGTTTGTTAATGAGAGCGGGAATGCGGAGATCGAGTATCTCTCGGACGGGATGACGGAAACACTGATTAAGAGTTTGTCGCAGTTGCCGAATCTGGCGGTAAAATCGCGGAGCACGGTTTTTTATTATAAGGGCAAGGAGACTTCGCCGAAGAAGATCGGCGAGGATTTAGGTGTGCAAGCGGTTTTGCTGGGCAGGGTTGGCGGGCGTGGTGACGATCTGAAATTGAGTCTCGAATTGGTCAACACGCAGACGCAGGACGTGATCTGGGCCGAGCAGTACGACCGCAAGCAATCTGATCTTGTTTCGCTGCAACGCGAGATAGCGACGGATGTGTCGACGAATATCAAAGCGAAATTGTCGGGTGCCGATGAAGCGAATGTGACAAAGACCGGAACCGTAAACCCGGACGCGTATCAGGCTTATTTGAAGGGACGATATTTCTGGAACCGGCGTTCGGCAGAAAACCTACAGAAAGCGATCGAGCAGTTCAAGATCGCGACTGACAGAGATCCTAACTACGCACTCGCTTACGCCGGTCTCGCCGATTGCTACTTTTTGTTGAATTACTACACAGGAACTCCAATAAGCGAAACAGTACAGCAAGCGAAAACTTTTGCCGAGCGTGCGATACGCCTTGATGACCAAGCAGCGGAAACACATGTGTCCCTCGCCGCTGTCAATGATCAATTGTGGCAATGGGAGGAAGCCGAACGGGGATACAAGCGAGCTATCGAACTTAACCCAAATTACGCAACGGCGTATCACTGGTACTCTAATCTCCTGAGCGCTCTCGGGCGGTTCAATGAAGCATCTCTGATGATCGTGCGGGCGCGGGAAATTGATCCGCTTTCGACAGTGATAGGCGTCTACGTTTCGATGATGTATCAGAATCAGAACGACCATAATGCCAGCATCGAAAACTCTCTCAAAGTGATTGAACTCGACCCGAATTTTTCGCTTGCCTATAGCACTTTAGGACTGTCATACCTAAAACTCGGACGCAACCCCGAAGCCATCGAAAACTTGGAAAAAGCGGCCGGGCTGAGCAACAGAGCCGGGGTGTTTCTTATGAATCTGGGTTATGCGTACGGCGTTATGGGGAAACGTGGTGAGGCAACCGCACTTGACCGGGAGTTGGAAGAAAAATTTGCGAGAAAGGAAGCAAATGGAAGGCACGTCGCTGCCGTCTATGCAGGACTTGGTGAAAAAGAGAAGGCTTTCGAATGGCTTGAGAAAGACTTTCAGGCCCGAGCGAGCTTGACAGGCCTCAGATGGGAGATCCCTTTTGAATCTCTCCGCGACGACCCGCGATTCGCTGGATTGCTGAAACGGATGGGTCTGCCGGAATAGAGTAGAATCCGGTGTGAACAGTAGAATGAACAATATGCTTTCAACAGATCTGCGGTCATCCGAATCGGTTCCTTATTTTTTATGGGATGAACCAATGACGGTTGCCGAACTGCGAGAAAAGCTATCGTCGGGGTCGGAGGATGAGCGGTTTCGATTGTTGGGCAAGATCCTCCGCGAGGGTCGCGATACTGATGTGTGGCAATTCACGACGCCACGCGAGCTGATCGCCGTTTGGGACAAGGTCGAACATCACCTCGGCCGTCGGCGCGGCTTTTGGGAATTTTTGATACGAGAGTGGCAGGAGTTGGGGCTAATTGACTAAAATCGAACTCATCAAACTTCAAAAAGAGTTTCTCAAGCGATTTTTTGAGCGTGAGAACAATTTTTTTCTAAGCGGCGGAGCGGCTCTTGTCGGCTATTACCTGCATCATCGCCACACTCAGGACCTCGACTTTTTTACGCTTGAGAGCGAGATCGAACGCGGGGTCGCGATAGTGAACGAGGTTGCTCGCGAATTAGAAGCCGATCTCGAGTCGCTACAGACCTCGCCGGATTTCCGCCGCTTTTTGCTCAGTCGCGGCGATGAGTCGGTTGTGGTCGATCTGGTTCGTGAGTATGTTTTTCAGGTGGACGATCGGAAACGGGTATTCGACGGCGTCCGTGTTGATACACCTGAGGAGATACTTGCCAATAAGCTATGTGCTCTGCTGTCGCGTTCTGAAGTGCGTGATCTCGTTGATGTTCGCGCGCTCGAACTCGCCGGGTATTCGCTGGGCTATGCTCTCGTTGCCGCCCGGAAAAAGGACACCGGCCTGACCGCGGCTCAATTGGCATGGGTTTTGAGCGAAATAAGTCTCGGCGACGACCTCGTTCCACCGGGCGACGTGTCGGTTTCAGCGTTGCGGAATTACCTTGACGACCTAAAGACTCGACTAGCCGCAATGGCCTTCCCTCAAGATTGATATGAAACGATGCCCTGAATGTAGGAAAGATTACCTTGACGATACCTTGCTGTATTGTCTCGATGACGGTACGCCGCTCGTGCAGGGCAGAGTATTGGACGAACCCGCGACGGCTATCTTGTCGGGGAACGGGATATCGAATGAAGAATTAACAAGGTCACTCCAAGACGGCGACACCGCTGCACACGACAAGCCATCTTCTCGATTATCCACGTTTTTCTCGCGTGAGCGGCTGCCGTGGATCGCGGCGGCGATCTTTCTGCTGGCTTCGCTCGCTTCGCTCGCTTTGCTTCCATTTGCCATTACAAATCTCCGCAAGCCGAACCCGGAATCTAACGCGATCGTTCGCTACGACATTCCACCTCCGGACAATACGGCATTGAACCTGATACGGTGGCCCTCCCTAACCCTGTCGCCGGACGGCTCAACTCTTGCTTTCGTGGCATCGAGCGACGGCATCGCTCGACTATATGTTCGAAGGCGTGATGATACCGAAGTCAGGCTCCTCGAGGGAACGGAGGGAGCATCGTACCCGGTCTTCTCGCCCGACAACAAGTCGCTAGCTTTTATTGCCGACTTCACGCTCAAGAAGGCGTCTTTTGACGGCCCCGTGACGGCGATTACCAGGGTCAACGATGTGCGCGGCTTGAGCTGGGCCGACAACGACTCTATCATCTACACCCCACATGTTTCGCAACCTCTCTATCAGATCTCAGTGCATGGCGGCGAGCAGCTTCAGGTCTCAAACCTGGACGAGGGGAAGGGCGAACGCACGCACAGATGGCCGCAGGTGTTGCCGGGCGGCAAAGCAGTGCTCTTCACGGTAGGCACGCTGAACAGCCCGGACGAGTACGAGCAATCCAACAGAGAGGCGGGAGTGCTCGCCACGGGCGAACGCCGTGTATTGCTGCACGGAGCGAGCATGGCGCGCTACGTTCCGACCGGGCATCTTGTTTTCGCTCGTGGAGGCAACCTCTTCGCTGTAGGTTTCGATGCCGACACTCTGACCACGCAAGCGAGTCCAGTCACCGTCTTGCAAGGCGTAGCCGGAGACCAGACGACTGGGATGGCGCATTTTTCCGTCGCGGACGATGGCACGATGGCCTATATTCCCGGCGGCCCGGGAGCGAACATGCGCCAGCTTGTCTGGGCTGACCGCGGTGGAAACTTTCAGCCTGTTAAACTCCCACCTGCTCAATACAATGACATCCGTGTCTCGCCTGACGGTTCGCGAGTCGCTCTGCTTATCGGCTCCAGCGGCAGCGGCGACGTGTGGGTTTTCGATTTTGGACGAGAAACCTCAACGCGCCTGACGTTCGACACGGTGAACGCCTCGCCGCTCTGGTCCTCGGATGGTAAAAGCATCTTCTACACTGCGATCGATCCCGCGGGTACCAAGTCGACCGTTTTGCGCAAACCGGCGGATGGCAGTCGCGAGGCAGAAGTTGTGGTCTCGCTCGCCAACACGGCCTATATCAAAGTGATCGAGCCGGACGGAGCCTCTGCCCTGATCGATTATCAAGTAAATACGAACCGCGGAAATATTGTTCGGTTGCGCCTTGAGCAAGAGGCTCAAGTGGGCCCGATCGTTAAATCCCCGTTTCACGAATACAGCGCCGCCCTATCGCCGGACGGCCGTTGGCTGGCCTATCAATCGAATGAGAGCGGCCGGCCCGAGATCTACGTGCGTGATCTTTCGGAGTCAGGCGGGCGTTGGCAGATATCGACAGGCGGGGGCGAGGAGCCGCGTTGGTCGCCTGACGCCCGAGAGTTGTACTTTCGCTTTAACGATCTTTTTATGAGCGTGGCGGTCGAGGCTCGGCCCGCTTTTCAGGCCGGGACGCCAAAGAACCTTTTCAGCGGCATTTACAACTTGCGTTCCGCCAGCAGCGTTAGCTACGACGTCGATCCAAAAGGCGGGCGATTCCTAATGATACGTCCGATGGGAGACCCGACCGCTCGCGCGCAAGTGCGGGTTGTACTTAACTGGTTCGATGAACTCCGCCGTCTCGCGCCGATGCATTAATGACCATGTTAAAATCGCGCAATTGAAGAACCCAAGATTATGAAACGATGCCTTGAATGTAGACGGGATCATTACGACACGCTGCTGTTCTGTATCGAAGATGGAAATACGCTGCGCCGAACCAAAAACGGAGGAGATATTATGCAGTGGAGATTAATCTTTACAATTATTTTCATCGTCTGTTTTGCCTTTATGGCGAACGGACAGGAGAAGCCGTGTCCGACGGCATCGAAGTTCGGCCCGAATGATCAGATCGGGAACGTCAATTACATAACGCCAGCGAAAACGCTTGCCGCTGCAAAGTTGGTGACGACAGGAAAGGCGTATCGGCTTGGGATCGAGACCAATAAGAACACGCCCGCCTTTGGCACACGCACGTTCGGCATCACGATCGTACAGCCGGGCCAGGCAGGCGGTGCGAGCTTTGGCCCAAACAAAGGCACATATAACGATGACCTCATTAC
>JBGTCF010000295.1:0-3241 GCA_041748975.1 Pyrinomonadaceae bacterium
ATCTTCGAGCGAGATCTCAAGATCGTACCTAAGGTCCGAACCTCGTTGAACGGTCGTTCGCCGCCCTCCGCGTTGACCGAACATATCGCCGAAGCCAAAGATATCGAATATGTCTTCGATGTTTGAGAATCCGGGATCGAAGCCCTGACCCGCCCCGGCACCGACGCCGGCATGGCCAAAACGATCGTACGCGGCCCGCTTCTGACTGTCGGAAAGTACAGAATAAGCTTCGGCCGCCTCTTTAAATTTTTCTTCAGCCTGCGGATTGTCTGGATTCTTATCCGGATGATGCTGCACGGCCAGGGTTCGATAAGCCCTTTTGATCTCGACGTCAGTTGACGTTTTGGTGACACCTAAAATTTCGTAATAATCTCTCTTCGCCATAAACACACAAAGCGCCAGCTCAATTAACAATGAACTGACGCCTAATTATTTTGCGACATTGGCCGCATTTTCTCAAGTTCTAAATATCGCCCACCACGGCAATTTATGCCAATGCGAGCATAGCAGCGGTAATACGGTTTGCTACGCTTTCGACACGTTCGAATTGGGCCCGGATCTCTCCCAGATCCGTCGACGCGAATGCCGACTCAGCTTCCGTCAGGGTCGCATTGATCATTTGCTGTTCATCCGGTCCCAGAGACTTGCCTATTTCGGTCATTGCCCGACGTGAATTTCGGATCAGCGTATCGAGGCGGTTGCGCTCGACGATGAGTTCCTTTTCGCCGCGGTCTTTTTCGATCGACGTTTCAGCTTCGATGATAAGGCGTTCGATCTCATCAGGAGATAAACCTGAGGATGGAGTGATCTGAAGGGCTTGTTCGAGCCCGGTCATCTTGTCTTTGGCCGAAACGCTGACGATGCCGTTCGCATCGATCTCAAATGAGACATCGATCTGCGGCAGCCCGCGGGGTGCGGGCGGTATGCCGACAAGCTCAAATTTGGCGAGGCTGCGGTTCGCGCTCGCGATCTCACGTTCGCCCTGTAGAATATGGATCTCGACCGACTGTTGATTATCGACAACGGTCGTAAATGTCATGGTGTTCTTTAGCGGAATGGTCGAGTTTCGCGAGATCAGCTTGACGTAGATACCGCCACGCGTTTCAAGGCCGAGGCTCAGCGGCAGCACGTCGAGAAGCACGATATCCTTGATATCGCCTGTTAACACGCCGCCCTGGATAGCTGCACCCATCGCAACTACTTCATCCGGGTTGATCTCGGCTGAAGGCTCTTTGCCGAAAACCTCCGTAACCGTCCGGGTGATGATCGGCGAGCGTGTCTGGCCGCCGACAAGGATGACCTTGTCGACATCCGAAGGCTGCAGTTTTGCATCCCACAGCGCCTTTTGGCACGGCTCGACCGATGATTCGACGAGATCCTTGACCAGGCTCTCGAAAACGTCACGGCTGAGTGTTGCGTTGATATGCTTGGGGCCGGAAGGGTCGGCTGCGATAAAGGGCAGGCTTATATTGGTTTCGGTAACGCTGGACAACTCGCATTTAGCCCGTTCGGCGGCCTCTTTCAGCCTTTGGAGCGCGAGGCGGTCGCCTTTAAGATCGATACCGTGTTCCTTTTCAAAACCTTCGACGAGCCAGTCGATAATACGATGGTCAAAATCCTCTCCGCCCAGGAAGGTGTTACCCGATGTGGATAAAACTTCGAATACCCCGTCGTTTATCTCGAGGATCGAGATATCGAATGTTCCGCCGCCGAGATCATAAACCGCGACTTTCTCGGTCTTACTCTTTCCAAAACCGTAAGCGAGGGCTGCGGCCGTCGGCTCGTTAATAATACGTTCTACTTCGAGCCCGGCGATCTTACCGGCATCGCGCGTCGCCTGACGCTGCATATCGTCGAAATAAGCGGGAACGGTGATAATGGCCTCGGTGACTTTATCGCCGAGAAATTCCTCGGCCGCTTGCTTGAGACGCTGAAGCACGATCGCAGAGATCTCAGGCGGACTATAGATGCGGTCAAGAACCTTAATGTGGGCATCGCCGTTTGGTGCCTTTACGATCTCGAACGGCACGGTGGTGCGCATCTTTTCGACCTCGGGAGCGTCGAACTTCCTGCCGATCAGGCGCTTTACGGCATACAGAGGGTTTGCTGCATTGGTGACGGCCTGGCGCTTGGCGATTTGTCCAACGAGCCGCTCGTCTTTGTCTGTAAAACCGACTACGGATGGCGTTGTCCGACCGCCCTCTTTGTTTGAGATGATCTGAACCGTCCCACCCTCGAGAACAGAAACGCAGCAGTTCGTTGTGCCGAGATCGATGCCTATTACTTTACTCATACCGTTTGCTTTCCTTTATCAATCCTTGAATCTTTCGCTGAACTAGTTAATTATTCTGCCTCGGGTTCCGCCGGATCCAGGTCCAGTGGTTCGAGATCCGGGAGGGTGGAAGGATCAGGCCTGCCATCATCGGCAGCCGCAGCTTTTGGTGGAGAGGTCGTAACTTTTACCATTGAATGTCGGATCACGCGGTTGCCGATACGGTAACCTCGAAGCATCTCGCCTGAGATCATATTCGGCGGAAGGTCATCACGGACCTCGGTGGCGACAGCCTCATGCAGGTTCGGGTCAAATGTTTCGCCGACAGACTCAACCGGCTGGACACCCATTCCGTTAAAAATCTCGTTCACCTGCTGATTTACGAGGACGATCCCGTCATAAAACTGCTGAAACTCAACGATCTTTTTCGACTTGGTGCCCTCGACCGATTGAAGTGCACGTTCGAGGTTGTCCAGCACAGGAAGCATCTGGGAAGCGAGCGTACAGATCTGTTCGATGAATGAGCCGCGGCGTTCGCGGTCCATCCGGTATTTATAGTTCTCAAAATCCTTCAAACGCCGATCGCTTTTTTCCTGGATCTCATTTCGGTTTTCCCGAAGTTCTCGTATGCGATTTTGAAGTTCGTCGATCTCATTCTCAAGCTCAAATACGCGGGTCTTAAGCCCAACGGGCTGTACACCGGGAGCATTGGCTGCTCCGGTGGGAACTGGTGGAAGGTTCTGCATTATATAATCGGGCAATTTCTCCGCATTGACATCCGAATCTTCGATCTCGATCGTCAAATCGGACGTTATGTGAAGATCTTTTTCCTTCGCTTCGAGCTCTTTTATAAAATCGTCCACCGTACTGGCGGCTTCGACTTCGATCTGGCCCAACGCTTCTTCAGATTGCGGAATGTTGTCTTTGGGGTTCATTGTGATGCAGATGCCGGAGGCACGTCTGCGATTG
>JBGTCF010000296.1:0-6997 GCA_041748975.1 Pyrinomonadaceae bacterium
GGCACAAATGGCAATCACAGGCTTCCGCTCCGCCGAAATCTATGCCGTCGGATGATTTGCGCGTAGCTTCCACATCACAATCAAATATCCAATCTCGATAAGCCAAACGCGCCATACGTTATTTATGCGAAGCCGTCGAACTTATGATTGAGCGGATTCATTCCGCTCAATCACCAAAATTTGTGTGTTATCCCGAATTGTTCTTGATAACACACGGATTTTGTGTATTATCTGGAATGGTTCGGGATAAGCACTATATAGCTGGAAGTGAAAATAAACTATTTCTCCCGCGTTTGCAACAAAATTATGGAACAAAAGCCCAAATTATTAGAGCAAGTCAGAGAGGTTGCCAGGCTCCGGCACTTGAGTCACAAAACGGAGGACGTTTATCACAATTTTATCAAGCGGTATATTTTGTTTCATGATAAACGGCATCCGAAAGAAATGGGAGCAGACGAGATCTCGGCTTTTCTTACGCATTTGGCGGTCAAGGAAAAAGTTTCCGCGTCGACACAGAATCAGGCCTTTTTTGCCATTTTGTTTCTCTACCGCGATGTTCTGAAAATCGTTCTGCCGAAAATAGAAGGCGTTCACAGGGCGAAACGGCCGGAACATCTGCCTGTCGTATTTACACCGGCCGAAGCGAAAGCAATCCTGGCAAACATATCGGGCGTCCCTTTTCTGGTAGCAAGTTTGCTGTATGGCGCCGGCATGCGTCTTACCGAAGCCCTGCATCTGCGTGTAAAGGATTTGGATTTCGGAACAAATCAAATTACCGTCCGCGACGGAAAAGGGGCGAAAGACCGGGTAACGATGCTGCCCGACTCACTCCGCGAGCCGCTGAAACAGCATTTGATGAAAGTGAAATTTATACACACTGAGGATTTGCGGCGTGGTTTCGGCGCGATTTGGATGCCTTACGCGCTAAACAGAAAGTATCCGAACGCCGACAAGGAATGGAAATGGCAATATGTTTTTCCGTCGGCTAAACTTTCGCCGACGCGTGAGGACGGCATCGTGCGCCGGCATTACACATCGGAATCAACTATTCAAAAAGCGGTCCGGGATGCGATGAAAAAAGCGGAAATCGATAAACACGGAAACTGCCATACGTTTCGCCACAGTTTCGCCACGCACTTGCTCGCGAATCATTACGATATTCGCACGGTTCAGGAACTGCTCGGACATAAGGATGTGCGGACGACACAGATTTACACGCATGTGATGCAGAACAAATCATTTGTCAAAAGCCCGCTGGAGGCATGAGCCTGAATCGGATCTCTTCGCCATCTCACAATTCAGCGAACTGCGTGACAGCGGCGCAAATATGCTGCAATTCAAGATTTGATCCAGTTAGTTTGAACGGTAAAGGAGTAAGCAGTTAGAAATCGGTAGAAGTGTCCGGGATTCGACTGTACATTAATTCGGAAGCCCGACACGCCGCAGTAGGTCCAACCTCGGATCTCTCCGATTCGGCAAGATAAAGCTTTCAAAAATCCCCGCAGCACTGATTCCCGGAATGCCATGGGCAGTAGGTGATGTTGGTGACGGGCTGCTGCCGGCGAGCTTATTCAGCTCCATATTCTTTAATAATCGAGAGGGGTACGTGATCTTGAACGCGAATTAAAATATCGGTATCGATCGATATCACTCATGACCATTAACCGCGTTCGATTTCGAGCGGAAGTTCAGGGCTCGTAGTTTCAACAAAAAAGGAATTGATAATGTGAACGTCAGGGATTATTATCAGACCCGTACGCTGGGATATGAGATTCTCGAAAGGCCAAATCGTAGGTGCACTGATCGTACTAATTGTACTGCTAGCTTTTACCGGGGGAAGATTATTTTGGACACTGGCTTAAGGGAATCCTATGAGGCTAGCCCTTCGGCGATTCGCTCATGTGAAAGACTATCTTTCCGCTGGTAGCTATTTCCTTGTATGCAATCTAGTTTCGGTTCAGCGCCCGGCCATTTAGCACGACTTTGCTCACCTATACATTTTTATCACCCTAGTTGCGGGCCTCGATCGAGAGGACGGGGACCTTCGATGGACAATAAACACCAAAGTTACCTTCATTCGAGTACCTGTTGAATGAAAAAGGTCGATGGGCATCCTCAGCGTATAATAAAACTGCCTGAAAGCCCCGTCTAAACGCCTATGGTAATCTGTGCTGTATGTCCACCTATTCAGCCGGGATGCCAATCTATGCAATTGCTGGGCCGACGGCCTCGGGCAAAACCTCTTTGGGTGTTGATCTCGCGATCGAGATCGGCGGCGAGATAATCAACTGTGACTCGGTCCAGATCTACCGCGGGATACAGATCGCCACCGCCAAGCCGACGCCGGAGGAAATGCGGGGCGTGCCGCATCATTTGATCGATTATGTCGATCCGCATGTGAATTACACGGCGGTCGATTGGGCACGGGATGCGGCCCGAGTGATAGACGAAATAGAATCTCGGGATCGTGTTCCGATACTCGTGGGAGGTACGGGATTTTACCTTCGAACACTAAGAGAGCCGCTGTTCGACAGCCCGCCGACCGATACACAACTGCGTGAGAGGCTGCGGATTATCCACCAAAAAAAGGGGGCTGAGCATCTGCATCGACTGTTGATGCGAATCGATCCCGAAACGGCCAACAAGCTTAGTCCAAACGACTATGTCAGAACAATCAGGGCAATCGAGGTATTTTTTCAAACGGGCAAGCGGCTCTCGTCCCTGCAGCCGGATCGGGCAGAGCCGCCTCCATTTGCCGACCGAATACGACTATTTGTTCTCGATCCGCCGCGAGATGTTCTTTACGAAAAGATAAATCGGCGAACCGATGAGCATTTCTCCGCCGGGCTGGTGGAAGAAGTTGCACACCTGCTCGCCGCGGGCGTAAGTGACAGAACAAATGCACTGGGTGCACATGCATATCGCCGCGTATGCGAATACCTGCGTGGCGAGCGTGACCTTTCGTCCGCCATAGACAAATCGAAACAGGACGTTCGCAATTACGCCAAGCGTCAGTTGACGTGGTTTCGACGCGAACCAGACGCCGTTTGGCTCAAGCGATTCGGAGACGACGAGTCGGTGATGAACGAGTTGCTGCGGATGATACGCGAGCAGTAAATTCAAATATCTTGTCGAGAGCGTAAATTTGTTATAATCTCCATTTAGGCTCATAGCTTTGTTTATATTGAATCGAGGAGTGTTATGGAAAAGCAGGCGGCACAGAACATCCAGGACGCCTTTTTGAACTCGGCAAGGCGGGAAAGAATCACCGTGGTCGTTCACCTTTTGCCCGGGGCAACTTTATCCGGCCGTATCAAGAGTTTTGATAAATTTTCCGTTTTGCTCGATGTCGGGGGCCCGGATGTCTTGATCTTTAAGCACGCTATTTCCTCCATCTCACAGGAACGCCGGCCGGTACCGTCGCAGCAAGCTTGAACGGAAAATTTATAACTTTCGAGGGAATAGACGGCAGCGGAAAGTCAACGCAGTTGAAAATGCTGGCCGCCTATCTGCGTTCTCAAGGTGTTGAGCTTATTACCACGCGTGAACCGGGTGGAACGCCTCTAGGTGAGAAGTTTCGCGAAGCTTTTCTGGAGACGAATGAAACGATCGCCCCAATGGCCGAGTTGTTGGCTTTCGCAGCGGATCGCGCGCAGCATGTTGAGTATTTGATCCGGCCTTCCCTTGAAAAGGGCCTAATTGTTATTTCCGATCGGTTTGCTGATGCGACGTACGCTTATCAGGGAGCGGGCCGGGGTTTTCCCGAAGACAAAATTTTACAAGTAATAGAACTCGCGACCGGCGGGCTAAAGCCCGACTTGACGCTCTTTCTTGATATCCCACTGAATACTGCCACGAAAAGGATGGCATCGCGTGACGAATCGCACTCGGTCAAAAACCGTATGGATGAGGAAAGCGTTGGCTTCTATACCCGTGTACGAGACGCATATAGGGGCATTGCGGAACGAGAGCCTCAGAGATTCGTTATCATCGACGCCCTGGGATCGGTTGATGAGATTCATGAAAAGGTCGTCGAAAAGGTGTGCGAAGTTTTGGAGAGATAGACGGCGCCCGCACTTTCTTACGGCCATGACCAGGATGGATTTATGTTTTCGAGTTTAGCCGGAAATGAGAATGTAAAGATAACACTTCGGCGTTTGGCTGAGAATGGTCGGATGCCTAACTCGATGCTTTTGAGTGGGGACGAAGGTGTGGGTAAGCGCCAGTTCGCACTCGAGATCGCTAAGTCTCTTGTATGTAAAGAACCTGCAAATCGTGAGGCTTGCGGCGTTTGCGCGGCCTGTCAACGAGCGGATAAGTTCCTATTCCCAAAACTGGATGAAAAGGATGATCATAAACGCGTTATATTCAGCGATCATCCCGATATCGGGATGGTCATACCTTACAATCGCAACATTCTGATCGATGCGATCCGGCATCTGGAATCTGAGGCAAACTATCGGCCTTATGAGGCGGAGGCCCGGATATTCATAATTGATAATGCCGACAAAATGAATGATCCCTCGGCAAATGCATTGCTCAAAACTCTCGAAGAGCCTTCGGCGACCACTTATATTTTTCTTATAACGTCGCGTCCGGATAAATTGTTGCCGACGATCCGATCGCGTTGCCAATCGCTTCGGTTTGCACCCATCGCTTCTGAGAAAATTGAAGAGTTTTTGATAGGTGAACGGGCCTATACGCATGATGAGGCACGATTGGCAGCCCGGTTGGCTCAGGGAAGTATCGGCAGGGCGGTCAGTATTAATGTAGAGCAGTTCAGAAAACGACGTGAGAAAATGATGGATGTGGTTTCAAACTCCATCCAGAACGGCGGCTTTGCGGCTTTGCTGAAAACTGCAGAGGAAATGAACGATGTTAAGGACAAAACCGCCTTCGAGGAAAACCTGAACGTCCTTCAGTCGATCATTCACGATGTATGGTCGCTCTCAGTGAGCGGCAACCAGGCCCGCCTGGTAAATACTGATTTCGCGGCTGCAATTGGACATCTCGCGAAGGATTTGGGGCAAGCCGACTTGCCGGGCTGGATGAGTTTGATCGATGAGGTCCGAGAAAATCTCAAGGTAAATATCAATCGAAAGATCGCCGCCGACGCCTTGTTTGTCTCGATAGCTGGGGTGTAGGGCGAGCGATGAAGGTAAGGCCCCTTTTTAGATAATGACACCGTCGAACTTAATGGAGGAACAGTCATCAGCGTCGCAGCGGGGATCATTTCCGACCCTACTTAAACGCGTACTAGCAACAGCCGGTGTGGGAGCGATGGGTATCGGTGCGACCATGGTCTACCTATTCGATCCCGCCAAATCTAATTTTCTTCCGGTGTGCCCATTGTTTAGTTTGACGGGTTTTGCTTGCCCGGGTTGTGGCCTCACGCGCGGATTTCACTCTTTATTTCACGGCGATATTATTCCGGCGATCGACTTTAATGCTTTGATTCCGGTCTGGGCGGTTATCTTTTCGTGGGTTTTTTTCTCGCTCGCCTTGACCGCTATCCGGGGAAAAGGGCTGCCTATGTGGCCAACTTATCCGAAATTCCTTTGGGTATTTCTGATCGTGCTGATTGGCTTTGGGGTGCTGCGTAACGTGCCGATTTGGCCGTTTACTATCCTATTTCCGTGATCATGTTATCTGAACCAGCGGTTTATTATCAAGAAGCGAAGTTGCCGATGCCCCTTCTTTTCGAAGCAGTTCGACTTCCTTAACAAACTCTTCGACGATGTCTGCTCCGGCAACTCGCCGCATCGGCACACCATCCTTGAAGATCATGCCCACGTTCCGACCGAATGTGATCCCGAGCTGCGAATCGTGAGCTTCGCCGGGGCCGTTTACTGCACAGCCCATGATCGAAAGATGCAAAGGTTCTTCGACGTGAGCAAGACGGCGTTCGACCTCGGTGACGATCTCGACAAAATTATCGATGTCGAGCCGGCCGCAGGTCGGACACGCAACCACCGTAACACCGCGTTTTCGCAGTTCCAGAGATTTAAGTATCTCCCAGGCAACGCGGACCTCTTCGTGAGGTTCGGCCGCCAGTGAAACCCGGATCGTGTCGCCGATGCCCTCGTGAAGCAAAATGCCGAGTCCCATTGCCGACTTTATGGTTCCGCCAAAAGGCGTGCCTGCCTCGGTTACACCGAGATGCAGAGGATAATCGACCTGAGCGGCCATAAGTCGATATGCCGCGACCATACGGTTAACATCTGAAGCTTTGAGTGAAATGATCGTGTTGCTGAAGCCGAGATCTTCGAGGATCCTTATATGCCTTAGGCCGGATTCCACAATCGCTTCGGGAGTGGCGGTCCCGTATTTCTTCAGAAGGTCCTTCTCGAGCGATCCGCCGTTTACGCCTATGCGGATCGGAACTTTTTGGGCCTCGGCCGCTCTGACAACCTCGCGGACACGGTCGATGTGGCCGATATTGCCGGGATTGATGCGGAGCTTATCGATGCCGGCGTCCAGAGCCTTCAGGGCGAGCTTATAGTGAAAGTGGATGTCGGCTACGATCGGCACAGTCGTGCGTTTGCGGATCTCGCACATCGCCGCGGCGGCATCATCGTCAGGTACGGCAATGCGAACGATCTCGCATCCCGCCTCGACCATCTCCTCTACCTGCCTAATCGTTGCATCGACGTCGGTTGTATCGGTCTTGGTCATCGACTGTACGACCACCGGTGCACCGCCGCCGATCTGGATGTTACGTACTTTTACCGGTCTGGTGACTCGCATAAAATCTCTGCCGCGGATTATCGCAGATGACGCGGATTAGATAATAATCTGCTTCTGATCCGCATGATCCGCGTTGATCTGCGGCTAATATTAATATCCGACCAGACGTGAAACGTCAAAAAAGATCACCGTTACCATTAAGAGCAGGACAATCGCAAGGCCGGTGAGTTGGATACGTTCACGGGCTACCAGCGAAAGGGTCTTGCCGAACCACGACATTACCTTCTCGATCCCGAGCATCATTATCTGG
>JBGTCF010000297.1:0-3811 GCA_041748975.1 Pyrinomonadaceae bacterium
TATGATCGTCTGCCGAAGGAAATGACCTTCATCCGCGAATTGCTAGTCTCAAATTTGTGGCGTTCGCCGGAATTGGGCCTCGCGGCTCCGAGGCCGGAGGCCGAACCTCTCAAGGCCGTAGGAAGGGCTGAATAGCACCGAATCATTGACGAGTCGGTCATATTGAGACCGCCTTTTTCCGACTAAATGGATGGAATATCATCCAACACCGAATCTAATGTATAATCCACGCTAATTTAATGGAGGATGGCTAATGGAAAGTTTTCTCGGGCGTTACTCGGAATATTTTTATGCACTGCTTAGGATCGTGACGGGATTTTTATTTTTCTGGCACGGTACTCAAAAACTGCTGGGGTACCCGCCTCGGCAAGGAGGCGGAGGAGAGGGCCTCAGTACAATGGTCGCAATCGCCGGCACTATCGAGTTGATTGGCGGTATTCTGATCATGATCGGACTGTTCACCTCGATCGCTGCTTTCCTATCTAGCGGTCTCATGGCGGCGGCTTACTTTATCGGACATTTTTCTTTCGAGGCCTTTCTGCCGATAGTCAATCGCGGCGAACTTGCCGTATTATATTGTTTCGTCTTCCTTTATATCGCCTCCCGCGGTTCTGGTATATGGAGCGTTGAGTCGATTTTCAAAGGGCCGAAAGCGTCCGAAGTCACGTGATCCCAGTAAACGAAATCCGAAAATCATCATCTAATACTCAGAGAAATATTATGGAAAACTTCACAACTACATTTGGCAATTCAGCGGCCGAGGCCGTACCGGTCGAGCGTGCCGCATTCATTCGGAAAACTTACATGCTTCTCGCGGCGGCGATACTGGCTTTTATAGCCGTCGAGGGCTTCCTGTTTATGTCCGGGGCCGCGGATTTGATCGCATCCGTGATCTTCAGTGGCGGGGCGATGGGCTGGCTGCTCGTGCTCGGTTTGTTTATGGGCGTTTCCTTCCTGGCCAACCGATGGGCAACATCCGACACGTCACAAGTGACGCAGTACTTCGGGCTCGGGATCTTCATTGTCGCCCAGGCGATCATTTTCGTGCCGCTGATAATGATCTCGACCTATTATGCGGGCGACGGTTCCGTGCTGATAAAGGCCGGTATCGTAACGCTGGGATTGTTCGCGGGCCTCTCGATGACAGTCTTTATTACGCGTACCGATTTCAGCTTTCTCGGACCGGTTCTTGCCATCGGCGGATTTATGGCCCTCGGGTTTATCATTGCAAGCGCGCTTTTCGGCTTCTCGCTGGGCAGCGTATTCGCTTTTGTAATGGTTGCTTTCGCGGCGACATCGATCCTCTATCAGACGTCGAACGTGCTTCATCAATTCAATACGAAACAGCACGTGGCGGCTTCATTAACATTATTCGCCAGCGTGGCCCTACTCTTCTGGTACATTCTTACGATCTTCAGTTCCAGAGATTAGGTAAATGAGATAAGCTATTTGTCGCCGCTTCGGAAAACCGGGTGGCGACATTTTAATTTGGAGTATCAATATGAAAAGAATTCTGACCACCACGGCTTTCGCTTTGATGCTGGCGGTAGCGGCTTTCGGTCAAAAACCTCAGGCTCCCGAGACAAAGCTGAAAGTCGGGGATACGGCACCCGAATTCACGCTCAACGACACGACCGGCAACCCCGTTAAGCTAAGCGATTACCGCGGCAAGAAAAATGTCGTGCTGGCTTTTTACGTACTCGCTTTCACCGGCGGCTGAACGAAGGAACTTCAAGCGTATCAGTCTGATATCGCAAAATTCGACGCTACAGAAACTCAGGTACTCGGCATCAGCATGGACAGCTTTGCGGCCAACAAACGCTTTGCTGAGGACATAAAGGTCAACTTCCCTTTGCTAAGTGATTGGAAACGGACCACGACAAAAGATTACGGCCTATACAACGAATCGTCAGGCTACGGCGCAAGGGCCACTTTTGTCGTCGATAAGGAAGGCAAGATCCAGCACGTTGAGGTTGGCAGGACCGCAATTGATCCGACAGGAGCCTACCAAGTCTGTGATCTCTTGCAGAAGAAAAAGGTCGAAACAAAAAAACCGTGATCAGGCCGAGAGCAGATCGTCGGGGTCAAAGGCCTCGGCGATCGGACTGCCATCTGCGTCTTTCATAAGGATCTCGATGCGGCGTTCCGCATTAGACAGTCGTTTGCGGCACTCGCGTGAAAGCTTTATCCCCGCCTCAAAAAGGTCAAGACTTGATTCGAGCGGCAGGTCACCGGTTTCGAGCTTGGTTACTATGTCTTCAAGCTCCGCTAGCGAAGATTCAAATGATTTTTCCATATTAACGTACCAAA
Organism: Pyrinomonadaceae bacterium; assembly: GCA_041748975.1. GTDB lineage: Bacteria > Acidobacteriota > Blastocatellia > Pyrinomonadales > Pyrinomonadaceae > OLB17. The sequence goes on from JBGTCF010000297.1 coordinate 2,311, forward strand.
TCCTCCGCCTGCCTCAAAAGATCGGCTAAATTCCCCATTCCGCCAAATCTGTCGGCAGTTTCGGTTCGTCCATTGCTTGCGATCGAGATCACCTCCTGACCGATCTTCCTGGCAATGTCGGTGGCAAGCTGTTCATCACTGACCCCGACTATCCGCCACCGGTCCCCGTCTCGCCGCATCTTGAGTTGGAGCTGATGGTCAGGAAGTTTGCTTGAAACCACAGCGGTCTCACCAGAAACAGCGATATCAAGATACCGCTCGGCCCCTAGTACCATCGCAAAAAACGGGACATATCCAAAGCGTTCCGTACGCTCTCGAATCACACGGGGAAGCTCGGCCCTTGCGCGATCCTTCACGGCGGGCAAAAGCGGTTTAGCGAGCTCCTGGATCTTCGCCAAAGTATTTGGCGGCTGGCCCCGGCCATATAGCTCGATAGCCTTGTCCGTGATCTGCGGAACGAAATCATCGACAACACCGTCAAAGTCAATCAAGGCCGCAACCTGCGCTTCATCGCTCTGTTTGGCCGCGTCGATAAGCAAAGCGAGAGAATATTGAGGCGTTCCCCTAAAACTCTGATAGTAAATAAAACCGCCGAGAACGGCAGCGGCTGCGATCGAAGCCAAAATTAGGCCCGCGATCACAAATGGCTTCTTCGATCGCGGCTTGTGGATCTCAAAATTCTCAAAGACAGGCGGCCTGCGCGAATTTCCCGGCCTTTGGCGGCCGGATCCGGTATCGTTCAATTCAACCCTGAAATAAGACATACGCGGTATTAAGACGCTAAAACCTCGGCATCAAGTTTCCCACGCTCCAGGCGTATATTCAATTTATCGCCCGGTTTGACCTTTGCCGGGTCCCGAAGCACTGCTCCATCCTCTGTTTGAGTTATCGAATAACCACGAGTAAGGACAGCAAGCGGCGACATAGCGTCCAGCATTGCCATCAGCAGATTCAGGCTTTCATCTTTACTCTTTTTCAGCTTGGCGATTGCCGCGATCCGGCGCTGTTCGAGTATTTCCAGCCGGCCGGCTATCGCCGCCGATTTCGCAGATAACCTTGACGGAGAGATTCTCGCGGCCAGCTCCTCAAATCGGTCCTTTACCTCAATGACCCGATCGGCGAAACCGTCCTTGAGGGCGTTGATCGCTTGATTGGTCGTTGTCGTGGTTTCCAGCATTTTTAGGTACATGATCCGCTGGAGCTGTTCGTCACGGGCCTCAAAAGCACGAACGATCTCGTCCTCGCGCTGGGCCACGAGCTCAGCAGCAGCTGACGGCGTAGCGGCACGCAGGTCAGCTACCCAATCGCAGATCGTCCAGTCGATCTCGTGGCCGACCGCCGATATCACCGGGATTTCGCTCGTTCTGATCGCCCGGGCCAAAGCCTCGTCGTTAAATGCCCAGAGATCCTCAGCCGAACCGCCGCCGCGCCCGACGATAAGCACATCTATCCGTTCGCGTGCCTCAAGCGAAAGGTTGTAGGCATTGACTTTCGCAACTGC
>JBGTCF010000298.1:0-7816 GCA_041748975.1 Pyrinomonadaceae bacterium
GATTCGACCACACGAATGCCGGCTTCGGTCAATGCTTTCATCTTTTCGGCCGCGGTACCTTTGCCGCCTGAAATTATGGCTCCGGCATGCCCCATGCGGCGGCCCGGAGGTGCGGTCTGGCCGGCTATGAATGCGACGATCGGTTTTGTGACGTTCTCTTTCGCGTACGCGGCGGCGTCTTCCTCAGCCGTGCCGCCAATCTCGCCGATCATGACGATGGCGTCGGTTTCGTCATCGGCTTGGAAAAGCTTAAGAGCGTCGGTGTGGTTTGTGCCGATTATCGGATCGCCGCCGATGCCGATCGCCGTTGATTGGCCCAAGCCCAGAGCAGTCAGCTGTCCGACCGCTTCGTATGTCAGCGTACCCGAGCGCGAAACAACGCCGATTCGGCCCTCTTTATGAATGTGACCCGGCATAATGCCGATCTTGCATTTGCCGGGCGAGATGATCCCTGGGCAATTAGGGCCGATGAGACGAGTCGGAGCGCGGACACTCTTGTCCGCATCGCCGGTTCCTCCGGCGAAACTGCCGTTGCCGCCCGAAGAGGCCAAATCATTCGCTCCCGTTCGCGTCGAAGCGACGCTCATGCGGAAAGGAGTGTCCGCGCTCCGCAGAAATTCCTTTGCCTTTATCATGTCAGCGACCGGAATGCCTTCCGTAATGCAAACCACAACAGGAATTGCCGCATCCGCAGCTTCCATGATCGCGTCGGCAGCAAAGGCGGGCGGCACATAAATTACCGAGGCGTTAGCCCCCGTTTCTTTCACGGCGTCGGCAACCGTGTTAAAAACTGGCACGCCTTCGTGAGTCGTGCCGCCTTTGCCCGGTGTGACTCCGCCAACGACATTAGTGCCGTAATCGCGCATCTGCAACATGTGAAAAGTGCCCTCTTTTCCAGTGATGCCCTGGACGATCAGACGTGTGTTCTTATCGACTAATACTGCCAAAACAAGCCTCCTGATAGATGCCGAGTTATACTTAAAACGAACGCAAAGTATATCATGACCGCCGACTGAGCTGGCAAACACTTGGGATAGGAATAGTCCATCAAAAGCGGCGGGCATTGCCAAATTCCCTGACAATGCCCGTCCTAACACAAAATGCCACAATATCGAGGCAGTTACACCGTCGGGTTTTCCATGTAATAGATCGCCATCGGCTTGCCGTTCTCACGGGCGTAGATCGAAACAGACAACACATTTTCCGGCAGCTTGTCGGTGCCGCATGTTCCCTTTTGCGATGCTCGATAGATGATCATCGTCAGATCTTTGTTGATCTCGATCGCCTTCATCGATCCCGCCGAGGCGGATTCAACCTTACAAGGCGGATCAAATGCCCCTTTAAGGTATGCTTCCCGTTCCATGAACCCTACACGGCCGTTCGCGACGAATTTCGCGGACATATGTTCCTCGAAAGCCTTCCTGTCTTGTGCCTTCCAGGTATCCCATAACTTCTTCTCAGCGGCAACGATGTCATCCGGAGCCGGAGACAAGCTGGCGAGTTCCTTTTCTTTGTCGACGGGTATAGAAGGAGGGCTATACGCGCCCTTCGCGTCTGTGGCTGGAACCTCCTGGTAGTACATTGCCTTCCACGCGTCTCCTTCTTTAACGTAAACGGTCGACGAATTCACGGGACTGGGATTCGGTTTACCATCACACGTTGTCGTCTGGGTCGCCTTATAAGTCAAAAGGTAAATGCCGTCGGCCAATTCAGTCACTTTTTCATCGCTAAAAGAAAGGTCCTTCATTTCACATTTGTGTTCGGTCCATGACTTCATCGAGGCGGCACGGTCAGATGCTCCGCCGCTGCCGACGCCAACGAATTTCGAAGCAAGAAATCCATCGATCCCGCTGCTGTCGCGTTTGCCCCAGTCTTCCCAACTCTTTTTCTCGATCGCGGAAAGCGTTTGGGCGGTTGGTGCCGCCGCCTTTGTGACGGCGTTCGCGTTCGATACGTTTGCATTTCGGGCATTCGCATTCGCATTCGCAGCCGGTTTGTTCTCGGACACACCGTTACAAGCCGTGATAAGGCCCACCGCGGCTATAAGCATCATAGATACAATTCTGGTTTTCATATTTTTTTCTCCTCTAATTGGTCAATTTATGATCTGTATCAGTACAGCGTCGGCTGTCTGACACACTGGTGGGGTTAAAAGTCTCAGTGCCGGAAATATGACACGCTTCGTTTACAAATGCAATCGTCAAGACGTCTATAAAAATGAAAAAGTCGAAACATTGAGTGCTTGATCCTCGTTTACTTCACTGCTGTTAACCTCGCATCGTTCGGCTCATTCAATATGCGGCAATTGTATTCTTTTTATGCTGACGCTTTCTGGATTGCTCTCAAATCGATCCTTGAGCATAAGCTGCGCGCCTTCCTGACGCTGATCGGGATAATCATCGGCGTCGCAGCCGTGGTCGTTGTCGGGGCATCCATTGACGGGCTCAAGACATACGTTGTTGCCACTGTAACCAAGGTCATTGGTGCAAACAACTTCATGATCACGCGGATGGCGAATATCGGCAATCTGGGTGAGGCAGAATGGGAACGCCGCAGCCGCCGCAACAAGGACGTCACGTGGGAAGAATATCTGTATATTCAGGAAAACTGCCGTTTGTGCTCTTATGTGGGTGCTAGCATATTCGCCGGGTCCGACCTTGATCAGGACGGCGTTGAAATGCCCTCTGTCCGTACCATTGGCGTGACCGATAATATGTACGAGATCGAGAACAAGACCCTTTCCGACGGGCGCTTCATGAGCCGTGAGGAAGTAAAGCAGAGTTCTCGGGTAGCCGTGATCGGCAATGACGTAAAAGAACGATTTTTTCCACACGCGTCCGCGGTCGGTAAAGAGATCAAGATCCGAGGCGTGCCGCTAAAAGTCATCGGGGTTGAAGAAGCCCGAGGATCATTTATGGGCGATTCGCAGGATCGGCATGTTTACATAGCTATCACCCTGCATCAACAGACCTTTAACCGGTCGGGAGGCTTGCAGATCCGTGGGACGACATTAGACGAAGAGGATTTCAAACCGGCGATCGAGGAGGTTCGTCTATTGCTCCGAAACAAGCGTCAGCTGATCGGAAGTGAAGAAGATACGTTCTCGCTGGTAAATTCGGATGAATTCGGTAACCAGATGGACCAGTTCACCGGAGCAATTGCCGCGGTGGTAATTCCGATCACGATGATCATTCTTGTGGTCGGCGGTATCGTCGTAATGAATATCATGCTCGTGTCGGTGACCGAAAGGACTTTCGAGGTCGGCCTGAGAAAGGCTCTCGGCGCGACACAAAAGCAGATCCTACTCCAATTCCTGATCGAGTCGGCTTCGCTTTGCGTCGTCGGCGGCTTTATCGGATTGCTGTTGGCGCTTGGGGCCACGCAACTCGTAGGCTACCTGCTCGGCATGGTCATGACGATCACGCCGTTCTACGTAATTATGTCGATCGGCGTTTCGAGCCTCATTGGCATCGTCGCCGGACTATACCCCGCATGGAAGGCATCAAGGCTCGACCCGATCGTCGCGTTGACCAAGAATTGAAGTATCCGGAAATGGGGTTCACGCTCCTGTCCAGAGGAAATTAACTTGATGAAGATCTCAACATCATTACCGATCGAGGTGCTGAAGATGGCGTTCGACAGCATCACGTCTCACAAGTTTCGCTCTGCGCTTACGGTCATCGGCATTGTTGTCGGTGTTGTGACGGCGATCGTAGTTTCGACGATCCTCACGGGAATGCGTCAAAGCATCGTATCTATAGTCGAGGAATACGGAACGAACAACATTTACGTCTTTCATCTTTCCACCGGCTTTGGCCCTCGCAACCGCGACGAACGCAATCGCAAACCTCTATCCGAAGCCGACGCAATGGCACTTCTTACCCAGTCCGACACGATCGAGGATGTTGCCCTCATCGCTCCGAGCATCGGCTCATGGGGCAGTGGCTTTGATGACAATCTCGTTTATGAGGGTAAGAACTACCGCTGGGCGCTTACAGACGGAGTCTCGACCAACTACGCTAGCATTGCGAACCTTGTCCTCATGCATGGACGCTTCCTGACCGAGGCCGACGATTATCAGCGTCATAAGGTGCTGGTTGTCGGTGTGAATGCAGTTGACGCTTTGTTCGACGGTGACGGTGAAGAGGCAATTGGCAAGGTGGTCAGGATGAATGGCTCGACCTGGGAGATCGTCGGTGTCATTGAAAAAAGAAAGGCCGGTTTTTTTGGTGAGAACGAAGAGGACAGAAAGGTCTTTATGCCTTTTCGCACCGCTCGAAAAGAGGCACCGACCCGCGACTCGATATTGCACATAGTCCAGGCTAAACAAGGGCAGGTAAACGATGCGGTGCTCGAGATAGAAGGCATCCTGCGGCAGCGTCGGGAAGTAAAATATGGCGATCCGAACGATTTTGACGTAAAAACCGCCGAAAATTTTATCGCTCAATTCGACGGTGTCATCGGCGGCGTGGGCATAGCCGCGATCGTGATCTCTATGCTTGGACTGCTGGTCGGGGGGATCGGAGTTATGAATATTATGCTGGTGTCGGTGACAGAACGCACAAAGGAGATCGGCATCCGCAAGGCCGTCGGAGCGACTCGTGGAGCGATCGTGTTCCAGTTCCTGGCAGAAGCTATGGCGATGACCCTTTTCGGCGGGGTGGTCGGCGTCGTGATCGCTCTCGGCATCAGCAACCTGATCATTTTCCTGATACCGTCGATCCCAGCCCAAATACAGCCCTGGATGATCGTTCTTTCGCTCGGCGTCTCAGTAGGTATCGGGCTTGTTTTCGGTGTCCTTCCGGCCCGAAAAGCCGCAAGGCTCGATCCGATCGAGTGCCTTCGATACGAATAACGGCCGACCAGCAGTCTGGTCCTATGCGCATTTAACCCGGACCATCGGGAACTCGATCCTTCGCCGTTTTGGCCGTTCCGATCCGAGTCCCTCGACTACCGCGGTCATCGCTTTGGAGCCTTTCAACGTATAGGTGATCGTTTGTGGAAAATCATGCCCGAGATTCTCGAAGACAACGTTATTTTTCGCGGCGAATTTCAGTTCAAACGAGGTAGGAGTGTCGTTCTCTGACGGCATCGCAACATAATAAAGGTTGTCGCCCTTTATGATTATTCTGAGAAATTCGAAACCCGACATCTTGCCATCGGTCAGTGTTCGGTTCATTCCCAGCATCGCGTCGCCCAACGGAAACATCCATTGTTCCGAAATGACAACCTTGCGGCCGGGAATCTTCATTTCCCAGCACCCGGCCATAAACGCGACCAAATTCAGCGAAGGCTTAGCATCCTGACCAGAGGCTCCGGTCGCTACAACTAACGAGACGATGCAAAACACGAGTAAATTCACAAGCTTCTTCATATACTGCCGGTCATTGCGGCCTAGAGTTCCGCGCTTTGGCCGTAGTGAGGAACGACAACGTTCCACCCGAATCGTTCCCGAATGTGCCCCGCCATTGCTTCTGCGGCTTTCGGTTCGCCGTGGGTCGTAAAGACGGTTGTTGGGGCCGTGTTTATCCCGCTAAGCCATTTTAAGACTGCTTTCCAGTCAGCATGAGCGGAGAACCCTTCGACTTTTTTAATTTTGCACCGGACGGGTATCCAGTTTTTCATGATCTTTACTTCCCTTTCCCCATCCTGAATACGTCTTCCTGTCGTTCCCGCGGCCTGGAATCCGACAAACACTAAAGTAGCATTCTCATCCGGCAGCAATCTCATAGCGTGATGCAGCACACGGCCGCCGGTAAGCATACCTGACGCCGAGATGATGATCCTCGCCCCACGCAGGTCGTTAACCCTCTTTGATTCTTCGCGCGTAGCCGCGGTTGTCATCGAGGCGGTCTTAAGCGGATGCCTTTTATGAGCGAGTATCGAAGCGTATTCAAGGTCGTGCTCCTCGTTCCAGCGGCTATACACCCGTGTCGCCTGGGCAGCCATCGGCGAATCGACGACAACCGGCAATACCGGAATGCGTTCCTGATCCTCCAACTCGCGGATCATATACAAAACTTCCTGCGTTCGTCCTACCGCAAACGCGGGTATCAGAACTGGGCCCTTTCGCTCAGCGGCTTCATTAATGATACGTGCAATTTGAGAAGCCGAATCTACATCTCCGTGGAGGCGGTCGCCATAGGTGGACTCACACATTATATAATCGCTATCCGGCGGACTAGCCGGATCCTTTACGATCGGCTGGTCATAATGGCCCAGGTCGCCGGAAAATAAAAACCTGATCGACGAGCCATCCGGCCGGGCGTTCTCCAATTCGACCAGCACAAGGCTGGCACCAATTATATGTCCCGCAACCATGAAACTCGCTTTTATACCCGGGCAGATCTGGACCGGCTGGCCATCATTCGCGACCGGACGGAGCAGATCCAGGGTGTCTCTGGCGTCACGTTCATCGTAGAGGGGCAAGGCTGGTTTGTGTTTAGTCAGATTATGCCGATTGCGATAGTCCGCCTCTTCTTCCTGCAAGCGGCCCGAATCGGGCAGCAATATCTTAAGTAAATCGCCCGTTGCTCCCGACGTGACGACCGGGCCATTGAAACCGAGCTTTACGACGCGGGGCAGATAGCCGGTGTGGTCGATGTGAGCATGCGTAATGATGACAGCGTCGAGATCGGCCGGCACAAATGCAGGTTCCTGCCAGTTGAGTTCTCTAAGTTCCTTGAGCCCCTGGAATAATCCACAGTCCACAAGGACCTTTTTGTCATTGTGTTCGAGTAAGTATTTGGAACCGGTTACCGTGCCGACACCGCCGTAGAAAGTGAGCTTTGCCATTGAGATAATATACTAGGTAAAGCGTGAACAGTCGATACCGGCGCGGTTCCGATGGACTTATAATCAGCCTGCCGACTTTTGCGGAAACAATATCACTTTGCGAGGTCCCGGCCGATCCTTTGCAAAATTCTTTCTAAGCCTGGCACGGGACAATAGCGAAGCTGCAGTTTCACCGTCTTGCCCGAAAACGGCCCAACCGATGTTTAATCCGCCGACTCGGATTTCGGAACCGTGATCCCTTAGCGTGCTTTCACCGATCCCGTTCTCGATCCTGGCAATGATCTGAAGGGCGACTTCCTCGGTGGCGGTTGGTAAAACGGCGAGGAATTCATCAGTGTGCGATCGAGCGAAAAAATCCATACCTCGCAAATTTTCCCGCGCGATACGCCCGACCTGTCTAAGCACTTCGTCACCCGTGGAATGCCCTGAGGAATCTTTGATCCCTGAAAAGCCCTTGACATCGATGGCTAGGATCGAGAAGGGCTGGCCTTGCGGATGCCCTTGGGCTTCTGCGATATTTTTTTCAAGTTTCAAATGAAATGCACGTTCATTCGGTAAGTCTGTGATCACGTCCGTTAATGAGATCGCCTGGTTTCTTTCAAATATCATCGATCTGAGCACAACGGGCGACACCCGTGCACCAATGGCGTTCAATAATGGCATCATCGAGTCAACCACTCGGGCCCTGTTAGAAAAAAACAGCTGAAGCACCCCGACCACCTCGGCACCGCGGAGTAGTGGAATCGCGGCCGAAGAGTGTTTTAGGATTTCGGAACCAAAGGGAGGATCTTCCTCGTCAGGCATCGGAGCGTCACAAACCAAAATACGCTTCGCGGAAAAACACCGGGCGGGAAGACCCTCATTCAATTGCAACGACTCTACCGGCTCGGAGGCTGCATCGATCTTCCAGTTTGCCGCGGTGCGAAGATGTGATCGGGATTCGTCCAAAAGCCAGAGTGCAGTGCCGCTGCAGCCCACCAGGTGACAGACGCGGCTGGAAACGGATCTAAAGACATCATTA
>JBGTCF010000299.1:0-3996 GCA_041748975.1 Pyrinomonadaceae bacterium
TGTTTTTGAAACCGCCACAGGCATTTTACTGGTACCGATATTTGACCAATTCTTTCAAAGCCCCGGTGCTCAAAGTGCATTGCCCTTTGACTTAAACCGCCTGATCCCGCCCGATGACTGGTACAGGGCGTGGTTGATGATCTCGGTCCTCCTTATCCTGTTCACGATCTTAAAGGGCATAGCCGAGTATTTTTCGTCATATTTGATGGCAAAGATCGGGCAGTCTGCGATCCTGAAACTCCGGGGTGAGCTGTACGACCATCTACTGAAACAATCGGCGGTTTTTTTCGAAAGGCACCGCACAAACTTCCTGGTGTCGCGGCTCGTTGTTAGCTGTGCTGCGATCGAACTTGCTGTTTCCGCCAACCTGCGCGATGTCCTGCGAGAATCCGTCATGCTCATGTTCTTTATCGGCATGGCATTTTACTTTAACTGGCGTCTGACGCTCGGATCACTTATCGCGGCTCCGATAATCGGTTTTCTGACCACAAATTTCAGCAAACGGCTGCGAAAATTGGCGGATGTTTCGCTCGAGGGCAATAAAAACCTCAACGACACTTCGCAGGAAACTCTGTCAAATAACATAATCGTGAAGGCGTATTCGGCTGAGACTCGCGAAAGCGAGCGCTTTCTCGAAGTTGCAAAGACCATAGCGAGAGCAAACCTGCGGTCGGCTCGGATCGCGGCAACATCGCCGCCAACTATTGAATTGATCGGCACGGTGGCACTTATAATTTTGCTTTACTTTGGCCTTAGTGAAATAAATTCCGGCCGGATGAATCCACCTCATTTCTTTGCATTTCTCTATTTTCTTTTCCGCAGCTATGACCCGATGCGCAAGATATCCCGTCAGCATAACGAGATATCAAAGGCATTCGCCGCCGCTCGCGATGTGTGGAATATTCTTGACGAAGATGACATGCTTCCCGAAAAGCAAGATGCCGTTGAGCTCGAACCACTTAAACGTGCGATCCGACTCGAGGATGTTTCGTTCAAATACCGAAATAGCAAACGACCTATCCTGCAAAACATTGACATCGAGGTCCGAAAAGGCCAGATGGTCGCCCTGGTCGGCGAGAGCGGAGGTGGCAAATCCAGCCTGACGCGTCTGATCCAGCGGTTATATGATCCAACGGAGGGATCCGTGTTTTGGGATGATATCGACCTTCGCGATGCGAGTGTTCTAAGCCTCAGAAAACAGATGGCGCTCGTCACCCAGGAAACCGTCTTATTCAATGACACCGTGCGGCAAAACATCGCGTACGGAGACCCGAATGCAACTGACGAGACGATCGAGGAAGCGGCGCGCGTGGCATTTGCAGACGAATTCATCTCGCAGTTGCCCGAGAAATATGACACGCTGGTTGGTGAGCGTGGCGTTCTGCTTTCGGGCGGCCAGCGGCAGCGCATCGCGATCGCACGTGCTGTCCTTGTCAACGCTCCCGTGTTGATCCTCGACGAAGCAACATCGGCATTGGACACAGAGAGCGAAGCACTCGTCCAAAAGGCGCTCAAGAATCTTATGCAAAACCGCACCTCGATAGTGATCGCCCATCGCCTCTCAACTATTCGGCGTGCAGATAAGATAGTAGTCATGGAAAAAGGCAAGATTATCGAAACCGGCAATCATGAGGAGCTGCTCGCGATCAGCGGAACCTACAAGCGGCTCTACGAATTACAATTTGCAGATTCAGAACCATACGAAAGGTTATAAATATGAAATCAATGACAGGCTTTGGCCGCGGATCGGCCAGCGATGATAAATTTTCGATCACGGTCGAGCTAAAAACCGTCAACAATCGGTTTCTCGATATCAACCTGCGTTTGCCCGGCGAACTTCAGCAACTTGAATCGATCGTCAAGAAGCTGATCAGCAATCGACTTGCCCGCGGCCGTGTCGATGTCAATCTTCAGTACGACCGCAATGATAATGTCCAGTTTGACCTGAACCGGCCGCTGATCTCCGGGTTTCTGGCAGCGATGAAGGAAATGAAGGCCGAGTTTGATCTGCCGGGCGAACCCGACATAAACGTGCTCGCACGTCTGCCAAATGTCGTAACCACAAAAAAGGAAGATCCAGGCCCAGGGTTTCTGGAGGCGATCGAAAAGGTTTTTGACATCGCACTCGACGATCTGGAAACGATGCGAGCCAAAGAAGGCGAAATGCTTGCAGCCGAGCTGGAGTCACGGCTCGACGCGATCGAAAGTAAGATGCCCGCGATCGAGAGCGAGTCGGAAAAGGTGGCCGAAGAATACCGTATACGGCTCACGAAGCGCGTCGGTGAGATGCTCGCAAAATCAGATTCGCAGTTTGAGATCGACCAGTCACGCATGGCCCAGGAAGTTGCTTTTTTGGCCGATCGCGTGGATATTTCCGAAGAGATCTCGCGGCTCAGATCGCATATCGAACACTTCAGGGTGATCGTGACCGACGACCGTGATGTAGGCAAACGCCTTGATTTTCTAACACAAGAACTTAACCGAGAGGCAAATACAATTGCCTCGAAAACCAACAATCTCATCGTCAAAGAGAACGCCCTAGCAATAAAAAGCGAAATTGAGAAAATTCGCGAACAGGTACAAAACGTTGAATAATGGAAAATGGAAAATGGACAATTGAAAACGGAGAATAAGAATGTTTTAAAGGAGAAATCCTATAAATTTGCCCTTAGGATAGTCAGATTGTATAAATTTCTCACTAGCGAACAAAAAGAGTATGTTCTGTCGAAACAGGTATTGCGCTCGGGAACTTCGATAGGGGCTAATATCGCAGAGGCGAGTCAGGCTCAATCCAAGGCCGATTTTTTACATAAGCTTTCAATTTCGTTGAAAGAGTCGTTCGAAACGCAATACTGGATCGAACTTTTGAGGGATAGTGAGTTTGTAACGCCCGAACAAAGCGATTCCCTTTTGATGGATTGCTGCGAACTACAAAAGATCATGACTGCCTCAATCAAAACCATTAAAGCAAAACACCTATGAAACGGCTTTCAAATCCTGTCTATTTTCCACTTTCCATTTTCCGTTTTCCGTTGTTTCAGAACTATGAACGGTAAATTAATAATCATCAGTTCTCCTTCGGGCGGTGGTAAAGGCACGCTGATCAGAGAGGTGCGCACTATGCTGCCGGAGCTGGGATATTCGGTTTCGCACACGACACGGCCGCAGCGGTTTGGTGAGGAGAATGGCCGGGAATATTTTTTCGTGCCCAAAGACGAGTTCGAGCGGCGAATAGCCGATGGCGAGTTTCTCGAATACGCCGAGGTCCACGGAAATCTATATGGCACTTCGAAAGCAGAGAGCGAAAAAGTGTTTCGATCTGGCCGTGATCTCGTCGTAGAGGTCGATGTGCAGGGGGCGATCCAGATCATGGAGCGAGCCGAACAGGACTCAATCAGCATCTTTATTTTGCCGCCGTCATTCGAGGTTCTCCGGGCCCGGCTCACATCGCGGGGAACGGAAAGCGAAGCGGAACTGAACATCCGTCTAAAGAACGCTTTTAACGAAGTTCTCCAATATTCCAAATTCAAATATATCGTCGTCAACGAGGATGTGTTCTCAGCGAGCCGGCAGATCGTTTCGATTATCGTTGCAGAAAGGCAGTGCGCTGATAGACAAAATGAGTCGATTCAGGTTATTCTTGATAGTTTCGATGCAGCGAAGCATCAGTTCGAGGGAGAATAATAAACTATGGCTGAAGAGATCGAAGAAATTGTTGATATCGAGGAAGCGGAAGAGATCATAGATCCGCCCGAGATCGACTCAAAATACCGAATGATCATTTTGGCAGCCCAGCGAAGCAAGCAGCTTCAGCGAGGGGCGATTCCGAGGGTCGACATGGATAACACAAAGACAAAATCGACTCGGATAGCTATGAAAGAATTTCAGGAACGGAAGGTCAATTTCGAGATTCTCGAAAATTAAGTGAATAAAATAATCCGTTAAAAAAGCCACTTTCGGGTGGCTCTTTTTTTTACATTCCCTTATAATTCGGCC
>JBGTCF010000300.1:0-6701 GCA_041748975.1 Pyrinomonadaceae bacterium
AGTTGGCTCATTTCCGCAATGCCGCCTGCGTTATCGGCGATCGGCCCGAATGCATCGATCGCGAGCTGCATCGCCGTCGTTGCCATCATTCCCGCCGCCGCGATCGCCACGCCGTACAATCCCGCAAAATAGTAAGAGGCCATAATGCCGCTTGCCAGCGTGATGATTGGAATAACCGTCGATTTCATACCTACTGCAAGGCCGGCGATGATATTCGTGGCGTGGCCCGTCGATGATTGCTGAATGATCGACTGCACGGGCTTTCTGTTCATCGAGGTATAGTATTCGGTCGAAATGCTCATTATCGCCCCGACGACCGAGCCCACGACGATGGCATAAAAGACGCCCCATTTATCGAAGGTCGCCGTGCGCAGCGTGATCGGGCCGTCAGGCAAAAGCCACATTACGGCAAAAAAAGCAGCGATCACGGTGAACACAATCGAGGACCAGTTGCCGAGATTTAGTGCATTCTGAACGCTGGCATTATCATCTTTGATCCTGACGAACAATGTTCCGACGATGGAAAAGATCAGCCCTAATCCGCAGATCACCATCGGCAAAAGGATCGGCGACAATCCGCCAAAAGCATCGTTCGCAACGACCTCCTGCCCCAATACCATCGACGCGAGGATCGTCGCCACGTATGAACCAAAAAGATCGGCTCCCATGCCGGCAACGTCGCCCACATTGTCACCGACGTTGTCGGCGATGGTCGCGGGATTTCGGACGTCGTCTTCGGGAATTCCGGCTTCTACTTTCCCGACGAGGTCGGCACCTACGTCGGCCGCTTTGGTATAGATACCGCCGCCGACACGTGCAAACAATGCGATCGACTCGGCTCCTAGCGAGAATCCCGTCAAAACCTCGATCGCGGTCCTGACCTGGTTAGCTCCTAGGTCCGCAAAAAATGCGAGGAAAGCGATGAACAATCCGCCCAAACCCAGAACGGCAAGGCCTGCAACGCCGAGGCCCATTACGGTCCCACCGGTAAAGGAAACTTTGAGGGCCTGCTTCAGGCTCGTGCGTGCAGCCTGCGTGGTGCGGACATTGGCTTTGGTCGCGACTTTCATCCCGATATACCCGGCAGTCGCCGAAAACACTGCACCGATAATGAACGCGATACTGATGATCCAGTGAGAGTGGATCTCTCGGCCGCGGACCTCGTGGATCGTTCCCGAATAGGCCAGCAACGCGGCTGTGATCACAACAAATATGCTAAGTACTTTCCATTCTGCCTTTAGGAAAGCCATCGCTCCCGCGGCAATATGGCCGGCGAGTTCCTGCATGTTCTCGTCGCCGGCGTCCTGCTTACTCACCCAGGCCGACTTGAACGCCATCACCACCAAACCGACGATCCCTAAAGCGGGCACTAGATAAATTACGTAATCGTTCATATTTGTTTTAATCGGTATCCGCCATCCTCAGGACAAGCGAACAATGAAATCTTTTTAAAGTCCAGTAAATCTCAAAATTACTGATTATCAAATACTCGCCCGAATTTAACAAGTGGCGAAGCGTGCGGTATCTGGTCGACGGGGAACCAGCCTTGCCGCTCCCGGTTCTGACTATCAAGGCCGCTAAGGTAGAATTTCACCATGAATTCTCTTTCTATCGCATCGGCGGCACGCGAAGAAATGATTGATATTTCGAGCGATGTCGAGCGCCAACTGCGTGAAAGCGAAATACAGAATGGCATCTGCGTTCTGTTTACCCAGCATACGACTTGCGGGCTGACGATCAATGAGAATGCAGATCCCGATGTGAAGAGCGATATGCTCGGGTTTCTAAAACGGTTGATCCCTCAGTACGAACCGAATTTCAAACATTTCGAACACAATTCCGATGCGCACATAAAATCGTCACTGGTTGGCTCGAGCGTCACGATACCCTTTGAAAACGGCAAGCTGCTGCTGGGCCGCTGGCAGGGGATCTATCTTTGTGAATTCGACGGGCCGCGGGAGCGAAAGGTAATCTTGAAACTATTATGACAACAGGATATTCAGGAACACCGCTAGCACAAAAACTCGGCATTGAGAGCGGGTTCACAGTTCTCACTTTGGGTGCACCGGACAATTATGCGGAGCTGCTCGGGAATCCCTACGACATCAAGATAATTGCCGACAAACCGGCTGGCCGGCCGGACATGATCCATTTTTTCACTAACAGTCGTGAAGAGCTTTTTTCCATGCTTCCCGATCTGCGCAACGTAATCCCTCAGGACGGCACGATCTGGGTTTCGTGGTACAAAAAGGCCGCTAAACTGCCGACTGAGATCATCGAGGACACGATCCGTGACGCCGCTCTGCCGCTCGGCCTTGTCGATATAAAGGTATGCGCAGTCGACGAGAATTGGTCGGGGCTGAAATTGGTGATAAGAAAAGAAAATCGAGCGGCTGAACCTAGTTGACGAAAGAAGCTGCGACCGGAAGAATGCCACGAATGCACCAATGGGCATGGCAAAAATCGGTCATTCATGCATTCGTGGCTCAATTCCCTTTCGAGACAATCCGAAACTTGCCAATGCGCAGCCGATAATGGCCTTTCTCCCTTTTTTTGACAATTCCTCCCGATGAATAAATCGGATATAATAGCCGCACTTGTTATTTCAGGAGATCTCTTATGCCGACTACCGATCCGCGCATTGACGCATATATAGATCGATCAAAGGATTTCGCAAAGCCTATCCTTAAACACATTCGCAAGCTCGTCCATGAGGCGTGTCCGGATGTCGAGGAAGCATGGAAATGGAGCTTTCCGCATTTTACGTACAAGGGCGACATGCTTTGCCACATGGCGTCTTTCAAAGAGCACTGTTCCTTTGGATTCTGGAAACAGTCGTTGATCGAGGGAGCGGATTTTCCTGAGAAAAACGCGATGGGCAGTTTTGGCAAGATTAAGTCGCTCGACGATCTGCCCGATGACCGAACGATCAAGAAGCTGATCGCCGAAGCAATGCGGCTCAATGATCTCGGTATCAAGGTAAAGAAGTCTCCTCCGGCTGAGAAAAAGGAGCTTGTTGTTCCCGATATTCTCAACGAAGCGTTGGCTCGCCATGAAAAGGCTGCCCAAACATTTAACGCGTTTCCTTATAGCTGCAAAAAGGAATATGTCGAGTGGATAACCGGGGCCAAGACCGAACCCACGCGGGAAAAACGCCTGGCAGCGACGATCGAGTGGCTCGCCGAAGGCAAGAAAAGGAATTGGAAGTACGAAAAGTGTTAGTCAAATAAAAACTCTATGACAGAACCTATCTTAGTTGGTAAGAACAACGCCGGCGAATTTCACCTGCTGCTGAATATGGCCAACCGCCACGGGGTTATCACCGGGGCGACCGGCACCGGCAAGACCGTAACGCTGCAGAAACTTGCGGAAGGATTTAGCCAGCGGGGCGTGCCGGTCTTTGTGTCGGACATAAAAGGCGATCTTAGCGGCATCAGCCAAGCCGGCGGCACACACCCGAAGATACTGGAAAGGCTCCAGATGCTGGGTATCGAGAACACAGTATTCGAGGGCAGTCCGGTTACGTTCTGGGATGTATTTGGTAAAGAAGGCCATCCGCTTCGAGCGACGATCTCCGAGATGGGGCCGCTGCTGCTGTCGCGGATCTTGCAACTTAATGAAATACAAGAAGGGGTGCTCGCGCTGACCTTTAAGGTTGCAGACGAGCAGGGGATGCTGCTCCTTGATCTCAAAGACCTTCAGCAAATGCTGATCCACGTCAGCGAAAATGCCTCGGAATACACAGTAAAATACGGCAACGTCTCAAAGGCGTCGATCGGCTCGATCCAGCGCGGACTGCTCCAGCTCGAACAGCAGGGCGGGCATGATTTCTTCGGTGAGCCTGCCGTTCGGCTCGAGGATTTTATCCAGACGCTCGGAGGCCGCGGCGTCATCAATATCCTCGCCGCGGACGAGCTGATCAATTCGCCCAAGCTGTATTCGACCTTTCTGCTATGGCTGCTTTCCGAGCTTTTTGAGATGCTGCCCGAGGCAGGTGATCTGGATAAGCCGAAGCTCGTTTTCATTTTCGATGAGGCACATCTTCTTTTTAGCGATGCCCCGCGGGCCCTGGTCGAAAAGATCGAACAGGTCGTGAGGCTCATTCGCTCGAAAGGCGTCGGCGTCTATTTTGTCACTCAGAGCCCGGCGGACATCCCTGATAAAGTTCTCGCCCAGCTCGGAAATCGAGTTCAGCATGCTCTGCGCGCCTATACGCCAAAGGAGCAGGAGGCGGTAAAGATCGCTGCTCAGAGCTTTCGTGAGAATCCAAACCTTGATACGGTCACGACGATTTCGGAGCTTGGCGTCGGCGAGGCGCTTGTCTCGACGCTGGACGAAAAAGGGGTGCCGACAATGGTTGATCGTGCTTTCATTGTCCCGCCCGGGAGCCAGATCGGACCGATCACGCCGGAACAGCGGCAGCAATTGATCACCGGCTCGATAGTCGCGGGTATCTATGACACGGCGCTGGACCGTGAATCTGCGTATGAAATTCTCTCGGCGAGCGCAGAGGCACGTATGGCGGAAGAGGCCGAGATAAAGGCAACTGAGGAAGCCGCGAAGTTGGCTGAACTCGAGGCGAAACGCATCGCTCAGGAAGAGAAGAAAGCGGAGCAGGAAGCCAGGGCAGCCGCTCGGGCAGCCGGCGGGGCTCGACGGACCGACACGCTTGCTGAGTCGATCACCAAAAGCGTCGCGCGCTCGGCAAGCTCGTCGATCGGCCGTCAAATAGGAAACTCGATAGTCCGCGGCGTATTAGGCAATATTTTTGGCGGAAAAGGAAAAAGCAAATGGTTTTAGGATGATAGGATGCCGCGCGACTGGAGCACATTTACCCGTCGAATAATGGTAAATTACCCGATGCGGTCTATTTACGAAGCGTGGGCGATTCCCTCGCAGATCGAACGTTGGTTTCTTCGGTCGGCCGAATACGTTGGTTTTGACGGCAAACCTAAAAATCGCGATTTTGAGGTTGCGGCTGGTGACGGGTATCTGTGGCGATGGCACGGTTATCTCGACGACGTAAACGAGAGCGGTCTCGTCATCGAGGCAAACGGACTCGATAAATTCGCCTTTTCGTTTACAAAAGATTGTCTCGTCACCGTCTCGATACTTGAGGAAGGCAGCGATACCGTGGTCGAGCTGACGCAGAGCCGCATACCGGACGATCCTGACCGCTCGACGTATATCGGGGATGGTGAGGGTTGGACTTTCTATCTTTCAAATCTTAAATCGATCCTTGAGGGCGGCATCGACCTTCGCAATCGAAATGCCGACATCAAGAATGTCATTAATTCGTAGAGGCACTTAATTATGTCTGAAACAATGCTGCTGGTCGGAACAGCAAAAGGACTCTTTGTGCTTAAAAATGGCGGAGGGAGCGAATGGTCGATGGAAGGGCCGCATTTTCCGGGACGCGCAGTTTACTCGGCGTTCTTCGATGACCGCGACGGGCGAAATGTAATGTGGGCCGGGCCGGTAAGCTGGCATTTCGGTGCCGAACTCTGCAAAAGCACCGATATGGGCAAAACCTGGGATGAGCTCAAAGAACGGCGGATCAAGATGCCCAAGGAAACCGAGAAGTCGCTCGAAAATATCTGGCAGATCGCGCCTGGCGGCGATGACGATTCGATGTACGTAGGTGTTGCTCCCGCTGCATTGTTCGAATCGAAAGATGCGGGCGAGACTTGGGAACTCAACCGCGGCCTTTGGAATCATCCGCACTGCGCGGAGTGGACTCCCGGATTCGGCGGTCTTTGCCTGCACACGATCGTTACAGATACGGACAACCCGAGCGACATCAAGATCGCTATTTCGACCGGTGGCGTTTACCAGTCCTCGGACGGCGGCGAAAACTGGCAGGTCTCGAACAAAGGCGTCAAAGCGTATTTCCTGCCAAATCCGTATCCTGAGTTCGGCCAGTGCGTACATAAGATTGCCCGGCGTCCCGGAAAAAAAGACACGTTCTTCCTGCAGAATCATCACGGGGTCTACCGCAGCCGCGATGGAGCCGCGACGTGGGAAGAGATCGAGAGCGGATTGCCTTCAAACTTCGGGTTCGGCCTAACGGTGACGGACAACGGCTCGGCTTTTATCGTGCCCCTTCAGGCCGATGCCGTTCGTTACACATGCGATGGCAAGCTGCGAGTTTATCGTACCCGTGACGATGGCGATACCTGGGAACCGCTGACCAATGGCCTGCCGCAGGAAAATGCGTTCGAGGTCATCCTCCGCGATTCGATGCATTCTGTCGGGAACGAGGTGTATTTCGGAACAAAGAACGGCAAGCTCTTTGGTTCGAAGGACGACGGGGACTCGTGGCAAATGATCCAGGGCTCGTTGTCCGAAATTTGTTGTGTGAAAGCGTACACGATTTAACAGTTGACCACCCTTTCAGTTGTCTAGCTGGAGCATTTAATAGAATGGCTGTAACTGTACATCTCAGCGGACATCTCAAGGCCCACACTAACGGTGTGCTTGAGATCAGAATGCTCGGTGAATTCCGATCGGTCGGAGAATTACTTGAGGGACTGTGGCAGAAACACCCGGCTCTCCGCGACCGCGTCCTTAACGAGCAGGGCGAGATACGACAGCACGTTAATATCTTCGCTAATGGCCACGATGTCAAACATCGCAAGGGCCTCGCCACGAATCTAAGAGAAGGCGAGGTCCACATCTTCAACGCAGTGAGTGGGGGATAA
>JBGTCF010000301.1:0-14909 GCA_041748975.1 Pyrinomonadaceae bacterium
GCGAACGAGGATTGTAATGGAATGGTTTTCTACAATTAGCCTGGCTCTCGGAACCGCGTGGACAACAGGGATCAATCTCTATGCCACTGTCACCGTTTTAGGGCTGCTGCAGAAGTTCGGTGCTACTAAATTGCCCGGCGGTCTCGACGTCCTCGATAATTGGTGGATAATTGGAATTGCCGCGGGGCTCTATCTAGTAGAATTTCTTGCCGATAAGATCCCGTATGTCGACAGCGTCTGGGATGTGGTCCATACTTTCATCCGCGTTCCCGCAGGAGCCGTTATTGCCTATGCAGCTACCAATCAAATGGAGCCGAGCGTTTATGTTATCGCCGCCCTCGCCGGTGGTGGCCTCGCCCTCTCGTCGCACGGGACCAAATCGGCTCTCAGAGTTGGAGCTAATCTGTCACCCGAACCTGTTTCTAACTGGTCGCTTTCCATTATTGAGGATGTTATAGCATTCGGAGGTACCGCCCTCGCCGTTTTCGCCCCCATAGCGATCGCGGTCGTATTGTTCATTTTCCTGATAGTTTTCACATGGTTCGCTCCGAAAGTATCTCGGGCTATCGGCAGGCTTTTTAACGCAGTCGCGGCATTTTTTCGGGGAGAGAGTTTCGCAGACGTTGCGCGCAAGGCCGGTTAGGTAATATCGCATTATGAAGAAGGAGACTATTTTTCAGATCCTTGCGGCCGGGTTGTTAGTGACTTCTGCCTATTTTTACTGGGATGTCAAAAACGACTACGCCTTCTTTTTTCTTGTGTTATCCGCTTGCAGCTTCTTACTTAATATAAGATTTCAGGCGAAGGCCAGGATCTCAGCAAACGAAGCGGCAAATCTCAACGAAACCCCGACTGATAACTGATCACCAAATGTCACGCATAGTCCTGTCTACCCTTGGTTCGCTTGGCGACCTTAATCCGATGCTCGCCCTCGGCGTCGAGCCTGGCCGGGACTGAAACTGAGTGCGACGCGATCGAAGAAATTTTGCGTATCCGGCCACAGCAGATAAGATAGACACGTGAAAAACATCACCGATTTGCTTAAGAACAACGAACGTTGGTCGCGCCAGATGATCGAGCAGCACCCTGGTTTTTTTTCCGACCTCGCCGATCAGCAAAATCCTGATTTCCTGTGGATAGGCTGTTCGGACAGCCGCGTTTCCGCCGACACAATCGTCGGACTGAAGCCGGGGGAGGTTTTCGTGCATCGAAACGTTGCTAACCTTGTAAATCATACAGATCTTAATTGCCTATCCGTAATTCAGTTCGCCGTCGAAGTCCTTCAAGTCGATCACATCATAGTGTGCGGACATTATGGCTGCGGCGGAGTTAGGGCGGCGCTCGATCACCAAAGGCACGGGCTGATAGACAATTGGCTGCGGCAAATTCAAGACACGGCAAATCTGCATGCTAAACGTCTGGAAGGTGTAGACGACCTGAATGCAAAGCTCGATCTTCTCTCAGAGTTGAACGTCGCCAGGCAGGTGATCAATGTCGGAGAAACTACGGTCGTCCATGACGCATGGACACGCGGGAAAAATCTCTCTATTCACGGGTGGATCTATGGATTGAGAAACGGGATCATCCGGGACCTGGAAATCTCGGTTAATAACGGCATGGAGCTGCACAGCCTCCGCTCCACCCATCTATTTAACGACAAACGCGGCAACGTGATTTCGACGTCTAAATGATCTATGTATATTGGGGTTAACCTTTTCAGGCTGAGCACATCGGCCCTTGTTATTTTACTGCTTATTTCGAGCGGCACGGCTCAATTGGCTAGAAAACCGTCGGCCGAGCGTGTGCCCGCAACGGCTGCAAAAAATACGGCTGCGTCGACCGGGAATTCTGTCCCAAAAGTGTCAAGTCGAGGCGAATTCGATAAGATCGCGCGAACATACCATCAGGGTACGCCATACTCCCTGCCACATGCGATGTTTGTTATCGACCGTCGATCAAAAAACAAGGTCTATTACGTTAATTCGCAAAAATACCGCTTTCATAAGGATTTTCTTCTTGCCACATACCTCGTTCCGCGAGGTGCGGACGTTTTTAAGCCGATATACATCGATCAGGACCGTCGCTTTATCGTGGGGACCATCGCATGGCAGAGCACGGTCGAGAAATTTACATGGGAGTTGTGGGAAGGAGATCTTGCATCGGCCGAAATTATAAAAACTGCCGATAGAGCCATCAACGATTCATTCTTTGAAAAGGTATTTTACAAACCCAACTCTATCCGTCAGGAAGATGCAACGGCCTCGATCGGTATCGACCGGGTTCTGCAAGATGAAATTAACCGGAATCAGTCATTCCTCACTCTCAATCCCGGCACCGCCGTCGGCCGGATCCATATTATTGACAAGCTCGATGACACGGTTGAGATCGGTTCCAATGAGATCATTGTTCTTAAAGAATTGCCGATCACACTGCCGCCCGTGCGAGGGATCATTGTAGCGCAACCGTCATCCCCGCTTTCGCATATCAATATCCTGGCAAAGGGATGGAACATTCCTAACGTATATATAAAAAATGCGGACAAGCTTTTTCGCGAACATAATACGTTTGTGTTCAAACTCGAAGCGAGTTTGACCGACTATAAGCTCAATCCCGCAGACATCGATGATCTCCGCACGTCGTTTGCCTCCCCCGATCAGCAAATTCCTCCTTCCGATCTTCATGTCAAGAAGGTCGCCGGGCTGAAAGAGATGCGAAAAAAGGACAGCATTGCGTACGGGGCAAAGTCCGCCAATCTGGGCGAGATGCTCAATTCCCGTATAGTCGGCGTCACGGTCCCTGACGGATTTGCCGTTCCCTATTACTGGTACGACAAGTTCATGAAAGATAACGATCTTTATGACGTCATCGAGGATCTTATGGACGACCTCGAATTTGTCCATAATCCGCGATACAGACGGCAAAAGCTTGAAGAGTTTCGAAATTCGATCCAAAAGGGCGAATTTAATGCTTCTCTGCGTGCTGAGGTCATAAGCCGATGGAAAAAACAGCTTCTCGGAAAACCTGTTTTCGTACGAAGCTCCTCGAATGCGGAAGATCTGCCAAATTTCAGCGGCGCGGGACTGTATTCTAGTGTGCCGAACGTGATCGAAGAAGATAAGTTGATCGAAGGTGTGAAGAAAGTTTGGGCTTCGCTATGGAATTTTGATGGATATGAGGCCCGCGTCCGCAACTATGTTAGTCAAAGCGATGTTTACATGTCTGCCCTCATTCAGGTAGGTATCGATATGGAAAAAGGCGGCGTGATGATCACTAAAGATCCTTTCGACGACGGTAACAAAAATGCTGTTTATATTAGCGCCGTCTGCGGACATAATTCGAAGGTAGTAAGCAATACCGGTATCCCAGAGCAGATATTGTTTAATCCGCGTTCAAATTCTGTTGTGGTCATGACGCTTTCGCGGCAGGAAAACGCTCTGGCCTTCGATGAACGAGGGGATTTGAAGGAAACCGTCGATAAGTGTGCGAGTGCGAGTAAGAGAGTTCTGACCGATTTACAGGCAAGGAATCTGGCGAGGGCCGCGGCAAATATCAAGCGAGCTTTCGGCGGAAGGAAGGAACAGGACATCGAATGGGGTATAATGAATAATCGAATTTATGTCGTTCAGGCCAGGCCATATATTGATAACAAATGAATATGAAGATTCTGACAGTCACCTTGTTTACAGCGTTGGCTCTGGGGTGCTCTAACTCGGCGACCCCGGTGGCACAGAACGCTAATTCAGGTTCGACGAATAAGCCGTCGGAAAAACTGCAAACAGCAATAGCCCACGGGCCCGAAATGAAGCAGCCGGCCTCAGCTCCGGGTGCAAAATCTAAGTGGAGCCAGGCTGGAGATCCCGTGGATACAAGCAAAGAAGATGCGGCGATAATGTCTGCCGAAAAAGTCCTCCGCGACAAACCCGCTGACGCTGAGGCGAAAAGAGCATTGGCAGCCGCGTTCTTCAAACGTGCAAGCGTTCTGACGGAAGCCCGGCAATATGCTTCCGCCCTCGGCGATTATAGAAGGACAATTAAGCACGATCCTTCGAATGTGGAGGCAAAAGAATGGATCGAGCGAATTGTCTCAATTTACGCCTTTAGCAATAAGGAATCGCCTAAAGAAGGCGAAGAACCGCCGCCGCTGGCGTTTATAAAAGGAAGTTAAGACCGATTTCGACAATTTTATTTTGCAAAATTAGACTATCTCCTTTGTGTTAACGATCAATTATTTAGAAAAAAGGAGAATAATCGACTGATATGGCAATGTCTGCGAACGATATTAGAAAGGGGATGGTCATCCTCTTCGAGGGAACGCCGGTTAAGGTGATGGAATTTCATCATCATACGCCGGGGAATCTTCGGGCAATGGTTCAGACCCGACTGCGAAATCTCCTAACAGGCAATTCATTTGAACACCGTTTCCGTTCCAACGACACGCTCGATAAAGTGACCTTGGAGCAGCATAAAATGGACTATCTCTATTCAGATGGTTCGCACCACCATTTTATGAATAACGAGACCTATGAGCAGGTCGCCTTGACCGAGGCTGAACTCGGTGATGCCGCTGAATGGCTGATGCCCAACCTAACGATCGAGGTCGAGTTTTATAACGGGACGCCTATCGGAGTCGCACTTCCCGCCTCGATGGAACTTACCGTGACAAGCACCGAACCCGTCCTCAAGGGCGCGACTGCGTCTAATTCTAACAAGCCTGCTACGCTCGAAAATGGCGTCACGCTTCAGGTTCCGCCATTTATTGTCGCAGGCGAGAGAATCCGCGTAAATCCCACCGAGTCCCGGTATATGGAACGGGTAAAATAATCCCGCTGAGTCTCTGCACCCGTTCATTTCGGAATTCTTGAAGCTCGGTTTGAGCGGGAGTTTGCAAGACCACGAATGTTTTTCCTCTACAGCATCCTTTTGACGATCGGATTCATCTTGCTCCTGCCGAAGTTCGTCTTCGATGCTGTAATTAATGGCAAGTACGCCGCCGGATTTGGCCAGCGTTTCGGCTATTTGCCGAAATTCGATTCTCGCGGACGGCCGGTCGTGTGGATCCATTGCGTTTCTGTAGGTGAAACTAACGCTGCACGCCCTCTTATTCAGCGAATTCACGAAGAATATCCGAATTTTGCGATCGTCGTTTCGACCACAACTTTGACGGGGCAAAAACTTGCCAAGTCGGTGTTCGCCGACATAGCTGATCTTGTCTTTTACTTTCCCTTTGATTGGAAATCAACTGTCCGACGATCTCTACGAAAGATTAACCCGGCGATTGTGCTGCTGACAGAAACGGAGATTTGGTTCAACTTTATACGAGAAACCAGCAGGAGCGGTGCTCGGATAGCGATCGTTAACGGCCGGCTGTCAGAACGGTCCTTCTCCCGCTTCAGCTATATTCCCAGATTCATGCATCGTGTCTTTTCTTACATTGACCTTGCGTTGATGCGTGAGAATGCCGACGCGAACCGAATAATGTCCCTCGGATTGCGCGGAAGCAAAGTCAGAGTCACGGGTAACATTAAATTTGATCATCAGATCGCCAAGGCGGAAAGCGATCTGACAGAAGATCTTCGCCGTCGTTTCGACATTAAGTCCGATGCCCCGCTTATCATCGCCGCGAGCACTCATTCATCCGAGGAAACATGGGTTCTAGACGCTTTCAAGAGGGTTTGGGATTCATCTGAGAATATGCCTCGTCTGATGATCGTGCCCCGTCATCCCGAGCGTTTTGGAGAGGTTACGGGTTTAATTAAGAAAACAGGGTTTTCATGGGTGCGGCGGAGCGAAGAACCGTCCCGCCGTGACAAAACGGCCGATGTCATCCTTCTTGACAGCATTGGAGAACTTAGATCTGCTTACCCTCTTGCCGAAATCGTATTTGTGGGCGGCAGCATGATCCCCCACGGGGGGCAAAGCATTTACGAACCGGCGGCGTCAGGCCGGGCGATCATCACAGGTCCCTACACAACAAATTTCGAAGCCGCCGTCAGGGAATTTCTCCAGCGAGACGCTCTAATCCAAATTGACCAAGTTACTGGCGTTGACGTGGCAGAGAAGCTGGCTGCGGAAATTAGCGATCTGCTTGTGGATAAAGAAAAACGGCAGCGGATGGGGACAAACGCCTTAGCCGCAATGAATGAAAACAGCGGTGCCGTTTCGAAAACTGTGGAGCATCTCTCACATTACTTCGAAGAGATAATTCGACGGGACGCTAACACAGTCAATGCCAACAAGGCCCGGGGTGTCTGATTGATATATATCTTCTATTTTCTCGCTGCGATCCTCGTTTGGCTAAGTTTCAAATCGTTTCGAGCTGGCGTAGAGTATTTAAACTTTTTCCGAACGGAGCTTGCTCGGCCGCAGTCAGGCTTCGCTCCTTTCGTTACGGTAGTGGCTCCATTCCGGGGGATCGACGACGGACTTGAAGACAATCTAAACGCCCTTATCGAACAAAACTATCCACAGTTCGAGATCATTTTCGTTGGTGATGACGCCAATGACCCGGCCATCCCTTTTATTAAAAATGTTCTGAGCCCAAGCTCAAGATTGATGATCGCGCCAAAAGCCACCGGCATGAGCCAAAAGGTCGAGAATCTGCGTTCGGCAGTCACGGCGGCTGACGAACGCACAGAAGTGTTCGTTTTCGTTGATTCGGACGTCCGTCCCGGCAGTGATTGGCTGCGAAGCTTAGTCGGCCCATTGAAAGACCCGGATATTGGGGCCACGACTGGCTATCGTTGGTTTATATCGAGAAAGCCGACATTTGCCTCAGAGCTCCGTTCATCGTGGAACGCCTCAATCGCCTCGGCCCTTGGGCCACAAACCCGATCAAATTTCTGTTGGGGTGGGTCAATGGCTATTCGCCGCGACGTATTTGAAGGGTTGCAAATACATAATAAGTGGAAAGGAACCCTCTCTGATGACTTTGCCGTGACACGAGCAATGAATGAGGCGAATATGCCTATTGTCTTTGTTCCACAGGCTTTGACGGCATCAATCGGAGATTGCGGTATTGATGAAATGCTCGAATTTACCACACGGCAAATGAAGATCACGCGGGTTTATGCTCCACGTCTCTGGCTGATATCTCTGATCGGTTCGGGGCTCTTTGTTTTTATAATGATTTCCTCGATCATGATCGTTTTGCTGTCCGACAATATGTTCTCACTGGCCGTCGCGGTGATAACTTTGGGGACCGTAACGATATTCAGCACAGCAAAAGCTCTATTGAGGCTACAAGCGGTGCGAATGGTGTTAACGGACTACGAAATCGAGCTCAAACGTCAAAGGGCGATCCAGTACACATTTTGGCTTCTCACACCTCCTGTTTTTCTCATCAACTCGATCGCAGCTCTGTTTTCCAGGCGATTTACCTGGCGTGGAATCGTGTACGAATTGAAATCGCCGACTGAAACTGTCATCATTTCGGATTAAGCAATGGAACAGGAACCGCCTGACAACGAGATAGTGGCAGATGATAGGCAATTGGCCGAAGATCCAGTTTTCACGCAGCATAGGGATGAGGCACCAACTGATGGTCAGCTCGATGCGTCTGGGTCCGAATATAACCATGTCATCGAAGAAGTGTGGCTTGACGACCCTGTGTTCGATGAAACCAACCTCGACATTGTAGACCCGTACACTGCCTCTCCGGCGCCGGATTTTCAATCACCCTCATCACCCATAGGCCAATCAATATCTGAATCCGCGGAAGCCTGGACCGAGCGGCAAACAGTTGAAGATCCGTTCATTCCCATACCATATGTTCCGGCGACCCAGACTGAGACGATACGCCGCAGCGGCCTGGCATGGTCGGCCGGGATAGCGTTCTTCGGCTCGGTTGTATTCACATTGTTCTTGGGATGGATCGCCGATCTGCTTTTGGGCACCTCGCCCTGGGGACTTGTTGGGGGTATCATTTTGGGTTCGATAATCGCGTTTCTCCAGTTTTTCCGTATAACTTCTCAGATCTTTCCCCGTAAAGATGATGGACCAAAGATAAGCCCGCTTATGACGAAAAAGGACGATGAATAGCTTTTCTGGCTTTGAAGTTTGTTCTGGGCGGCTGTAAAATACAGGTTTGGCAATGGGCGAGGATTTTGATCCTTTGACAACCGAAAGTGCAGTGAAAACGATCTCAAACCGTGGGATCGTGATCGTCATGCTGATACTGATCGTTCTGGGCACGATCGCGGGGTTTGCTCTTGGAGGCCGCGGCGTAGGCGCAGGGGTGTTGATTGGCGGAATTTTGTCTGTCGTCAATTATTTTTGGCTCGAGCGATCAACCCGGGCACTGTTTGAACAAAGGGCAGCATCGACAACGACGCTGCTGGCTGCGAAATATATTTTGCGATATGTGGCTATTGGAGCGGTCCTACTGCTGATTTATATGACCGGGGCAGTACCTATCGCGGCGGTGGTCGCGGGGTTGGCCTCTTTCGCTATTGCGGTAGTTGTCCAAGGTCTCAAGAATATTATTACGAGTTCTTTATAGAGGAATTTTAGAATGCTCTTATTTGCAGAAGGCGGCGGTCATCACGTGCCTTTGATCTCACAGTTCATAAACCATTATCTAGGGGAGCCGGTTCACCAGTTTCAATTAGCGTATACAAGGCCGATCTGGGCGTCGTTTTTTGAGAAGTTCGGCACGACCCCCGAAGCTGTTTTCGGACCATACACTGTTGAGAATGCTATTCCCTGGTGGACGATCATGTTTGTGATCGCTTGTATCCTGACCGTGATCATCGTAAATCTTTTGAAGGGCAAGCTTTCCGACGAAGATCCGCAGCCCGGCCAGCTTACGCTTGAAGCCGGATTTCTCGCGGTCAAAGACATGATCACCAGCATCATTGGAGAGAAAGGGTTCAGGCATTTTCCGGTAGTTGCTACCTTCGGAGTTTTGATACTTGTATCAAATTTGATGGGCCATTTTCCGATGTTTATGTCACCAACGGCATCGGTAAACGTGACATTTGCTCTCGGCATAACTTCTTTTGTTTATTACAATTACGTGGGAATCAGCGAGAATGGACTTTTGGGCCATATCAAGCATTTCGCGGGACCAAAGCTCCCTGCCCTGATGATCCCGATCACGATACTGATCTTTTTCATCGAAATAATAAGCAATTCTATCAGGCCGTTCACGCTCGGTGTGCGATTGTTTGCCAACATTTTTGCGGACGAGCAGGTATTCTTGCAGATCACAAATCTATATCCGCCATTCACACATTTTCTTGTTCCGCTTGCGATAACGACGCTCGGTGTTTTTGTAGCATTCGTTCAGGCTTTCGTATTCACATTGCTATCAATGATCTATATTGGCGAAGTCACGCACCATGATACCGACCATGAAATAGATGAGCATCATGCGCAGGATGAAAAAGGCGAACCAACTGCGGTGCATGCATTGGCGTAAAAGTTTCACCTCGGGTGAATTTATTGACAACTAAAGACTGGCGAAGGTCCGCGCGACGATCCTGCGTTTTATAGCAGCTGTGCCCGCACGCGACAGGAGCCGCGGACTCTACGGAGTATAAAATCCGCGCGCATACCGGAAGTGAGGCGAAATAATACCACTAAGCCGGATCGTAACGTGACCCTTAGACAGTCTTCTTAATTAACAAAAAGGAGATAAAAAATGAACAAAATGAAATATGTTGTATACGCCACGTTGGCGATCGCAATGATGTCTGTTGCCGCGATGGCTCAGGCAGGAGCTCAGGACAATGCGTCCACGGTTGACGCGGCTAAGGCAATTGGCGGAGGTATCGGTTTCGGTCTGGCCGCGGGCCTCGCCGGAATCGGACAGGGTCTCGTCGGTTCACGTGCAGCAGAAGGCGCCGCCCGTAACCCCGGTGCCGCAGGTACTGTACAAACGATGATGATCATTGCGCTGGCGCTGATCGAATCACTGGTGCTTTTCGCACTTTTGATCGTATTCGTTAAGCTCTAATCTAAAGACTATGATGAAGCCCGCGCGGAAGCGAGGGCGTAACGAATGCCTCGGCCACGTGTTACGCCCTCACAAATGTGCGGGCTTCTGAATTCATATGTTGTCTTGGATCCCGCGATCCATAGAATTTATCCTTTTACTTGCAACTTACGCAGGTATGAGACGTTCTAATAGCTCATGACCGATGATATTTTAGGAAAACTTATAGCGGACAAGTATCGTGTTGAGAGTCTTATTTCCGAGCGCGAATCTGGAGATCTCTATCGTGGACGGCACGAGATACTCGATCGTCCGGTTACCATCGAGGTTCTGTCCCCAGCACTCGCTATCGACCCCCGATGGGTCAAAGTCTTCATTAACGAGGCCCGAGCGGCTTCATCCGTCACGCACTCTAATATACTGAATATCAACGACTTTGGTACGGATGCCAAAGGGATATCTTACGCAGTTTACGAAGATGTTAAGGGGCGTACTTTGTCCGACCTGATTGCGATCGGACCCGAACTGAACGAAAAGCTGGCCCTTGGGATCACTAGCCAGATTGCGAATGCCTTAGCTGCCGCCCACGAAAAAAAGATCATTCACGGAAGGCTTGATCCAGGTACGATCTACGTTAACAGCCTGGAAGATGGGAGCGACGAGGTAAAGGTTCTCGGCTTCGGTGGCGACCCTTTGAATGTGCCTCGAGATGCCGATCCGCGATATTTGGCTCCGGAGCAGTGCTCAGCATTCCCGGCCGCCGATGAGCGTTCTGACGTTTACACCCTTGGCGTCATCCTCTACGAAGCACTGAGCGGAAGCGTTCCGTTCGACGGGTCGACTGCCGCTGACGTTCTTGCAAGGCAGAACAGCGAACCACCGGCACCGTTATCGGCATTTCGTCGGGACCTTCACGCGGATATTGAGCCTATAGTTCTGACGGCGATAGCCACCGACCCCGACCGCCGGTATCAGACGGCAAAGGCATTCGCCGAGGACCTTGAGCTGCTGTTAACTGCCGTGGACGGCCAGCAGGCTTCGAAAGCCGCTGCGGCTGGCGGAAGAAATGTGTGGCAAACTGCATTTGTCGTACTTGCAGGCATTTCCCTTCTGGCGGCAGCCCTCATTTATGCGACCTCTGTGCGTCAGACAGATCCAACGGCCCAGCTTCAAGCTCCCGACATTGGCAGTCTTCCTGTCCAACCCATCGGGCCTGCTACCGGAGCCCAGGAGGAGAGCCTCGCTAGAATGCCTGCGTTGACAGATGCCGAGATAATGCAGACCGCCGCGATGCAGCAGATGCAGAATGAAATTCCAGGCGGCGATGGCTATAATGCGTGGGCAAGCGGTGGAGCACCTCCGCCAGGAGCTCCGCTTAATTCAGTACCGCCCGTCGGATATTTTCCTCCTGGTGGTCAGGTATACACGATAGATCCCTCGACTGGCAGCCAATTTATGCCCCCGGTCGACGGAGTGATTCTAGTTCCGATTCCGGTTAATTCGAATACGGCTGCGGCAAAACCATCGCCGGCAACGCGGACCCCGGCAGCGAACGCCGCCGTCCAGCCGAATCCTGAAGGGGCGGTCACGCCAAAGCCCCTTGCGACGCCTCCGCCAAAAGCTGAAAAAACTCCCGTTCCCAAACCGGCAGAAAATCCAGCTCCTGCTGCCGGTACGCCGAAAACGGGCAAAGATTCCGACTCCTTGTAACGACTTTTTATCTGGGGACTTCAACGGTTTTTAGAATGTCTGAAATAACGGCATCGGCGGTGGCTCCATCGAGTTCTGCCTCGGCGCGAAGGGCGAGCCGGTGCCTAAGAACCGGCTTGGCCAAGTCCCGAATATCGTCCGGTGTAGGAAAATCACGGCCGCGTATCGCGGCGAGAGCCTTGGAACACAATAGGAGAGCAACGGACGCCCGAGGGCTCGCACCGTAAAGGATCGTCGGGTGATTGCGGGTTTTTCTTACGATCTCGACCACGTATTTCTGAACTCCCGGCTCCATCCTCATATTGCGGACCTCATTTCGGCATTTCACTAACGCGGCAGCATCCGGAAGCTGCCCCACGCCTACATCCTGAAGACGCCGGGAATTAAAACCGGCATCCCACCGGGCAACGATCTCTTCTTCATCTGCCGCCGCAGGATAATCGATCAGTATCTTCATTAGGAAACGGTCAAGCTGGGCCTCGGGGAGCGGATACGTTCCTTCATATTCGATCGGATTCTCGGTCGCGAGGACCGTAAAAAGCGGTGACAACGGATACCGTTCTCCATCGATCGTTACCTGTCGTTCTTCCATAGCCTCGAGCAGAGCGGCCTGAGTTTTGGGCGGAGTCCGATTTATCTCATCGGCAAGCAAGATGTCCGTAAATATAGGCCCGTGCCGCAGGCTGAACTGCGACGTTTGCATGTTGAATACGTTCGTTCCGGTAATGTCCGAGGGCATCAGGTCCGGGGTGAACTGTATTCGCGAATAGCCCGCACCGATAATATGAGCAAGCGTTTTGACCGTCAATGTCTTGGCCGTGCCGGGTACTCCCTCGATCAACGCATGGCCTTCGGCAAGTACGGCAACGAGTATTTGCTCGATGACCTCGTCCTGACCCACGACGATCTTGCGGAGCTCATTTAATATGTGGGCGACAGTGTTTGGTGTTAGATTCAGCATTTTTAGATCTGTTATATTTGCAAAAGATCGTAAAGGGTCTTGATCGCCAGTAAAAATACGGTCAATAGGAAAATTCTGCGCAGCCAGAGGTCATTCAGTTTTGTTGCATAGTGGGCCCCGACATAAGCTCCTATGAACATCGCCGCTCCCAGCATTAGACCCAATTGATAATCAACTAAACCTTGCCACATAAAAATCGCGGTTGCAATCGACGATGAAAACACGTTGATCAGCTTGGTGGAAGCGACAGCCTCTCCGTAACGCATACCGTAAATACCGACATAAGCGGCGGTAAGTATAGTCACATAGCCCCCGCTGAACAGGCCGCCATAAATCCCAAGAGCAAAGGTCACCGCGTACACAGCCGGTAGAGTATATTTCCCCGTTTCCACCTCCTCAACCCCAACTCTCGGACGGAGCAGCGTAAAGAGGGCTACAACGATCATCGAAACAGACACTATCAGCCGCAGCCCGCTACTGCTTACCACGCCGACGATCATCGCACCGATCGCCGAGCTCACGACCGTTATACCTATTAACGGCGATAATTTTTTAACATCGATCGCCCCGCGGCGGAGGAATGGGATCGTCCCCCCGACCGACATAAAAACCAGCGCAAACATATTGGTCGCGATCGCAACACGCGGTTCGATACCAAACTGAAACATCACAGGAACCGCTATCAGCGAGTTGCTGCCCGTGACGACCCCCACGACACTCGTGATAAAGAAGACCAGGATCAGTATGATCAGAGCGTAAGTTTCCATTATCAGACCCTTGTACGGCCGGTACGCGACAGTCCGAGCTTCGATTCGATCTCTCTGATCTTCGTAGCTAGTGCCACCGCTTCACTTCGGTTGGTAGGCTCGCCCCGGATTATTTCTTCGCATTTTAACAACGCTGCGCCGATCTCATACTGGTCCGATCCAACGCGGTCAGCTATTTGGGAAGCCAGTTCGTTCGTCGGAATAGTTTTATTATCCACTCCAAGTAGCCTTGCCGCCCGTCTGCGAAATTCACTATAAATATTCTCTATCGCTAGGTCGTAGGCTTTCGTTCGTCGCTGGAGTTCGGCCATCGCAGCTACATATTCCAGCTTTGACAGGCGGTCAGGTTCGGGTTCTGGCACGGGGCGGGCGAATCGCCGACTATTTGAAAGAAAAGCCAGCCCGATCAGAAGCATCGCCTGGAAAAAAATGGCAACAACGGGTGTGCCGGCGAAGAACTGCAGGAAGCGGTTAGAATCCGTTCCGTATCCTTGATGATATTCGTCAAAAGCTATAATTCCCTGCCCCGCTTCGACAAGATTGATCGCAATTATGGCGTTGTCAGCCAGAGCGATCCCTCCGTTTGCCACGATAAAGGGGTCAGACAACACCACTATCTTTCCGTCGCCAAACGGAGCATCGACTAGTAATTGTTTAATCCCGTCGGAAATATGGATCACCGGCGAGCTGTCACTGGGGGTCGCAACGTCGGCCACGTTTTCGGAGGAGTCATTAGGCGGATCTTTCTCGTCATAAGTGTCCACCCCAATACGTGAGATCTCAACAGAACCGGCAAAGGCTGAGGGTTGAACAGCGTTGATATTGCGTGTCAGGATGGTTGGCTGAACTGGCTTTACCGCAGCAATCCCTCCGGTCATTGTCGCCGGATTGGCCGGATCGGCATCTAGAATTCGCGGATCGAGAGGATTATTGGCCTTTAATCGCCAATTCGCCGTCGTGGTGAGCAGTTCAGTCGGCGGCTCGCGATCAATTAACACAAGAACGCCGCCGTCAGAAACCCAACGAAGTAGATCAGCCGATTCCCGCGGTGTAAATTCCTTTCGCAGGGTTCCCGCAACGATAAACACTCCTGGCTTCTGGTCACCGGCTGTCAAGAGGGCTGCCGGAGGCGTCTGCCATCGGATCACCCGGTGGCCGGTTTCTACGAGCAGTGTATAAAATGCCTGGAGACCTGTCGCACCCGAGTTGAATGTCGATCTATGGGGCACAGATTCGACATCCGGCGACTTTTCGGCAGGAGCGTACGATGCCGCATTCAGCCCAATGAGGAGAGCGATCATGCCAAACAGGAATATAAAGATGAATAATTTCTGCCGCATGATCACCTGTTCCCGGCCTTTTCCACAGTTTCCCGATATCGGTCCCTGAATTCCTCCCATTCATCGATGCTGACCGCGCGTAGACCGTACCAGTTACGCTCAAATGAACCCGTTAATCCGCGTACCTTGTCAAAAATGTCGTTCCCCTTTACTTCAGTTAGATAGTCCCGATTGGTCTTGTGCCGCGCGAGTCGCAC
>JBGTCF010000302.1:0-6992 GCA_041748975.1 Pyrinomonadaceae bacterium
GACAAACGCAAACGTTCGCTACGTTCTGGTCAACGGCGGCGGCGAACCAAAAGGCTTGATATTGAGCGACGGCACCCAGATGATGTTGCCGAAAAAGGTCAACGAAAAGAACCTGACGTTCACCGAGCAAACGGCCGTCAGTGTCGAAGGCGAAGCCGCGAAAAGCGAATTCGGCGTTTTCATTAAGCCGATCCGATTAACGATCGGCGACCAGACATTTAGCTTTAACCGCTAATAATCAAACCAGATACGGCGCGGATTGGTTATCATTACGATTATCGACCCGCGCCGACCCTTTTTTGAACGATGCTCTGGGCAGCAAAATGAGTTTACGGACCAAACTTTTAATCATCACGGGCGTTTCGCTCATGGCGTTACTTATCGCCTTTTTCTCGGCGTGGCGTACGGCCCAGATGAGCCAAACTTTTGCCCTGCGACAGGCCGAAGCGAGCGTTACGCAAGTTGCCCGCGAGATATTGCGTCGGACGGATGGCAAAGCAAAGCCGACCAAACGCCGGTCGCCTCCACCGCATGAACGGGAAATATACGAGCGGTTTGGAGATTCACCGACGAGCTTGGTCGCTCTCGCCCAGCGCGGTAACAGTGAAGTGTCCGGCGGCTTTTGTGATCTTAACGGCGGCCCGGCAAATTTCATCTCCGCTGATTCCGGCAGCGGGAAATTCTCGGCAAGTGAAATGCAGATCGCACAAGCGGCTTGCGGGCAGATCAATTTGAACTCTGAGCTTTCGACGCAGACGCTTAGCGTCGGCGGCATTACGTTTTTCGTCGCTTCCGCAACGGATCTCGAGTCCTCCGTTGACCCAACAGATTTCATCGGTGCCTTTGCTTTCCGGCGCATTTCGGAAGCAAGTATTTATGGCGACTGGCTGAATCTATTGATCCAGGCTTTTCTGCTGGTCGCGGCAATCGGTATGGTAGCGTTCTCGTTCTCAACGTGGCGGGACTGGCAACAAGGGATGCGGCAGGTCGAAGAGGGATTGGCTGAGATCTCCGACGATCTGGCAGCCAGAATTCACCCGCCAAAAACGCCCGAACTCGAAAAGATCAGCCTTTCGATAAACGATTTGACGGCTCACCTCGAATCAAATTTGCGTCGCGAAGCCGAACTCGAAAGGTCGCTCGTCAGGAGCGAAAAACTCGCCGGCTTGGGAAGAGTGGTTGCCGGAATTGCTCACGAGGTACGCAATCCGCTGGCGTCGATGAAGTTGAAGATCCAGCTTGCGGAGCGCGGCGAGATCGACTCGACTCGACTCGAGAATACATTCGCTGTTCTACGCGAAGAGATCGGTCGTCTCGATAATCTGGTAAGAAAACTGCTCGATCTAAGCCGTCCGGCAAAATTGGTTTTGACCGAGTTTTCTCTCGCCGAATTAGTCGAAGAGCGCGTATCTCTGCTCTCGGAAAAATTCGATAACGGCCGCGTGCGGGTCGAGTTCGATGCCGCAGCAAGGGACCCGCAGATCACCGGCGATCGTGAAAAGCTGGTTCAGGTTTTCGACAATCTGCTCATGAACGCCGCCGAAGCAATGCCAAATGGAGGAACATTGCGTGTAGAGATCGCAGTTGACAAAGAAAAAACGGAGACAAGAATCATAGACGAGGGGCCGGGGGTTTCCACAGAGATTCGCGAAAGGCTGTTTGAGCCGTTTTTTACGACCAAAGATCGCGGCACCGGCCTGGGCCTCGCGATCTCCCGCGAAATAACGGAAGCCCATGGAGGTCGTTTATATTTCGCCGAACGAAATACCGGCGCGACTTTTGTCGTTGAACTGCCCCGGAGTCCAGATCTTAAAAAGGGTTAGTTAATGAAAAAGAAGAAAATCCTAATAGTTGACGACGAAAAGAATCTTCGCGAATCGTTGGCTGAACTCGTCCAAGGCGAGGGCTTCGAAGCCGTCCAATCAAGCGACGGTGCGGAGGCTCTTTTGCAGATTCGTGCTTCCGAATATGCCTGCGTGTTTCTGGATATTAGGATGCCCCGAATGGATGGACTCCAGCTTCTCGCGAAACTGCGCGATGAAGGCTTGACCCTTACGCCGGTCGTTGTCATCAGTGCATTTGGCGACAGCGAGCGTACTATCGAGGCGATGCGATTGGGAGCGTTCGATTATGTCACTAAACCGCTAAACATCGACGAGCTCTTACAAATTCTGCAGCGGGCGGTCCGGCAATTCGAATCGACTAGTACCAATAAAATTAAGGTCGCCGGTAACCCGAGTGAAGTGGCAGCGAATGAAAATACTCAGATCCTCGGCACGAGCGGTGCGATGCGCGACGTTTTCAAACAGATCGGGCGCGTCGCCGTAAGCCAGGCGACGGTTCTGATCACCGGCGAATCTGGCACGGGAAAAGAGTTGGTCGCCAAGGCAATCCACGAACATTCGGCTCGGGCAAACGGTCCGCTGATCGCGGTCAACTCCGGTGCAATGCCCGACAATTTAGTCGAAGCAGAGCTTTTCGGATTTGAAAAAGGGGCATTCACCGGGGCAACGTCACAAAAGAAAGGACGGTTCGAATTAGCTCATGGAGGCACGATCTTTCTGGACGAAATTGGCGAGATGCCATTACCAGCACAAGTCAAGCTACTTCGGGTTTTGCAGGAACGTAAAATTGAGCGGATCGGCGGCACCCAGCTGATCCCGGTTGACGTCCGTGTCATTGCAGCCACCAATCGCGACCTCCGGGCGGATATTGCTGCCAAGAAATTCAGGGATGATCTATTTTACCGCTTGAATGTTGTTTCGATCTATCTGCCGCCGCTTCGCGAACGATTAGCAGACGTGCCACAACTAGCTGAGTATTTTTTAGAACGAGCGGTAACGAAACATAACTTGCCGGTGAAAACTCTATCAGACACGGCGATACGAGCATTGATGAATCTCCACTTTCCCGGAAACGTCCGCGAACTGGAAAATATGATCGAACGCGCTGTCGTCGCCTCAGGATTATCCCGCACAATTTTACTCGAGCATCTCGAACTCAAGAGTGGAAAGGTAGCAGAACTGCCGAACAAAGACTTTCTGAGCATGCGTTTCAAAGAGGCCGTTGCCGCACTGGAAAAAGCATTGATCAGAAATGCGCTCAGCGAAGCAGGCGGTAATCGAACCAAAGCAGCCCTGGCTCTGGGGATCAATCGCCGTTTGCTTTACGACAAGATCGCAGAACACCAGATCGATATGGAAACGTGAGTTCTCGGACACGTGGCCTACGCCGACGAAACCGGTCAATCTCGATTAAAGATATGTCTTGGGATTATTGTTATGGACGTAATTACTCAGTTACAGATACTTTCTCGCAATCTCCAGAGCGGCGAATATATCTGCCGCGAAGTTCTTTTTGCCGACAATTTCTACGAGGCCGCTTCGTCGCATCACGCGATAGACCGACCTTGAAACGCCTGAGAAGATCAGTTGGTAGCCGGCGGCCTTTGCATCTTCGGCCATTTCTTCGAGCACCCTTATTCCGCTGGCGTCGATGGACGGCACTTGGCGCATTCTAAGGATCAACGCCTTAGGTTTTTGCGAAACTATGCGGATCGATTCTTTGAACTGGCGA
Organism: Pyrinomonadaceae bacterium; assembly: GCA_041748975.1. Lineage (GTDB taxonomy): Bacteria > Acidobacteriota > Blastocatellia > Pyrinomonadales > Pyrinomonadaceae > OLB17. The sequence continues at coordinate 3,577 of JBGTCF010000302.1, forward strand.
ACCGCACCGAAAAACAGCGAGCCATACAGTTCAAACACTTCCACGCCCTGTGGAATCTCGACGCCCGACATATTACGCGCTCTCGTTTCGTCATCATCGGCGAGATTATCCGTGACCAGCGAGACCCGCGTTTCCGTGGACATTTTCTGTAAGAACAAAAACGCCGCGAGAAGTATCCCAACCTGAATAGCAGTCGTTAGATCGATGAGCACCGTGAGCAAAAAGGTCGCGAGTAGCACTGCAACATCGCCGCGTGGACTCTTTAACAGGTGCAAAAACTCACGCCATTCGCTCATGTTGTAAGCGACGACCAACAACACAGCGGCGAGGGTAGCCATTGGTATCAACGCAGCCCATTCACCTACAAAGAGCAGGACAAGCAGGAGAAAAGCACAATGGATCAGAGCAGATACCGGAGTCTTGCCGCCGGCCTTAATGTTGGTGGCCGTTCGTGCAATGGCACCGGTAGCCGGAATTCCGCCAAACAGCACCGAGGTGATGTTTCCGGCGCCTTGGGCAATAAGCTCCATGTTCGAACGATGCCGCGTGCCCGTCATGCCGTCGGCGACAACGGCGGACAGCAGAGATTCGAGGCCCGCAAGGATCGCGATAGTCAGTGCCGGCATGAACATCTGTTGGACCAACTCATACGTCACAACGGGAAGCTGCGGCGACGGCAATGTATTCGGCACACCGCCGAACCGCGTTGCAATTGTATCCACGGGAAGCTGAAACACCTGGACTATCGCGGTCACGACCAAGATCGCGATGAGCGGTCCCGGAACTCTGTGGGTGACTCGCGGCCACAGCAAAATGATGAGAAGCGACAAGCCGCCGACACCGACGGTGTAAAGGTTGGCAGTCGAGGAATGCTCAATGTACGTCGCCCACTTCGCGACTAAATCCGCCGGAACTTTGTCGATCCGAAGCCCGAGAAAATCGCTGATCTGCGACGAGGCAATTATAAGAGCGATGCCGGACGTAAAGCCAACAACAACCGGATACGGGATGAACTTCAAAAAAGCTCCCATCCGTGCCAGCCCCATTATTATCAGCATGATCCCGGCCAGAAGCGTCGCGACAACGAGGCCGTCATAGCCGTACTTTTGAACTATTCCATAAACGATGACAATGAACGCTCCCGTCGGACCGCTAACCTGCGCACGCGAACCGCCGAGGATCGCAATGACTGCTCCCGCAAAGATCGCCGTATAAAGCCCCTGTTCCGGCTTTACACCCGACGCGATCGCAAGCGCAATGGATAATGGCAGAGCGACCACGCCGACGGTCAACCCACCCAGCAGATCACCGGCAAAGAGCTTCTTAGAATAGCCTTCACGAAGAACGGCTAAAAGTTTTGGCTCCAACTTCCGGTACATGAGTTTTACTGTCTTTGAAATTACCTACAAGCGCAAGTCCCGATCGCCCTCGGCAGCGGAAAACGACTGTTCGATGGCGGCACCTCGCCAGCGCCCTTCAAGTTGACCAACAGCCCGCCTCAACAAAAAAGGCTCGAAGATCGGTCTCGGCGTCGCCGGTTCGGCTGCCAAAGGCAACGACAGCCCGCTCTACGGCGCCATGGGCTTCGTCCGCAAATACGACCGCGCATCCGGGTTGACACGAAAAACAATGCCGTGATCGCTTACCGCATTCCGCTCCGTTGATAACCCACCACAACCGCTGTGTTATCAACGGTCGTCGGTGTTGATAACTAGTTCTGTCGCTGGCAACATCTAAATAGATCTTACGAACTAACGGGAAGCGAAGCGTTGTCTTACGACGAAGTCGCCGAGATTTTATCCGGCGTCATGAAAAAACCAATTGTCTACCCAAAACCTTCGCTGCTTTTCTTTCATCTGGCGAAATTGGCGTAAACACAAAAATCCATCATTCGCGCTTATACTGGCAATAATTTATCCGACGGCTCGTTTCGGGGAAGCCGGTCTAATAACCGAAGAATTGCCGAAACTTCTGGGACGAAAGCCCACCTCGTTTGAACAGTTTGCCAAAAATTATAAAGATTGCTGGATTTGATCTCACAGGTTGGTCAAACCCACGTCATCTCGAGCGTTCCGTGGTTTCGGCATAGCAAAACTTAACGTACGTCGGTATGATGAATAAGTGAGGAGAAACAAATGAACGAAAAGAAAATTGACCGAAGAACTATATGTAAAACTCTATTAGCTGTAGGCGGTTTGGCGCTCGGAGGTTTTCAGGCTAAGGGACAAACGCCGACACCAACTCCAACGCCCCCTCCTTTGGACGATATTTTGCTAGACCAAAGAATTTCCGATGCCGTCAAGCGCGGCGCGACGATGGAAGAAATCGCGCAATTGCGCGAGCCGCTTGCCCGTACGCCGCAGGAAGCACTGCGCCTGTTAAAAACGGGAAACGCGCGCTTTTTCGGCGGGTTGGCTCGTCGTCCCGAACTTTCCACCGCCGAACGTCGCGCCCAGATTCTGGGGCAAACGCCGTTCGCTGTCATTCTGGCTTGTTCGGACAGCCGCGTGCCGACAGAAATCGTTTTCGACCAGGGCCTGGGGACTTTGTTCATCACCCGCGTCGCCGGAAACATAGTTGACGCGGGAACGACCGGCAGCATTGAATACGCAGTCAATCATCTGAAAACGCACGTCGTCGTTGTGCTCGGACACGAAGGCTGCGGCGCGGTAAAAGCCGCACTGCTGCCCGATGCCGACCGAGCGCGGGAAACGCCGAGCATTCAGGCTCTGCTCAATCAGATCGTGCCGTCGGTCTCGAAAATCCCGAAACTCCGCGATGCAAAAGCAAAGATGCGCGAAGCCGTCATCGCTAATGTGCGCCAGCAGGTTTTCAACATTAAGAAACAGCCGGCAATTCAATCGGCGATAGCGAGCGGCAAAATTGCAGTCGTCGGTGCGTTTTATGAGATAACGAGCGGAGCGGTCGATTTTTTTGAAACCGACGAAGAGCTGCGTGTCGCGCAAACCGCCTATGATAGTCGTAAGTGGCGAGAGCATTTAGCATAATTCCTGAACCTCCGATGAGCGGATAACGATAATTATTTCTGACGCTCCGCATCCGGAGGTCGAAAAATCAAGAAATTCATTGCTACAACGCGAGGAAGATAGAGTTTTTGAATTGTTACCGACAACTGCCCACAGTTTACGGTTTGCTTGCGACTTCGGGAAGGCCGAGTTTTTGTCTTATGAACCGTTCGCCTTCGGCTTCTATTACTTCGCCATTGACGATGTGTGTTTTCTTGGTGAGTGTATCTCCGGATTTTTCGATCTGGGAGGTGTCGAGAAAGATGTACCAGGGCGAGCCCCAGTTGCGGTTATCGCCGGTCGATCGGCGATATTGGAAGTGGAGCGTCTTTTCGCGGTCTCCGCGGCTGTCTGATTCGTAAACGGCGGGGAAGGGTATACCGAGTGCAT
>JBGTCF010000303.1:0-3202 GCA_041748975.1 Pyrinomonadaceae bacterium
CATTTGCGCTCCGCTGCTGACGCAGTCGAACGTTCACGGTGTGCTGTACGCCGATCGGCTGGACCCCTTCGCAGCCTTTACGGCCGATCACTTGGAATTGATCAGTGCGATCGCCGCATTGACCGCCGTTACGGTTGAAACCGTCAAGGCCCACGATCGCCTCGCTCGCGAAGAAGTGGCGAGGGCGAACTACAGCCGCTTTATGCCCGAGTATGTTGTAAAGCAGTTGCTCGAAGACCCCGATTCGTTTCGTCTGGGCGGTGCCAATCAGACCATAACGGTGCTTTTTGCTGATATTCGGGGATTTACTGCGATCTCCGAACTCGCAAATCCCGAGAAGGTCGTTAATCTATTAAACCAGTATTTTTCGGCAATGACGGAGATAATTTTTGAACATGGCGGGACGTTGGATAAGTATATTGGTGATGAGCTGATGGCCCTGTTCGGAGCGCCGACCGCCACACCTGACGACGCCCGCAATGCCGTGACGGTCGCTGTCGCCATGCAGAAAAGGATGGAGGGATTGAACCTTGAACTCGCCGCAGAGGGCTATGACGAGATCGCGATCGGCATCGGGCTCCATACAGGAATCGCTACGGTCGGTTACATTGGTTCGGAAAGACGGTCAGAGTATACGGCGATTGGGGATACTGTAAATCTGGCATCCAGATTGCAATCGAATTCAAAGCGGGGGCAGATCTTGATAAGCGAGGCAACCGCATTGGCAGCGGGAGACATCTTTCCGATGACAAAACAAGAACCTTTGAAGGTAAAAAACCGAGTACAGCCGGTCGACCTTTTCGAGGTGAAGTGGCACTGATATTTTTGTTGGCAGTATCGAGAAATAGAATATAATTGAAAATTGCGGTATTTACCGCGTAGTTTTGCATGTTGAAGATCTCTTCACTTAAAAAACTGGTTACCGACTCGATGGCGATCGATCTCGGCACGTCGAGCACCATAATTGCTGTTAAGGGCCGCGGCGTGGTCCTTGATGAACCTTCGCTAGTCGCAATTAATGAGCTTACAGAGGAGATCGTCGCTTTTGGACAAGAGGCCGCCGAGATGTCAGGCCGAGAGGGCCGCGACATCACGGTCCGGGCCCCGCTAATTGGCGGTGTAGTCGCAGACTTTGAGCGCACCAAGAGAATGCTCGCCCATTTTGTTCGAAAGGCAAAAACCGGCGGATCGAATATCTCTCTACAGGCAGTAATGAGCATGGTGTCGGACGTAACTCACGTCGAGCAGCGTGCACTCTTGAATGCGGCTGAGGAGGCCAATATTGGTAAGGTCTTTATGATGGAAGAGGGCCTCGCCGCCGCTTTTGGTGCCGGTGTATTGCCAACGGATAAGCGAGCAACTGCCATTGTAGATATAGGAGCGGAAACAACCAATATCGCGATCGTTGCAAAGGGATCGATCGTACACTCGGTTTCCGAGCGATTTGGCAGCAACGCCATCAACGAAACCATCGCCACCCATCTCAGGCGTCACCGCGGCCTTCAGGTCGGCCGTGAAACGACTGAGCATATTAAGACCACATTCGCCTCTACGTATTTGCCGGATGACATTTCAAAATCTATCGAGGTACGCGGGCGCGACGTTCAAACCGGCAGCCCGGGGGCTGTCGAAGTCACGTCGGGCGAGATATTTCCGATCGTCGAGGGCATGGTCCGCCGCGTCGCACTTCGCGTTAAAGATACCTTGACAGAGCTTCGACCGGAAGTTGCCGCGGACATTTATGATCGCGGCGTGATCTTGACCGGCGGCGGTGCATTACTCGAAGGCATCGATCAATATATGCGGGCGTTCATTAGTCTTCCGGTCACCATCGCGGAAGAACCGCGGTATGCGACGGTCAATGGACTGGCGAAAATGTTCGACGATGAGAAACTTCTCGAGCGTGTTGCCAGGAACGAGCTCGGGGTCCTGCAAAACACTGAGATGCCCTTCCAGGCCTGATAATCCAACGTGCATCAATTCGTTCGAAATCTCGTTACAGAGTGGCGCCGTCTGGAACTCCCTTTTATTGGCTCAACAATCGTTGCCGCCATTTCAGGCGGGGCTGATTCGGTAAGTCTGCTGCTGGCCCTGAATGACCTTAAGAAACGTAAAAAGATCGGGCACCGCATTGTCGCGGCCCACTTTAACCATTGCCTCCGTGATGGAGCGAGCGATGCGGATGAGGACTTCGTTCGCGGCCTGACTACCGACCTTCACATCGAGTTTGCTGTAGGTAGGGCCCGTATCGAGGCCAACGGCAATCTCGAACAAAATGCTCGGCGAGCGAGATACGACTTTTTGCTTGCAACCGCCCGGAGCGTGAGCGCCTTTGCGGTTATAACGGGTCATACAATGAACGATCAGGCGGAAACGGTATTGATGAATCTTCTGCGTGGCAGCGGCGCCGACGGCCTCGCCGGAATGTGGCCGATCAGGGTCTTGAAAAGCGAGACCGCCATCTCTCCATCTTCTTTCGACGACGATCAGACCCCGCAGTTGCCTCTGGTCCCGGCCGATATCAAACTGGCCCGTCCCCTATTGAACTGGGCGCTGCGGCAGCAGACGGAGGCCTTTTGCCATGACCTCGGCATCGAATACCGGTATGACACGATGAATGAAGACACCGCCTTCCGAAGAGTGAGGATCAGGAAGATCCTGCTGCCACTGCTGGAGGACTTTAATCCGCGAATAATCGAGACGCTTGGAAATACCGCTAAGCTGATGCAAAACCTTACCGACGGACCGGACATGCAAAACCAAAAGGCTCCCGCCGACGAATTAAGCCTTGAATCACTTCGGTCGGCCTCGAAAACCGAAATGTACCGAGTAATCCGATCATGGCTGAAACAAAAGCGTGGAACGACCCGCCAATTACAGCTGAAACATATGGAATCGATCGAACGTTTGGTGTTTAGCACTAAGAGTGGACGGGCCGCCGAACTGCCCGGGGGTAAGGTCATAAAAAGAAATGGTAGCCTCGTGTATAAGGAAAATAAGGTTGAAAATTAACGGGGCGCCGTCTAGAATCAAATGTTGGCGTCTGAGACAGACGTGGGTCACCATTGGGCACAACGCTATTGGTGCGATTTACATCAAAAGACCATTGAGAAACACCCTTTGTGGGGGGTTGATCTGGAGGCTATAAATTGAGTTCTAAGGCAAAACAAGTTCTGCTGTGGTTAATGATAATTTCGAGCGC
>JBGTCF010000304.1:0-3177 GCA_041748975.1 Pyrinomonadaceae bacterium
AAACTTAGTAAAACCAGTAAAATCGAAGTGTTAAACCTTCTGACATTTAACGGCATTTATAGTCCTCCATATGACTTAAATCTTCCGTAAAGGTCAAGCGAAAAACCCCTTTTGAAGGCTCACTTATACGACCCATATCACCTCCGAAAAAATCAACGAAACGAGCCTATATTGTGTGGCCCGCCGATCAGTTCGTTAAACTCTTGATGATTTTTTCGCGGTATGCGTTTGCGTCTTTCTTTATACCACTTTCGTTCAACGTGAGCAAACGACGGTTTAACATGACGACGCGGCCATTGATAACAACCGTGTGTACATCTGAGGATTTTGTGGCGTAAACGAGGTGAGAATAAGCGTTATAAAAAGGAGTCTGGTGAAGACCGTCAAAATCGACAATGGCGATGTCGGCACGCTTTCCGACCTCGAGCGAGCCGATAAGTTTGTCGAGGTTTAAGGCACGCGCCCCGCGGATGGTAGCCATCTCAAAAGCCTGCTCGGCGGGCAGCGTTTTGGGGTCATTCGAGATCAGTTTGTGGAGTTTTGCGGCCAGGTCCATTTCTTCCCACATGTTGAGATCGTTATTCGACGCGGCACCGTCAGTGCCGAGACCGACGTCAACGCCCTTGGCAAGCATCGCGGGTACCGGAGATACGCCGGAGGCTAGCTTCATATTCGATGTCGGACAGTGTGCGCTGCCGACACCACGCGAACGGTAGATGTCGATCTCATCCGGAGTCAGCCAAACGCTGTGGGCCGCGATGGTGCGGTTTGACAGAAATCCGATGCTGTCAAGATATGCTACGGGCGTTTTGCCGTACTGGGCGAGAATGTCTTCGCGTTCCTTTTGCGTTTCGGCAACGTGAATTAGCACCGGCGAATGGAACCGGTCTGACTGCTCGCGAATGGCCTTAAGATGAGCAGTCGAAACCGTATACGGAGCATGAGGTGCAGCAGCCGCAACGATCAGCGGATCGTTCTGCCACTTTTTTAAGAATCGCTCGGTATAGGCGATAGCCTCGTCGGGCGTCTTGTTGTCGGGTACGGGAAACTGGATGATCGTTTCGCCGAGGACTCCGCGGACGCCGGCCTTTTTGGTTTCCTCCGCGATCGCATCCTCGAAATAATACATGTCGGCGTACGTGGTCGTGCCGCCGCGAATCATTTCAGCCAACCCAAGCCGCGTACCGGCCCTTACAAACTGCTCGTCAACATTCTTCGCTTCAGCAGGAAATATGAATTTCGTGAGCCAATCATTGAGATCGAGATCGTCCGAGATGCCGCGAAACAGCACCATTGGTATGTGTGTGTGGGTATTGACCAGACCCGGAATTACGACCTTGCCGGATGCGTTCAGCGTCCGCCGGGCACGCACCCCGCGAGCATCGGCGCGCGTGCCAACCATCACGATCGCATCGCCCCTGATCCCGACCGCTCCGTTCTCGATGACCTCGCGCTTGGCATTCATCGTTACGACCGTGCCGCCGACGATCAGAAGGTCTACACTCGCAACCCGTTGCGCAGACGTTTCAACCACGCCAGCGCTAAGCAGGGCAAAACAAACAAATGCTTTTAGAAATCTATTCATTTTTTCAAGGGGTTATAGATAGTATGAATAACCTTGCCTGTCAGCTTATCAATAACTTGGATCTTGGACTTGTCCATCCCACGTTCAAAAACGGCATCTCCATATTTGAGACGATTGAGTCTATAAATCTCAGACCAGCGTTCGCTTGGGCTACGCCCCGCCCAATACGAAAAATAGGCTTCGCGTTCATCGCCGACAAGTTCGTCTTGGTCGGTGACGTAAGAGAATGGATTTTCGTCTGGTCCCATCGCTATTCTTCTATGAAATAGTCAGAGTCGATCCGCTTGATCTCGTAAAGGTTTACCAACGATACGCCGACATTAAAATCAATCATGTACTCAGCCAGTTCACTCCCATCGATAAGGATTATTTTGTTGTCGATCGCGGATGCAAACTCACGTGCTTCTCGACTAAAGTCAGATGTTGTAATGAAAACACCCTTTCTCGCTCGACGTCCTTGCAAAGCTCCCGCAAATTTTTGTATTTCCGGTCGGCTGACTGTTCCTTCCCATCTCTTTGCTTGCAAATATATTACGTCTAACCCGAGCCGATCTTCCTTGATAATACCGTCAATACCGCCATCACCACTTTTTCCAATCGCTTGCCCAGCATCTTCTTGGGTACCGCCATAGCCCATTTTAACAAGGAGCTCTACGACCAAAGCTTCAAAGAAGCCAGGGGAACATGACTTGATCTTCTCAAGTAAGTCCGAAGCCAAATTCTTGCGGATGGTGCGATACGATGCTTCTAAGATTTCGTCGGGAGTCTTCGATTCTGCAAGGTCAACGCTTTCCTGTGTTAACGTTTGGGTTCTCGGCGGGTCATTCTTCTTATCACGAAACTCGAGGTACTCGGGAAACTCATCCAAAGTCCTCATGTCGATTCGGGAAAGCCCTCGGTCGAGAAGCTCACGGCCACGCTCCGTGATTTTGAGGAATCCTCTGTGCGGCTGCTCTATAACTAATGCTTTTCTAAAATAAGTGGATATCCAGTAGGCTCTGTTATATAAGCGCGTTTGCCGTTTACTCGGGATCATCTCATTAACATCCTCGTCGGTAAGCTGATAATAGTCAGCCAATGCGGCGGTGATTTCGCCGTAAGAATGTTCGTTCCCATCCCCAAGAAATTTAAGGAACGGCAACATCATGGTTTGAAAATCCGGAACGGCCATAAACTATTTCAAAAACTTAGAATCAAAAGCCCGGGGTAAAAGTTCGCCAGCCGAAACCGTTTCAGTCTTTCCCTGGAGATTGCTTAGAATCACGGGCACATCGCCGCAGAATTCCCAAATTATCTGGCGGCAGACACCGCACGGCGGGGTGAGTTCCTCGGTGTCGACAACGACCGCTATCCGCTTAAAGTGTTTTTCACCGCGCGATATACCTTTCCAGATGGCAACGCGTTCCGCGCAGACCGTGAGGCCATAGCTCGCCGATTCGACGTTGCAGCCAATATAGATCTGGCCGTCATCGGCCTCGACGGCGGCACCAACTTTAAAATTCGAGTACGGCGCATAAGCGTTTTCACGTGCTTCACGGGCCGCGTCAACCAACTCTTGGTCACTGTGTTCTTCCATTATTTATCGACAGCTT
>JBGTCF010000305.1:0-1639 GCA_041748975.1 Pyrinomonadaceae bacterium
AAGCGGCTGCCGCCGAATGTCAGGGCGAGCGTTAAGAAAGTATTAGTGAAATCACAATGACCACCATGTCGGATCTAAGAGATGTCAGCAAAATCACGGACGCCGGTTCGATGCTTCGTGGTCGGGATATCCTCTGTTTTAGCCATGACTGGACCGGAGATCCTCTCTCAAAAACGCATTTGATGCGGGTGCTTTCAAAGGACAACCGCATTTTGTGGATCAATGCCATCGCGAACCGCATGCCGACGACGTCATCGAAAGATGTGTCTCGCATTTATAAGAAACTGCGGGCGTTCACGGAGCCGGTCCGCGAGGTCGAGCCGAATATTTTCGTGCTGAACCCGCTGGCTTTCCCGTCATACGGTAACGAAACTATACTCAAGATCAATCGTGGTTTTCTCGCGAACCAGGTAAAAAAGGCAATGAGCGGGCTGGGATTTAAGAACGCGGTCAATATGGTTTTCAATCCGGCCGCCGGAATGATCGCGGGACATCTGGGTGAGACGGACCTGATCTATTACTGCGTGGATGAATATACCGCATTTACCGGTGCGTCGAATGGACTTCGCGAGATCGAGAACGATCTTTTCAGACGGGCCGACGTTGTTGTCGTTTCGGGTGAAAGACTGTACGAATCTAAAAAGGACTTTAATCCAAACACGTTTGTGATCCGACACGGCACGGACTGGCGCCATTTCAGGACCGCGCTGGATCCTGCCCTAGACATACCTCGGGAGATTAAGGATCTGCCTCGGCCGATAATCGGATTTCACGGCCTTTTGGCGGACTGGGTCGATTTCGAGCTGATAAGGAAAACGGCGGAGCATTTCAAGGATGGTTCTGTTGTGCTTATCGGCAAGATCGCGGTCGATGCCGAGCAGAAGATCAAAATCCTCGACGATGTGCCGAATGTGCACTTTTTAGGCAGAAAACCATATTCAGAGCTCCCGGCATATTGTAAAGGTTTCGATGTGGCCCTAAATCCATTCGTTATCAATGAACTTACTCTCGCAGCAAATCCGTTGAAAGTGAGAGAGTATTTGGCGGCAGGTTTGCCGGTAGTCTCTACCGACATTCCGGAGGTGCGAGTGCTGGAGGACTGCCTCGTCGGCACTGACCATAATGATTTTATCGAAAAAGTCGGGCAGGCTATCTCGTATCCCAAACCTCGCGAGGCGGTCAGCGACGCTGTCGCGCACGAAAGCTGGGAATCCAAGGTCGACGAGCTGCGCGAGATCCTCTCCGGGGCCGCGTTGAAAAGGGGCCAGATCGAGTGACACGCCGTCGGCTGCTAATAATTCTGTCGGCCTTTATTCTATTGGCCTGTTGGGTCTTATTCTCCCCATCTCTCGCCACAAGCCTGATCGTGGAACATCCGCTCGAGAAGGCCGACGCGATAATGGTCCTAAGCGGTTCTGCCGCTTACAAAGAACGCACCCGCCTCGCCGCTGAACTTTTCGCTCAGGGAATTGCTCCTAAGATCATTATTTCCGACGACGGCGGCAGGGGCGGATGGTCACAGGCTGATCAGGCGAATCCCCCTTTTGTAGAGCTGGCCCGTCGACAGTTGATCCAGAATGGCGTTCCATTAGAAGCCATCGTCCAGCTGCCCGGCGAGATGACGGGCACCGACAGCGAG
>JBGTCF010000306.1:0-5149 GCA_041748975.1 Pyrinomonadaceae bacterium
TTTTGGCGGTCTGCAGCCATTGTGCGGGATCGGAGTCGTATCGCGGATCGAATTCACGCGAATACCCGCCTGATTGATCGCACGGATCGCCGACTCACGGCCTCCGCCGGGACCCTTAACTCGAACCTCGACCTCTCGCATTCCTGCGTCAAGGGCCTTTCGGGCCACTTCTGAAGCCGCCTGCTGTGCTGCGAACGGCGTACCCTTTCGCGATCCGCGAAAGCCGCGTGCCCCCGAAGACGATTGGGCGACAAGGTTTCCCTGTGTATCGGTGATCGATATCAGGGTGTTGTTAAAAGACGCCGAGATGTGCACGATCCCCATCGGGATATTCTTCTTTTCTTTCTTCTTGAAAGTCTTCTTTTTTGCTGCTGCTTTTGCCATTTTTATTTGTTCAAAGTTCAAGGATCAAAGTTCCAGGTCGCGGCTCCAAACAAACTTGGAACGTTGAACTTGGAACATTGAACTACTTCTTCCCTGGAGCCTTCTTCTTAGCCACGGCCGCTTTACGCGGACCTTTCCTTGTTCTCGCGTTTGTATGGGTTCGCTGCCCGCGAACGGGCAGGCTGCGGCGATGGCGAAGACCGCGATAACATCCAATGTCCATCAAACGTTTGATATCCATCTGGACCCGTTTTCTAAGGTCGCCCTCTATCTCACCCTCCGCATCCAGAATCGAGCGGATCTTGTTCAATTCGTCCTCGCTGAGATCCTTGATCTTCGAGTCGATCCCAATTCCCGCCTGTTCGAGGATCGAGGTCGCCCGGGATTTGCCTACACCGTAGATGTAGGTCATTCCAATCTGTGCCCTTTTATTGGGCGGTAAATCAACTCCTGCTATACGAGCCATAATTCTCCATTTTGGATTTTGGATTGCCGATTTTGGATTGGGGATCTTTGCCGCAGAGCTAATCTAAACTCCAAAATCTAAAATCCAAAATCGTCTTATCCTTGCCGCTGTTTATGCTTCGGATTCTCACAGATGACGCGCACGACGCCTTTCCGGTGGATCACCTTGCACTTATCACACATTTTTTTTACTGAAGGCCGAACTTTCATCTTTAACACCTTTCCTATTTATGGCGATATGTAATCCGCCCGCGTTTTAGGTCATAGGGCGAAAGTCCCAAAAGAACCTTATCGCCCGGTAGAAGCCGAAATAAAATTCTTACGAATTTTTCCGGATACATGAGCTAAAACCTCATCCTGATTATCGTCCACCGCGACCTTAAACATTGCATTTGGCAACGTTTCCAGCACTGTCGCGGCGACCTCGATGGCGTCTTCTTTCGACAACCAAACAATCCCAACTTGCCGATTAGTTGGACAAACCAATAATGTTAGCCTTTCGGTTTCGTTTTTTCAAGTCACGCTGCTACGGATTCCGTATTTCCATTGCGCTGCCGTTTCTGTTCCTTTGTAAGTGTCAGGATCTCAGGGCCTTCCGCAGTTACCGCCAACGTATGTTCCGCATGTGCCGACGGCTTGCCGTCCAATGTCACGACCGTCCATTTATCGCTAAGGGTTCGTGTATCTGCCGTGCCGAGGTTCAGCATCGGTTCGATCGCAAAACAATAGCCCACACGGATCTTTTCCTTCGTTCCCTCACGTCCATAATTTGGGATCTGCGGAGCTTCGTGCATTGAGCGTCCGATCCCGTGGCCTGTATAATCACGGACGATCCCGTATCCGAATTTTTCTGCGTGCTGCTGAACGGCCCAGCCGATATCACCGACCCGATTCCCCAAACGGGCTGCCTGTATCCCTAATTCTAAACATTCTTCAGTAACTCGTATGAGCTGTTTCAGCTCATCATTTATCTCACCAACCGGCACCGTAATAGCCGTATCGCCGACGAACCCCTGATAAGTGGCTGCCATGTCGAGCGACACTATGTCTCCAACATTTAACGGATCCTTCTTAGAAAACCCGTGAACGATCTCATGATTGACCGAGGCACATATGGCGTACGGGAATCCGTGATAGCCGATAAAGGTCGGGATCGCCCCCGCGTCACGCATCATTCGGTCAGCCGCGTCATTCAGGTCCATCGTGGAAATGCCCGGCTCGACCATCACGCGCAGAGATTCTCTGACCTCAGCGATCAATTCGCCAACGGCCCTCATTTTGTCCAGATCTTTTGCGGATTTTGCGATGATCATTTTGAGATCTTTCTAAACCAAATTAAACCAGGCTATTCAGTGATGTGTAAATATCCTCGATATCTCCGGTCCCGTCGACTTTTCTAAGGCGGCCGGTCCGTTCGTAATACCCGAGAAGAGGGGCCGTAAGTTCGTCGTATGTATCCAGCCGAACTCGCACCTTTTCCTCAGTATCGTCGTCCCGATGGCTCAGAGGCGATTCGGGATGCTTGTCACACACACCCTCGCTTTTAGGCGGCTTGGAATAAATATTGTAAATCTCGCCGCAAACCGTACAGCTTCGTCGGCCGGTCAACCGCTTCAGCAACTCATCCCTAGACACGTCGACTTCGATAGCCTGTATCTCTTTACCCTGTTCATTAGCGAGTTCTTCGAGCTGCTCTGCCTGCACGGTCGTCCTGGGGTAGCCATCGAGAACAAAAGTCCCCTGTGTGTCAGGTTTAGATGTTCGTTCCCTAACGATCCTGTAAGTAACATCATCAGCAATAAGCTTGCCTGAAGCCATTATGGCTTGAACTTCCTTTGCAAGTGGGGTATCGAGTGTCCGCATCTCGCGGAACATATCGCCCGTTGAGATCTGCGGAATCCCGCGTCTTTCTTCAAGCAATCTCGCCTGTGTTCCTTTTCCCGCCCCGGGCGCCCCAATCAGTACAATGATCTTACCCATAAGATTTCACCGCAGAGACGCCAAGACGCAGAGGAAAGAAATATCACTTAGCAACGGATCGCTATCGAAATTTCTCCGCGTCTCTGCGTCTCTGCGGTTCAAAATACCTAGTTACGACGGCCCCGCAATCGCGAACCCGCTCCCAGAAACCCTTCGTAATTTCTCATTACAAGCTGGGCCTCGATTTGTGAAACTGTATCCATTGCCACACCGACCAGGATCAGAAGCGAAGTGCCGCCAAAGAAAAACTGATAGCCCAAACCTGTGGGTATCCAACTCAACCCCGGCGTGGTCGTGAGGAAATTGTCAATATCCGGCCCTATAAACGGCAGCCGCGCAACCCTAAAACCACTGAGCAGGACCTGAGGTGCAAATGCCACAAAAGCCAAATAGAGTGCACCAACCGTGGTCAGCCTGGTGAGAATCGTGTTCAAATACTCCGCCGTCGGTGCCCCTGGCCTTATACCAGCAATAAATCCGCCGTGCTTACGCAGGTTATCTGCGACTTCATCCGTGTTGAAAATGATCGTAATGTAAAAGAACGTGAAGATCACGATCAACGACAGAAAAACCAATTCATAATACGGATCACCGCCATGAAACTGTGTAAAAAAGGCATGGATCTGCGACCATGTCGCACCCGGGTTTTCAGGGTCCGGCGGGAAGGCCGATAATAGAGTCTGCGGCATCGCAAGTACCGATGATGCAAAGATCACCGGAATAACACCGCCCATGTTTATCTTAAGCGGAAGGCTCGTTTCTTGTCCGCGAAACGTCTGTGTACCCACTCGCCTACTGGCATAACTAATTGCTATATTACGCCGGGCCGATTCCACATAGACAACTAACGCGATCAGGGCGACCAGAACGGCTACAAGGAATATGACCCCGAGCGTCTGCATTGGATCACCGCCGCGAACGCGTTCCGAGATCTGCATGATGCCTTGAGGCAGTCCGATCACGATACCGACAAAGATCAATAGCGATATACCGTTGCCGACGCCTCGTTCGGTGATCTGCTCACCGAGCCACATCACGAATATTGTACCTGTCGTAAGGGTGACGACGATCATCAGGGTGGCCCACCACGTGGAGCCGATGATCTGATTTCGTTCTAACCAAGTCGCGATAAAAAACGTCTGGATCAGGCAAAGGGCCACAGTGCCGTACCTTGTCCATTGATTCATCTTCTGCCGGCCAACCTCGCCTTCCTCCTGCACCTTTTTGATTGCAGGAGAGAGTACAGGCATGAGCTGCATGATGATCGAAGCAGTAATATACGGCATTACGCCAAGTGCAAAAACCGAGATCGTGCGGAAATTTCCGCCCGAAAGGAGGTCTAATACGCCGAGCAAAGTGCCGGACACTTCGCCCCACAGGCGTTCAAGCTGAGCGCTATTCACGCCGGGTGCCTGGATATGCGCCCCAAAACGATAAACCGCCAAAAGCCCAAGCGTAAAAAGGATCCTCGTCCGAAGCTCGGGGATCTTGAACATGTTCTGGACGGCGGCAAAAAACTTCTCCATATTATTCCTTGAAGGTTAAATGAACTTTGATTATTCCGCCGCGGCAGAGCCCTTGACAATTATCGTCGCCGCTCCGCCCGCCTTTTCGATCTTTTCCCTGGCTGTATTTGTAAACCGGTGTGCCGAAACATTCAGCGATTTAGTAATTTCCCCGGTACCCAGGATCACAAGGTCATGCTTCGCTTTCTTGATCAACCCGCGGTTATGAAGTATCTCCGGAGTGATCTCTTCGCCCGCGTTAAAATTCTCTTCGATCTTTGCAAGGCTGATCTCGATCCATTCCTTTTTAAATATATTCGTAAACCCGCGCTTCGGCAATCGACGCTGTAATGGCATCTGCCCGCCCTCAAAACCGGGACGGCTGCTGTATCCCGAGCGTGATTTCTGGCCCTTGTGTCCCCGTCCGGCAGTCTTGCCCAAGCCCGAGCCGGGCCCGCGGCCCACTCGTTTCTTTTTATGGGTCGAACCTTCTTTCGGATGTAAATTATTTAGTGATAAAGCCATCTTCTTTCCTCTTGAATCGTGAACAGCGTAAGAAATTCCTTTGTATTTACGATTTACTTATTAACTAATCAACAATTCTAAGCAAATGCGGGATCTTTGCGACGATACCGCGAGCAGCGGCCGAATCCGGACGCGTAACCGTTTGATTTAGCTTGGTGATCCCCAGGCTCTTAACGATCTCTTTCTGTTTCTTGGCGTAGCCGATCATACTCCGGTAATACTGGATCTTGATCTGGCCGCCGGCGTTCTTTTCTTCTTTCTTTGCCATAACTTTGATGGAACACCGCCAT
>JBGTCF010000307.1:0-3609 GCA_041748975.1 Pyrinomonadaceae bacterium
GTTGGTGTTTCGTCCCGCTTGAACGGAAATGAAGCTTCCTTTCCTCTGCACCAAAAAACAAGCTCCCCCTCTCCGGCACCCACGGCATCGAGAGCCACAGTCGGATTTCCTTTCGGAAATAAGTTCGCGTCGAGGGTTTGAACGATCAGGAATTTTCTACTGTCAAGTGATTTGTTTTTGACACTTGAGACAACGGTACCTATGACGCGGGCGATCTGCATTTACTTCTCCGCAGCGGTAAAATCGATCTCGTCGATCACACCGATAATCGCCGAATCGACCGGACAATCCTTATTCCCGTCAGCCATCCGGGCCGACGATCCGCTAACAACGATCACTCTCTCGTGATAGCCCGCCCCGACGGTGTCAACGGAAACAATGTATCCGCTCTGGTCGCTGCCGTCTAAATTGATCGGCTTAACGATGAGCAGTTTTTTTCCGAGGAGCCGTTCGTCCTTTTGGGTCGAAACAACTGTGCCTAAAATGCGTGCGATTATCATCTGAGCTATTTGCGGACGGCGAGAGAAACCTTCTGAATGATCGTGGACCGCTATTTCATTACGATCGGCAGGGTCTCATCGACACTCGAATGTGGACGCGGGATGACATGAACCGATACCAGCTCACCGACGCGCCTGGCCGCAGCCGCGCCGGCGTCCGTCGCCGCTTTAACAGCCGCAACGTCCCCTCTAACTATCGCCGTAACGAATCCGGCCCCAATCTTCTCGTACCCGATCAATTGCACATTAGCCGCCTTAACCATCGCATCGGCTGCCTCTATCACGGCCACCAGGCCCTTACATTCGACCATTCCAAGTGCTTCCTGCATTTCGTTTTTGCTCCTAAATCGAATCCGTAATTACTAAAGCCCCGTTAGTTTAACTCAACTTCGCTGCTTGGCTCAAAAGCTCGATCAACTCTTCGCGGGTGAAAGATATCTTTTTTCCGTTGGCAGCCTCTTTTCCCGGATACGTCACGTTAAGGTCGCACGTGATCCCTGCGTCATGGAGATATCCGCAGGCCTGGCACCGAGCATTAGATTTGAGGTAGCCGGCCTTTTCGCGGATGTCGATCAATTTTTCGATGGCGTCCTGAGGCAGGTCATTTGCGCCGCCGAGGGCCTTTGCCAGAATAGCGATCTTGGCCGTATGCTCAAGCGTTTCAAGACGATCAAAAGCTTGCCAAAGGTCTTCTCCGTATGCGACTGCACCGTGATTGGCCATAAGTAGAGCGTTGTGATGGGCGACGTATGGCTTCATCGCCTCGGTCAATTCGTTGGTCGACGGTGTGCCATAATCCGTCAACGGCACGCAGCCGAGTGTCAGGATCACTTCGGACAAAATAGGTTTATCGATCGCGAGGCCGGCGACGGCAAATGCGGTGCCGTGCGGAGGATGAGCGTGACATACAGCTCGAATGTCTGGACGCATCTTATAGATCAGCAGGTGCATTGCTAATTCAGACGATGCACGCTTATCCGAGATTGCTTTTCCGTCCATGTCCGTCACAGCCAGATCTGCCTCGGTCATCCTGCCCTTGCACATCATTGTGGGCGTTGCGAGAACGCGATCTTCGGACAAACGGATGCTTACATTGCCGTCCGAAGACACAACATAGCTGCGTTCGTAAAGCAATTCTCCGATCTCAACGATCAGTTTGCGGGCCCGGGTTTCGTCCATAAAAAAGGAAACCACAGATTAACACATCGCTCAGCGGCGCGTTAACCTGTGGTAAAAGCCGGATCGAAAAAAACTATCTCGATGAGCGAGGTGCGGCCGGTGCCAGGGGAACAGGCGGCACCTGCATAAAGGCCTCCCCGTTAAACTCGGGGTTTGGGCCGTGATGAGCAGCAGGCCAGCTACTATTTAAGCTTTCGAGTTCACTACGAAGACGCAGGTTCTCATTTCGAAGCCGTTCGTTCTCGATACGCAGCTTCTTAATTTTGTGATACTTCATACCCGGCGCCCGGTTGCCAAACCGCGGTACGGCGATGCTAACAAAAAAACTGGCAATAAATATACCCAAAGTGAAAGTCGCCACGAACGGCAACATTCTCATTAAAAATCCCTTGCTCCCCATTTTAATTCTCAAGCTCCTGTTTACTAATACGCCGAATTTCTGCTTTTGTAGCAAAGCATCAACGTCTATTTTATACCTTTGCCGACAACTCGCAAAGACTTATTTTCAATTCTCAAAAGTTCGCTTCTGTTTTGTTGCCGATGGCACGACGGACGTTGCTCTAGTAACGGATTTGAATTACAATCAGCGTTTCAAGTGTGCAACATGATCGCGTATCTCTCGGGAAAACTATTGGAAAAGCATGCGAATACGGCCATCGTCGACGTTGCGGGGGTCGGGTATGAGGTCGCGATACCGCTGTCGACTTTCTATGAACTCGGCGAAGTAGGTTCGGATGTAAACCTGCGGATCTATACACATGTCCGCGAAGATGCGATCCAGTTATACGGCTTTAAGACACGGAGGGAGCGCGACCTTTATTTGAAACTGATCTCAGTCCAGGGGGTTGGGGCGAAATCAGGCATTAGTATGCTGAGCGGAATGAGCGCAGATGAAATAATCACGGCGATCCGTTCGAACGATCTCGCTCGACTCAAGTCGATCCCGGGCGTTGGCCTCAAGACCGCTGAGCGTTTGGTTATCGAACTTCGAGACAAGGTCGGCGAATTGTCAGAGGCGGGTCCCGGACTTGATGCGTCATCGCGAACCATTTTACCAAAGGACGCGATTTTCGAAGATGCTCTCTCGGCCCTCGTTAATCTAGGCTATCAAAAGAATGCTGCCGAGAAGGCCTTAAACCAGGCCGCCGCGGAAGGTACCGAGATCACAGTTCAAAAGCTACTCCGCCGGAGCCTGCAGATACTCGCAAAATAACCTTCGCATGCTCGAGATCATCCGAAATATGCGCGTCGACTTTATGGCACTCGAACGCAGGGTGGTTTTCGCGCTTGTTTACACGGCCGCCGGACTAACATGCATCTCCTATCTTAAGAATCCCAATTACCTTAACAATCTTCTAGCTGAAACGCGGTTCTCGGATATTGGCAAGGCAGCGGTGCTCCCTGCCGACAACAATTTGCCCGCTTTGATGTGGTGGGTATTCGTTTCCGTATTCTTTTATTTCGTGCTGCCGGCATTCTGGGTCAAGTTCGCGCAAAAGAGAAATTTGAGCGAGATCGGGTTGTCATTCTCGATCGAGAAAGGGTTTGTGAAATTGCTGATAGTCTGTTTGGCCGTGATGCTGCCGTTGGTTTACCTGATGTCTTTGACCGGCAGCTTTTCGGCAAAATACCCGTTCCTGCAGATCTATAACGACAAGCCATATATCGGCTGGACGCTGCTCGTCTGGGAATTGGCCTATTTTGCGCAGTTCTTCGGCCTCGAATTTTTCTTTCGTGGATTCCTGCTCCACAGCCTGAAGCCGGCGCTGGGATTGTACTCAATATTTGCGATGACCGTACCGTACACGATGATCCACTTCGGCAAGCCGATGGCAGAAACCTTCGCGGCCATTTTCGCGGGAATATTTCTCGGATGGCTGAGCTACAAAAACGACAATATCTGGCTCGGTTTGGCGCTGCACTGTGCGGT
>JBGTCF010000308.1:0-12480 GCA_041748975.1 Pyrinomonadaceae bacterium
AAAAATACGGCGAGCCGCGTAGCCCGCCGTATATTATATTGGATTGCCCGACTATTCTTCGCCTCGGCGGGCCGGTCGTGTCGACGCAGGCTGCCCTAGAAGCCTGACCGGTACAGTGACGGTTTGTCCATTTCGAAACACATCGAAATTAACGGTTTCGCCGATCGCTTTTTTGTCGAGCAATCGATACAGGTCATCAAGATCATTGAGCTTCTGGCCTTCGGCCGAAACAATAATGTCACCGATGCTGCCATCTGCGGCTACACCACGAAGGCCAGCCCGTTCAGCCGTGCCTCCGGCCTGTGTCTGATAAACCATTAGACCGGATTCAATAGGCAAACGGTAGCCTCGCTGCCTAAGATCGGCAACGCTCGGCAGTGACGCTCCGAGCCGCGGTCGGCGAACTTCGCCAAACTGAAGCAATTGCGGAATTATCCTTTTCGCCGTATTCACCGGAACTGCAAATCCAACGCCTACCGATCCTCCGGCGGGCGACAGGATCTGAGAATTGATACCGATCATCCGGCCAAATTTATCGAGGAGCGGGCCGCCTGAGTTACCCGGATTAATAGATGCATCGGTCTGAATAGCCGCGTCGATCGGCCTATTATTGCGGGCCCTGATCGGCCGCTGAAGACCTGAGATCACGCCTGTGGTGAGTGTCCGGTCAAGGCCGAAGGGGTTACCGATCGCAAGCACCTTCTGCCCCACCATGAGTTTGTCAGAATCCCCTAAAGGTATCACCGTCATGCCCGCAGGCGGATCTATCTTGATCACGGCCAGATCTGTGTCGGGGTCTCCACCCACGACCGTTGCCGGATATACCTTGTCACCGCCAAAACTAACCGTCAGCTTCTGAGCGCCTTCTACAACGTGCCAATTTGTAAGGATATTGCCGTTCGCGTCGATCACAGAGCCGGAGCCATTTCCCTTGCCTTCTTGTACGTCTCCCCACCAATCCTGTCTAAGGGAAGTGGTGTTAATAAATGCGACTCCCGGTGCGGCTGCCCGGTAGACGTCAATACTATTCTGCTCATCGGAAACGAGTGACGGATCAGAGATCGGGAGGCCGGATCCTTCGACGAAAGCAGTAGACGCTCCGCCCTGGGTATTCCACATGGAACTCATCATATAAAGGAGCGCGGTCGCCCCTACAGCTATCAGAGCAGATGCAAAAGCAAGCAGCAGTATCTGACGTGCCGAGAGATGATAAACAGAATTTCTTGTCATAAATTTAACCTTCCAAACAGCTAACGATATTTTTGATGCCGGTAAATTCGATTTGCGTTGTTATTCAGTTACGAAAAAAATCGCCCCGATGTTTCGTTAGAAGCATCGGGACGGTTCTGTAAACATTTTCTTGTTTTTACATAAGTAGGCCCAGTATTTGGCCGGTCAATGCCGTCAATTGATCTATCTGCGAATTAGAAACATATCCGAACGCCGAAAGTCCTGTAAATAAATGGATTCCCATAAGGCCGATATAGACAGCCAGTGATACCGCCAGTCCGTATCTAGCCAGCGGACGGCTTCCCCATCGGATCAACACTATCGCGGCGAGGGCACCTATTGCTATTTTTACGCCAAGGAATGGTCCGTTCCCGATATCAAGAAGACTCGCCATAAGTTGATTCCCTTCGGTCGCGACTCCGCTACGTACCCAAACGATCGTCAATAGAGCATCGAGCAGGTTCAGGGCGAATAGTAAAAATGTTGGTGCCAATAGATGCATGTCTTTATGGATCCCCCTTCAAAAAAACTTGTTTAACGTTCCTCTTAAATCATTTTGCCTCCGGACAGGGCCGGAGGCAAGATGACGGAGCGTGTGAATTATCAATGTCACTGACAGTATATTTCTAATAGAACCCGATTTCACGAAAAAAATAGGACAACCCTATGGAAGTCTACAAACTCAAAATGTCGGCCTGAGTACTTTAGGCTCATTGCAGGGGATAATTTCCATTAGGAGAATAAGAATGAATCGCTCTATCAGATGGACAAGCGTATTAACGATATTGGGTATGTTTTTGGCATTGGGGAGCATTGACGTCCTTGGTCAGAAGCGGAAACCTGCGCTGAAACGAAAGGTCGCAGCCAAGAAAGTAGTACCCGCTGAACGCCTATATTCGGTTGCGACTGGCACGGTTATCCGCGCCAGAATGGATAGGACGATCAGTTCAAAAACCGCCAAGGTTGGAGAGACGTTTTCGGTTACAGTCACAGAGCCGGTCTATTCAACTAACGGGGTCGTGGTGGTTCCAACCGGAAGCGAGCTTCTCGGGCGAATAGACACGGTCCGACCGGCGGCAAATAAAGGACGGCCGGGTGAGATCGATGCGAGATTCACGCAGATTCGACTTCCAAATGGGAAGAAGCGGGCGATCAACGGATCGCTTTCGGAACTTATCGGTGGAACCAGGGTGGACAACGAAGGAACGGCGACCGGTACGAAAATGAAAAACCGAAAGGTTATTTTTATTGGAGGCGGTGGAGCAGGTGGTGCGGTGATCGGCGCGGCTATCGGCGGCGGCAAGGGAGCCCTGATAGGCGGGATACTCGGAGCCGGAGGCGGGTACCTTGGTGAAAGGTTTACCAAAGGGCCGGAGGCTGAGGTTAAGTCGGGTACGGAATTTGGAGTGTACCTAAATCAGGCGATAGCTCTTCCAAGATTTGCTGAAGCTCAGGATATTAATTTGTAACTCGCACGCGAAAATCAAAGGGCCGGCGATCAAAAACGCATGGCCCTTCTAATTTGCGTGTACAAGGAATTCGGGCGTGATTATCAGCGGAGAAAAGAAACCGGCCGCCGTATTAAACAGTCTGAGTCTAGCCTGCTTACGCACATTCGCCAGGTATCCAAAGTTCCACGTTACAAGGTAATCGACCTTATAAAATGAAGCGACGGCGACGTGGACGGCATCGGCCATATATTTTCTATGAAATATGCCCCTTTCAACATATCCTTCCGCGAGGATCGCAACCTCTTCCGAGAGTTCCAACTGTTCAAGCGGCTTGATGAGATTAAGGTAGCTGCTGCGATGCGGCTCCGGGGTCCGCTCCAATTCACGCTGGACCAGCATTGAGCTGAAAGCCTGATATTCGCATAGCTCATGTTCCCACCAACGGATGGTGAGGTCACGGCGAAATGGTTCTCCATTATCCAGATAGGCTCCAATTACGGAGGTCTCCAAATAAATACTCAACTTCATTAGTTAATTCTAGTCTTTTTCGGGATGAACGGGAACGAATGTGACTCGGGAGTTCTTAAAATCGAAAGTAAGTCGATAATTCTTAAGGAAATTACCGCCCAATATACCCGCTTGCTCAAAACCTGACGCTTCGTTGATCAATCGCAGGTCCAATGCGACGGCCATGATGTCTTTCCGTGAATGACTGCCAAACGTCACACGAGGAAGCATGAATGATGAAACGTCATCGGTTACGCCAGCAGAACCGATCACACGCAAACGCTCACTGCTTTCGAACCCACTTACGGCTTCTATCCTCGCCACCTCATCGGATATGACCGATACACTGGCACCAGTGTCAACAATAAAATTAAGTGGCATGTCGACGCCTTGGATCTGAACCTCCCCGCTTAGGAAACCGCTCGATGTCAAACGAAGGGGCAACGACAACTCCGCTTGATCACTAACCTCGCGCTTTTCGCCGCCAGCTCGGGTCAAAACGAAACTCCGATCTCCGTAATCGACCGTAGTAAGAAATTTCGAGATCAAAGAAAGCCCAATGTATCCGTCGACTTCATTCGCAGAATTGTGAAATTTCCTGATGTAAACAGGCACATTCCTAACAACGACATCTCCAAGCCCGATTTGCCTGACGAGCCCGTACACGATCTCAAATTTGCCGTCACCGCCAATTCCCTTAGCGTGACCGCCCCTTGCAACGGGTTTAATGTTTAGTCGTTTTGCAGTCTTCTCAGAGATCACTGAAATGCCAGACCCGGTATCAAGCACAAATCGTTGGGGTTCTTGATTCCCATTCACCCTAAGATTCAATACCGGCCGGTTTCCCTCAAGGACAAAGGGAATACGAGTTTGTTCGCTTCCGCTTGTGGCGTAGAGCCTGTCGCTATGGCTTAGGTGAAGCAGGAAATTTATAAGTCCTTTGATCCGTGCACGCCGGTCTGAATCTGTAGTCTTTGAGATCTTTAGAAATCGTCTGTATGCCTCGGCCGACTCGCTGTAAAGTTCTGCCCTCGCTGTGACCTGCGCCAGCGCAAAGACATAGTCGGGTTCATTCGGCTGATGATAGGTCGCTTCTCTCAAATTCTCGATGCTTTCTGAGATTTGATTCTCATAAAAATCGATCATCCCATATCCCGCCCACGCAAGATCCTCGCGTCTGTTCAGTTTTATGGCCTGTACGAACAGAAGACGAGCTTCGCGAAAGCGCCCGGCAGCCAGCAAAGTAGTTCCAAGCACTGCCAGGGCCCTCGAATTGCGAGGTTCCGCTTTTGCGACTTCGACCACCATCTCGTAAGCCTCAACGAGTCTTCGCTGTTTTGTCAGTACATGGCCAAGTTCGACGCGTGCTTCGGTCAATTTCGGCTCCATCGCGACAGCTTGACGAAGTAAAGCCTCAGATTCGCTCAGCATCCCTCCACGCGAGTGCTTCTTAGCCTCTCGGATCATCTTTTTGACACTCTGTTGGGGATCGACAGCCTGAGGCAACGAGACGGCGGTGAGTGAGAAAATAAAAATTCCGACTATTGTAGAAAGTGCAAACGTAACTCTGCCGCCTACCGAATTCATCGAGTCGTGACGGCTATATTTCATACCGCTTCCACCTTCTCACGCGGGAGAGAAACTATTTCAGGATAATTCCGGTTTTCATTGACCAAAGTACAAGGTCCAAATCATCGAAATCTACCCCGGCCTGCTCAGCAAGTTTACTTACCTTTTCTTCAATCATTAGATACCGTGACCGAGTATTTGGTGGCTTTGCCTCGTCAATTAATTTTAACTCGACGAGGCAATTGAGGACGTGCTTATCCAGAATCGCATACCCTTTAAAACCAACATTTCGAAGATAATGGCTCGCCTCCTTGTATCCCAGGCCCTTTATGCGCTTTTCCCTGACCAGCCAATCTCGCCGCTCGAAACCGCATGAAAACCCGCTGAGCTTATTACGCAGGCCCAGTTCACAATGTTCTATCAGAAACTCCCTCGATGCGACGATATACCTCGCCCTTGCATTCGGGTACCGGTGGACGCCGCTCAACGCAGCAGCCAGCTCTTGCTGATCGCCGGTGAGCAGGATTGGCTTCACGGCATCGAGCGAATTCAGTCCCATCCGCGCCGAGCATCCACCGGTGAAGAAGCAAAAGACCATCTCTTCCCAAAAATTCAGATCGGTCCCTTCTGCATTCATAAGGTCAAAATCCGCCATTCGCTGCCTGATCTCGCCGTGCCTGACTGCATAGGCAATTCTTATATTGTCGATTGTTATCGGTTCGCTTGATTTCTTCACGTTGAAAAAAGTTTAGGAGTGCATTGTCAGATGTGTCAATCCCTCACGGCCGCACAGCCCAACACGCGAATCAAACCATCGTCTTTCATCGTGTTGTTATGACTATGAGAATAAAGATTCGCCTTGATATCGACCAACCAAACGCCCACAATTAGTATCTAAAGTTAATTGCACAATCGAAAAAGGGAAATAATTATGTCGGTTATTGACGCTCAGTCCAAGGCTCTCGCATCCGTTGCGTTGGTCTTTACCTTACTCTTGGCCACCATCCCCTCGGTTCTGGCTCAATCAAGGCCGCAAAAGGGCCAGCCACCTGCGGGCAGCGGAAAAAAGAATGAGCGTCCCGCACCTCAGACCGAAGAAGAAAGACTTAAAGCCGAAGAGGAACGTAAACGGGCCGAAGAGGAAAAGAACGCTATTATTGACCCGACAGTTGAGAGGGTCGAGGCCAATATCGTCAATGTTGATGCCGTAGTTTATAACAAGAAATCCGGCCAGATCATCTCGGGCCTAAAGAGAGAGAATTTTGCGATCTTCGAGAATGGCGTTAAGCAGGATGTTTCCAATTTCTCGACGCCCGATTCGCCGATCACCGTGACGCTTGTGGTCGAATACAGCAAATGGAGCGAGATTCTCGGCTCGGCTGCGGGCGGTTATTGGGAACCCGGAGCATATGAGGTCATCCGGCCCGTTGCCCAGTTCCTTTCCGGATTTATTAAGCCTCCGGACGATTATGCCTCGGTGATCGCCTTTGACATGCGCCCCACGCCGATCACAGATTTTACAAACGACCCAGGGCGGCTTCGGGCGACCGTAGATATTTTATTGCGAAATCGCCCCGCGTTTCGCGAAAACAATCTGTTCGACGCTTTGAAGTTTGCGCTGGTAGGGGGAACGGGTGATTCCGTAGTCCTCGACAATTCAAAGAGTGAAAAATCGGAATATGGCGGTATGGTAGATGTCAGGGCAAAGCGCCGTGCGATCATTCTTGTTGCATCCGGTATCGACACGTTCAGTAAGATCAATTACGACCAGGTCCGGCGGATCATTCAGGAAGCGGGGATTCCGATCTATATCATCAGTACCGGTAACCTGTTTTACAAGAAATTCGAACACCGCCTCGGTGCAACCGACGATATCACTGGCGGCCCCGGTCGCCTGACATTCCTACAAGCCCAAAACACGATGAACACGCTTGCCAAGGAATCAGGCGGTGCCCATTATCCGATGACGTTTGAAGGTGAGATCCCGTCTTATCTGAACAATATAAACTCGATGCTTCGCAGCCAATACTCTTTGGCCTATGACCTTTCGGAAAAACACGAACCCGGCAAAAGATACAAGCTCGAGGTTAAGGTCGATCTTGACGGCGACGGAGTCTATGAAGACAAAGCTGTTGTGGTCCAGCACCGTCCGTTCTACTCGACCCCAAAGCCGGACTCAAAGAAAAAGTAACAGGGAGTGCCATTCCGCGTAGCATGACTCATCGTTGAGTCTTTATCATTTAGCTTTTGCGCATCAACACCGGCTTGGACTTTGGATCCCTTTTGTCCGCGGTGTCGTCGTAGGTAAGGACTGTTCCTCCAAAACCAACTGCCCAACCTCGTCCGCCTGAAAATACGATTTTTTCGAGCTTGTGGGTTGTTTTTGATTCCGCGTCGATCCATGTAATTCCGCCGTCATTCGTCCTAATGATCACTCCGTTATCTCCAACGACCCAACCATCGGTCGGGCTCGTGAAATAAACATCATTCAAATTAGCCGTTACGCCCGAATTTATTTGCCGCCACAACCTCGCCGCGACCGAACGAAATATCCGGCCCTTTGACCCGACAGCCCATCCGCCTTTTGCGGCAAAATCTACGGCATTAAATCGTGTATTCAGCTCTCCCAGGATAGTTGCTTTTTCCCATGTAAAACCCCCATCGTCGGTAAAGAGGATAGTCCCGCCAGTGCCGACTATCGCACCAGTCCTTTCATTGGCGAATGCCCCGTCGAGTAAAAGGAAGTGGATCGCTGTCTGACTTTTCTTCCAAGAGACGCGGTCTTCCTGAAGACCATAAAACCCGCCGCCCTCGCCAAACGCCGTGGCTCTGCCATCCTCGTGAAATAGCATTTTGGTAACTCGATCGCGGCCTCCATTCTGAAATTCAATCGTTTCCCACGTGCGGCCGCCGTCAACTGTTCGCCTAAGATAGGACGTAGGGTTAGAACCTCGGGTAAAAATATTTCGCTCGCATAAAAGCCATCCGGTCGATTCGTTCTCGAAATGGATCTGCAGAAGAGCGTCTGTCGTGAACTTCTTGGCGAAAGTCCAGTTGTTGCCGCCGTCCTCCGTCGCCAACATAACCCCATCGGCGCCGACGATCCAGCCCTTTTTATGATCGAGGAAATAAACGTCGCGAAACCATGCGAGACTGTTTGTTTCTTGCCTGACCCAATCCGCCTTTACAGTTTGGAAGGAAAGCGCGATCAGTATGATGATTACCGACTTCAGAATTGGCTTCATAT
Source organism: Pyrinomonadaceae bacterium (assembly GCA_041748975.1). GTDB lineage: Bacteria > Acidobacteriota > Blastocatellia > Pyrinomonadales > Pyrinomonadaceae > OLB17. The sequence goes on from JBGTCF010000308.1 coordinate 8,005, forward strand.
AAGACAACGTCTTTGTCTAAAAACCGGGATCAAAAAGGCATGCCAAAAAGCAATCTCACCGCACTAGCCTTTCCGATAATGTCGAACACTTTTTCAATCGAAAACCCTTTGCCCGAAACAAAGATCTGATCTCCGGGGTTTAAGAAAACCATATCAGCCTTTCCGCTTTCCATCTGAGCTAGGCTGACCATTTTGCGGGAAAGCCGGCCCTCGTTTGTGTAGCTCACTATCCATACCTTGTTGCGGTCGCCATTTTTAGTAACGCCGCCAGATTCAAGTATTGCTTCGTAAACGCTTACCTTGCGGTCCATTACTCTCACGCCGGGAGAGGCCACATTACCCATTACGCTGTAGCGTGTAGACATTGCTTTGTCGAGCGTGACGGTGACCTTGGGGTCGATAATGTACTCGTCCAGTTTCTTTGTGATCTCAGCCGCGATCTGTTCGACGGTCTTACCGGCGACCAATATACCTTCACGGATCAGCGGATATGAGATACGCGCATTTGGAGGGATCGATATGCTCGTCTTGCAGTAATCAGGACACTGGCCGAACACCTCCACGGAAATCACATCGCTAGGACCCAGCCGGTATTCTTTAAGGTAATTGTTGTAGTACGGAAGGATCTCGTCGTCCTGCGATTCCTGAGCCGCCGGATCTTGCAACGCCGCAGGTGTTGGTGTTGGCTCAATTACATCCTTCTTCGCCGGATCGGCTGATTGACTGATCGCAGCTCCGGCGAACAGCGCAATACCGGCCAAGGCCAACAAAACATTTCGAATAAATAACACTGCTTTCATTTTGCTTCCTCGCAGATCTAAATCGATTATCGCCATACTTTTTCTTACTTAACCAAAGACATCTAACGCCCGCCCTTTCCAAAAAGTACTGTTTTAACGGTTTCGAACACAATTACCATATCAAGGGTCAAACTCTGATTCTTAATGTAGTACAGGTCGTATTGCAGCTTTTGTATCGCATCGCTGACCGAGGCTCCGTATGGATATTTTATTTGTGCCCACCCGGTCAATCCGGGAGCGACCAGATGGCGATGTTCGAAATATGGTATTTCCGTAGCCAGCTGTTTTACGAAATGCGGCCGCTCGGGCCGCGGACCCACAAAATTCATGTCGCCTCTTATGATGTTCCAAAACTGTGGTATTTCATCGATACGGAGTTTCCGTATAATGTTGCCAATTCTCGTCGTCCGCTCATCGTTAGTCGCGGCCCACAATGGTTTTCCGTCCTCTTCGGCATCGGTCTTCATCGAGCGAAACTTTATAACGTTGAAGACATGGCCGTTCATTCCTACACGTTCCTGTCTGTAAAACACGGGTCCGCGAGAATCCAGTTTGATCAGGATCGCAGTTAAGATCGCTATAGGCAGCGACAGCACCAGGCCGATCAAGGCTAAAAGCCGATGGATCGATTCGCGTAATGCCATTTTTACGGGCGAATCTCGCCTTCGACCGGCGAAGATCAGCCAGGATGGTCGAAGCATATCGACATGGACTTTGCCCGTTATCCTTTCGAAGAACGAAGTACATTCCTCGATCGTCACATCGCCCGCAAGACTCATCTTCAGCAGAGCCTCGGCCGGAAAAGCTCCCCGCCGCTCCCTTACAGCGATGACAACTCGGTCGATCTTCTCATTCTTTATAACTTCTTCCAGATCGACCGCCTTTCCGAGGATCTCGGAACGCCCCAACTTTTCGCGCGGTTTTGCTCCATTCTCCGAAACAAACCCGACAATTCGATAACCGGCGTCGCGTCGTTCCCAGACGGCTTCAGCTGTATCGAGCGCTGTCTGCCCCGTGCCGACGACGAGGATTTTCTCTCCTATGTCAGGATGCCCGGTGAGAGCATGGATAGAGATACGCCAGGCGAGTAACAGTCCCAGCACTAACGGCACGGAAATTACCGACACACCGCGTCCGAGAAGCAGAGGGGGATAGAAGTAGAAAACTAACGATAAGACGATCCACGCGATTCCGAGAGCCTGTACTAACCGAAGTAGCAGCTCACGGCGGTTTGTCATCACGATGTAATCATAGAGGTCATAAAAATAAAGGATGAGCAAGCAGACGGCGGATGCAAATGCGATCTTTATCCATCCGTTTTTGACTGCAAGTTCGTGTGCCGTACCCGAGGTTCCGAGGCGGAAATACATAGCAAGTATCACGCCGCCATAAAGTATTGCGGCGTCTGCCAGTATTAACCAGAATATTCTCGGACTGAACCTCGATGAACCCATGATCTTTTTATTAACTACGGACTCAGCGTTTCAGTCATCTTTCGGTAGTTGTAATAACCGTAGTTGTATTCCGATTCCTTTAATACGTCCTCACTTTGGTTTAAAACCACACCGAGAAACCTGTCCTTAGGTATCGGTTCCAACGTTCTGTCGATCATGCTGAAACTCGTCTTATTGGCTCGAATGACCAGCATCGCGCCGTCAGCGTGATTAATTAGCACAGTGGCATCGGTAAAGATACCGAGAGGCGGAGCATCGATAATTATGTAGTCGAACAGCTCCCTCGCCTCGCGAAGTATCTCTTTGAATCTTGGCCCCGAGATCAGCTCTGCTACGTCCTTCCTTGCATCGCCTCCGGGCAGGATGTGCAGGCCGGAAGGTTCGAGTCTTACAATCGATTCGGAAAGAGTCGCGTCGCCGGCAAGAACATGTGAAAGTCCTTTGTCGGCCTCGATGCCAATGTATTCCGCAAGGCTCGGCCTTCGCAAATCGCTGTCGATGATGAGTGCCCTGACACCATCGGTTTGGGCCAGCAGCCATGCCAGGTTGAGTGCGGTGATCGATTTTCCTTCGCCTTGATTAACGCTCGCTACCACGATCGATTGTAGTTTTTGCTTTTGACTCTTATGCAGGACGTGGGTTCGAAGACTGCGATATTCCTCGCAGTAGCTTGAATCCGGGTTGGTTATCGCAACAAGACGTGGCTCAACGCGTTCGGCGTCGACAGTCCAACTGACAAAGTCAGGAAGTTGTCGACTTACCAAACGCGTTGAGCTTTCGGCGTTCAATTTTGCCCCGGCAGTGAATTCCGATCCCAAATCAGGGAGTGCCGTCCCGATAGTAGAATCTGGCTGCCCTATGAACGCCGAACCTGGGCTACCGATGACAAGATCGTCCGCTAACAACAGGTCGGGCGGCATGTTGGGACGCCGGCCCGCCGGATCGAAAGGGACGATATTCTCCGTAACAACGACTGTGTCGCCGTCCGAAATCTCGGTTCGCTTTTTTTGTAATGCTCTTAAGATGCTCATCTTGCTGCTCCGCTAAATCGTGAACCGCTAAACGCGGCTGCTATGGGTTAAATTTCGTGAATGAGCCAACCAATTCCTCAAGCTCCAGCTTCACCTCATCATTACCAATTTCTTTATTGTTATTGCCATCAATAATGGAATTACCGTTTCCATTTTTGTGTCCGTTTGAATATCCATTGCTGGTACCATTTCCATTGCTAGAACCGTTGGAGCTCTCCACCGAGCCATTTTCCTCTCTTTCTGTCGAGGATCTGACGCTTTCCGTTGGCATTAGGAAATCCACTTCGGCCTCGGGACGAATCACTGGACTCGGCAAGGGTCCGAATGCCGTCGAGGCGGCCATTAGCGCATCGTTGTTCGGAAGCATGTCCAGATTCTCGGCAACGGACTCGATTATCTGACGACTGATGACCTGTTCGCCGGCCGAATAAGCCGCCAACATAGCGTTGTCACAGATGTTGTTGATCTGCCGTGGAATCCCTTCAGAACATTGGAAAATGAAATCGACCGCCCCTGGTGTAAATATGTTCGGTTGATCACATCCCGCGATCAGCAGTCTTTCCGTTATGTAGCGATCAACCTCGTTGACATTTGGAAAAGAGTGCATCGAACACCTTAGTGCAACTCGCTGCTTCAGCTGCCTCAGATTTTTCTGGTTCAGCTTTTCGCGTAGCTCGGTTTGACCCGTTAGGACGATCTGTAAATGCTTAGCATTGTCCGATTCGAAATTAAGAAGCAGACGGATCTCTTCCAGCACGTAGTCCGAAAGCTCATGAGCTTCGTCAATGATGATCACTGTCCTTAAGCCGCGACGGTGACGTTCTTCCAGCACTCGTCCAAGCGTATTAAGGAGTTCGCTCTTGTTCGACCACTCCTTAATACCCAGCATTTGGGTCACATGATGATAGAAATCGTCTATCGAGAGCCGCGGGTTAAATACATACGCCGCAAGCACACTCGAATCCAGCCGGCGGAGTATCCATCGAAGCGCGGTTGTCTTACCTGTTCCGACCTCTCCAGTCATAACTATCAGGCCTTTGGCGTTCTCCAAGCCATAATAGAGACTCGCGAGCACCTCGTTGTAACTAGGAGTAAAAACGATGAACCTTGGGTCCGGTGTTAAAGTAAATGGAGTGTCAACCAACCCGAAAAACTCTTTGTACATAGATCCTCTCCGCGACCGTTTCTATA
>JBGTCF010000309.1:0-11978 GCA_041748975.1 Pyrinomonadaceae bacterium
ATCTTGTTTACTGCGGTGACTTTGGTAATTTTCGACCTCGTCCTCGATCCCGGTGCGGTGAAGATCGGGTTTTGGCGGTACGAGGGCGGTGGTGTTTTCTACGGCGTGCCGGTTTCTAATTTTGTCGGCTGGCTGTTTTCCGGTGCCATCGCTGGCATGATGCTTGAGATCTTCACACTGTTCAAGAGACCTTTGCTGCCCGCGCCCGCGCAGTTGATCTCGAGCACGTTCTTTATTATTTCGTTCTGGACGTTTATTGCGGTTTTCTCCGGGATGTTCTGGCCGATGGCTATCGGGTTCGTCGTAATTGCTTTGCTGGCAGTGTTTTACGCCAAATATCATTACGCCTTCGACGATATGATCGTCATGGTCAATGAAAACAACATTCCGATCGGAACGGCACGCAGGCGGTCGGCTCATCATGACGATACGAAGCTGCATCGGGCTTTTTCGGTCTTTATATTTAATGAAAAGGGCGAAGTCCTGCTCCAGCAGCGAGCAATGTCCAAAAAAACCTGGCCCGGCATCTGGTCAAATTCGTGCTGCGGCCACGTCATGCTCCACGAAACCACCGAAGCCGCCGCACGCCGCCGCTTGAAATACGAACTCGGAATGCGAGTCGACAAACTCCACCTCATCCTCCCCGATTTCCGCTACCGCGCCGAAAAAGACGGTGTGGTCGAGAATGAGATATGTCCTGTATTTGTCGGGTTCGCGTCGACACAGCCCTCGCCAAATCCGAACGAGATCAATGAAGTGAAATGGGCCAATTGGGAGCGATTTGTGGTTGACGTCGCGGATCCGTCAAATGGGTATTCGCCTTGGGCTGGAGAAGAGGTTGCGTTACTCGCCAAAAATCCACAATTCGATCAGTTCTATAGTAGAATCTCTAGCTAATGGCGAAATTTCACGTAGGTTTAGGCGTCACGGGCGGTATTGCGGCTTATAAGGCGATCGAGGTTTTGCGGCTGCTGCAGAAGGCGGGATGCGATGTGTCGGTGGCGATGACGCGGCATGCGACGGAGTTTGTGCAGCCGCTGACGTTTCGGGCTTTGACGGAGCGGCATGTCATTGTGGACGACTACGATCCGGAGAATCCTGACCCGATCGCGCATATCAACTTTTCGCAAAACATAGATCTGCTGCTGATCGTTCCGGCGACGGCGAATATTATCGCCAAATTTGCGAATGGCGTGGCGGATGATTTTCTCTCTTCGACATATCTGGCGACAACGGCTCCGGTGATGATCGCTCCTGCGATGAACACGACGATGTGGGAACAGGCGGCGACAAAGCGTAATGTGGAGCAACTTAGAAAAGATGGGGTGCATTTTGTCGAGCCGATTGCGGGGGAAATGGCTTGTAAGACGGTCGGGACGGGGAAACTGGAGAATGTTGAGAATGTCGTCGGGCAGGCGATAGGGCTTTTAAACTCAGAGACGCAGAGGCGCAGAGATAATGAATCAGAACCGCCGGCTGGCGGGAAGGCTTCGAAATCCACGACCGTTGATTTGAACCTCGGCGCCGGTCCCCCCGCTTACGCAGGGGGTTCTGACTTGTCGGGCGAACGTATTTTGATAACAGTGGGCGGGACGCGTGAGGCGATCGATCCGGTGAGGTTTATTTCGAATCATTCGTCGGGGAAGATGGGGTTCGCGGTGGCTGAGGCCGCCGCCACGCGAGGAGCGCGGGTAACCGTGATCGCCGGCGTTACTACGGCGGACCCGCCGCCGGACGTTAAGATCATTCGGGCAGTTTCGGTGGGTGAAATGTTCAACGCCGTCATCGGCGAGCTGCCAGATTCGACAATATTTATCGGAGCCGCTGCTGTTGCGGATTATGCACCTGCTAACGCCGCCGCGGGTAAGATCAAGAAAGACGGCCGCGACTTTATGATTCTGGAACTCAAGAAAACCCGGGATATCCTGGCCGAGGTCGCTAAAAAGAGGTCAAATGGGATGCTGGTCGTCGGGTTTGCGGCTGAGACCACTGATGTTGTCGGCTACGCCAAGTCTAAGATGCAGAGGAAGCACCTGGATATGGTCGTCGCGAATGACATTACAAAGGCCGGGGCTGGTTTTAACATCGATACAAATATCGCCACCATCCTGACAAAATCGGGGACAAAGATCGATCTTCCGCTGATGTCAAAACGCGAAATGGCCGAACGAATTCTCGATGAGATAGTCAAGCTCCGGGCGGCACAGAAATGAGCGATAGCCTTTACAATCTTACTCTTGACGTTCGCGAACGGGTGCGATATCTGCAGGAGATCGGAATCGATTCTGTCAGCGTCGAATTGCCGGAACCGCAGGAGAAGGAGATCAGCCTACGGGACAATCGTAAGACCCTCGTGGAGCCGCCGCACAATATTCCGGTCTCGGTTATTCCCTCGCAACCGGCGAAAGAAAGACGACCCGCGGGTTCGCGGTTGGCTGGGTTGCCGTCTTTATCTCAGCGTCCAGTTCGGGTTCAGCTCGATGATGCCGCCCCTCAACAGCCGTTAAGGAGCATTCCACCACCAGCTCCCGAGCGACAGTCAAAAGTGAAAACGAACGAAGTCATTGCTGCCGATCCGGCACATTTGGCGACTGCGACTGCATCAATCGAGACAATTCGGGCGGAGATCGGCAACTGTGTTCGATGCCCGCTTCATGAAGGGCGGACGCAGATCGTGCACAGTACCGGCAATTTCGCGGCGAGGCTTATGTTTGTCGGCGAGGCTCCGGGTGCCGACGAGGATGCGGCGGGGCTGCCGTTTGTCGGCAGGGCGGGCAAGCTGCTGACGGATATTATTGCGGCGATGGGATTTCGTCGAGAAGATGTTTTTATCGGAAATATCAACCGCTGCAGACCGCCGGGGAACCGGCAGCCATTGCCGATCGAGACTGAGGCATGCCGGCCTTTCCTGCTTCGCGAGGTTGACGCGATCAAGCCGAAGGTGATCGTTGTCCTCGGTAACACGGCAACGCAGAACCTGCTTGGCATTAAAACACCGATATCTAAAATTCGCGGACAGTTTCAGGACTACTTTGGAGTTAAGGTTATGCCGACCTTTCACCCAGCTTATTTATTGCGAGACCCACATAAGAAGCGTGAGGTCTGGGAAGATATGAAAAAGGTCCGCGATCATATCAATTCGACCGCTGGATAAAATTTTATGAGAAAGAAATTAATCGTTCTGCTGCTTTTTGTATTGATCATTTTACCGATCGCCGTTGTGGCTCAGAAGCCTACGTATCCTGAGATCAAACAGCTTCAATCGCCGCAGAATCCGAGATTGGGATTTATGATCCACGGCGGTGCCGGTGTTATAACCCGCGGCTCTATGACCTCGGAACGGGAAAAAGAATTTCGGGCGAAATTAACAGAGGCTCTTCTTGCCGGTTACAAGGTGTTGCAGAACGGACGGTCGAGCCTTGATGCGGTTGAGGCCGCGATCCGGATCCTTGAGGATTCGCCCTTGTTCAACGCCGGCAAAGGCGCTGTGTTTACTGCCGAAGGCAAAAACGAGCTTGACGCTTCGATAATGAACGGCAAAACGCTTGCGGCGGGAGCCGTGGCGGGATTGGATCGCGTAAAGAACCCGATCACTTTGGCCCGGGCCGTGATGGAGCGTTCGCCGCATGTGATGATGTCCGGGGCGGGAGCCCAAAAATTTGCGGCTGAACAAAAGATCGAACTTGTCGAAGAAAAATACTTTTGGACGCAACATCGCTGGGATGCACTTCAACAGATACTTAAGGAAGAAAAGGAAAAAGCAGCCGATCCGGCAAAAAAGTTGGGTTTGGCAGAAGCCGGGATGCCCGCGAACAGATTCGGTACAGTTGGTGCGGTCGCATTGGATAGCAATGGTGACCTGGCCGCCGGAACTTCGACCGGCGGGATGACTAACAAAAAATACGGGCGGATTGGTGACGCTCCGATCATCGGTGCAGGCACTTATGCGGATAACAATAGCTGCGCTGTGTCAGCGACCGGTTGGGGCGAATACTTTATCCGACTCGGGGTCGCCAGGGATATTTCGGCAATGATGGAGTATCGTGCGTTGACCGTCCAGGCCGCGGCCGACCGTGTAATTAAACAAAAACTGCAAAAGCTCGGCGGTGACGGCGGAATCATTGCTATAGATAAATTCGGCAATATGGCCGTTTCGTTCAATTCCGAAGGAATGTACCGCGCTTATATTAATATCGACGGCAAACCCGTCGTCGAGATATATAACGATTAGCGATGCTTTCAGCTGAGATCATCGCGATCGGGTCGGAGCTTCTTACGCCGACAAAAACCGATACAAACGGGCTTTGGCTGACTGCCCGGCTCAATGATGTTGGCATTGAAGTTATGCTGAAAACCATTGTCGGAGACGACGCGGCACGGCTCGAGGAAACGCTGGCCGACGCTATCCGTCGTTCAGATATCGTCATCACGACCGGCGGCTTGGGACCGACCGAAGACGACATCACGCGTCACTGCTCGGCCAAAGCGTTGGGACGGCCGCTCGTCTATCATGACGAGATCGAAACGGACCTAGTCGAGCGGTTTAGATCTTGGGGGCGGGAAATGCCGGAGATAAACAAGCGGCAGGCTTATGTGATCGAAGGCTCAATGATCATTCCCAACCCTAACGGTTCCGCCGTCGGAATGCTTGCCGAGATCGAAAAGAAACTGCTCGTCGTTCTGCCGGGACCGCCTCGTGAAAATCAACCGATGTTCTTGGAGAATGTTCTTCCGCGGCTGCGCGACTTAGCCGGGGACGTCCATGTAAGGCGAAGGCTGCTCAAGGTTTCAGGGCTTGGCGAGTCGGCGGTTGACGAGATCGCGGCGCCTATTTATACGAAATACCAGAATGTTCAGACGTCGATCCTTTTTAACAAAAGCGAAGTTGAGATCCATGTCGCAGCGAGATCGGGCGACTCCGTCGAAGCTGAACGGATCGTGGACGAACTTGCTGCTGAACTTTCAATTGCCCTCGGCAGGTCTGTCTTTTCTGACAAGGGCGAGAGCATGGAAGAGGTTGTCGGCAGATTGCTGACTGAACTGGGACAGACAGTATCGGTTGCCGAAAGCTGTACCGGCGGTCTGATCGGACAGAGACTTACCTCGGTAGCCGGTTCGTCTAAATATTTTCTTGAAGGAGCCGTTACTTATTCCAACGAAGCTAAGCAACGAACCCTCGGCGTGCCGGCCGAAACGCTTCGCGATTTCGGTGCGGTAAGCGCGGAATGCGCGGAAGCAATGGCTGCGGGAATGAGAGCCTATGCCGGAACGAATCACGCCATATCGGTCACCGGCATCGCCGGTCCCGACGGCGGGAGTTATGAGAAGCCCGTTGGGACGGTATTTCTCGGATATTCGGGACCCCAAGGAGTATTCTCCCGCCGAATTGTCCTGCCCGGGGACCGATATTTGATACGCTGGCGGGCTAGTCAGGCCGCACTCGACCTGCTTCGGCGCAAGCTTGAAAAGACCGATGCCAGCTAAATTCATTAAACAGTTGCTTTTTTCGCACAATACGTCGAAAATCCTTATAGCTGTATCTGCTTAGATATACTGCCAAATATTTGAAACTTTGCCCCTCTCATCGCGTGTAAAGATTCCAGCTACAACAAGTTCTAGCTACTTTGAACATCAGCATCTAATACTGTTATGAAAAGATCAATCCACGTTCGCGTTTTCATCAGCATGCTCCTTTTGTTGTCAATGCTTTCTCCGGTGACTGCAGTCGCTCTGGTTGACGGCAAGAAGCATTTCAAAGAAGGAATGAAGCACGAAGTCGCCGAGGAATGGGACAAGGCCGTAGAGCGCTTTGCTCTGGCAGTTTCCGAAAACCCCAAAAATCCTGAGTACCGACTGCATTTGGTTCGTTCACTTTTTCACGCATCGCAGATGTTCATGAAAAGAGGGACGGTGGCGGCCAAAGAAAAGGATTATGAAGGGGCGTATCTTGCATTTCGACGAGCATATGCGTTTGACCCTACTAACGAACTTGCTAAGTCCGAAATGGAACGAATGGTAAGGCTGCAGCAGAATATAAATGACAGCACGGGCGGCGGGAAGATACTTGATTCGAACGGCGTGACAATGATCCCGGCAGGATTGGGAACTCCACGGTCCATTGTCTCCCCAGTTTCTCAGAAGCTCGAGAAGTTACGCGACATACCGTTTCCGGGTGGCGTCGATCTGCAATTCATAATTAAAGAATTGGCGAAGGAACTTGAATTGAATGTCCTTTTCGAGACGGTTTCATTCCGTACTCAGGGACGGAAAACATATATCGAGCTAAAAAACGTAACCGCAGCTCAGGCACTTGACTATATATTTGTGCAGGAAGGGCTATTTTTCCAGCGACTCGGGCCGAGAACCATCCTGGTCGCCAATCAGGCTGAGAGGACGAAGTTTCAACAGCTAGTTCTGCGAACTTTTTACTTATCGAATGCTGCCCCAAAGGACATCGCAAAGGTCGTACAAACGGCAATCCCTGCGCAGCCCGGTAGAAGCCAGACCATCGTGCTTACCGATGACGCTACTAATAGCATTACGATCCGAGATACCGAGGAAAACATCAAGCTGATCGGCCGGCTTATCAGTTCACTGGACAAGGATAGGGCAGAGGTAGTGATGGACGTTGCCATCTACGAAGTCAACAAGAACGACCTTTTGCAGCTCGGTAATCAGGTCGGTACGCAAAGTCAGCTTACTAACCTGGGCGGAACTCAATCGGGACTCATTCGGCTTGGCGATAACCCGCTTGCGTCGGTAGCGGCTGCTGCAACCCGGGCGGTCTCGTTACCTACGGCCATTGCCACCGGCATTCTGCTACCTGGTGCGAGTCTTTCCGCCTTTCAAAGCAAGAACAACACAAAGCTGATTGCATCGACACAGATACACGCCTTTAATAATGAACAGTCAGAGGCACGCATCGGTCAGAGAGTACCTGTAAGATCAGCGACATTCCAGACAGGTGGTATAAATAACAACGTTGGCGGCAGCGGCGTCGTTTCAGATGTTATCAATTACGAGCAGGTAGGCTTGACGTTGAATTTTAAGCCGCTTGTATTTCCTAACCACGATGTTCAGGTGGAGATGTTAATCGAATCCAAAGACGTGTCGGGAGCGGCCACTCTGACTCCAACATTTACGGAACGTAAGATCAAGGGTACCGCCCGTATACAAAACAACAAGACGCTCCTGCTTGCGAGTGTGGCTCAGGATTCAGAGGCAAGCGGTCGTCAGGGGCTGCCGCTTCTCGGTTTGATACCGATCATCGGCCGTCTATTCACCGCTCCAACCAGAGACAACAGGCAGATTGACATAGTTATAGCTGTAACTCCGCGTGTCATCCGGGCCCCGGCGATCCTGCCTGAGGACGAAATTGAACGAGCGACTGGAAGTATTGCAGTGCCCACCAACAGCTCACTTGAAGCAATGTTGGTTGAGGAAGACAAGCAGGAGATGCTTGCGGCGGCCCGCAGAGTCGGGAATACAGCCGTTGTTCAGCTTCAGGACAGGCCGGCCGAGAACCCGGAATATGTCCAGACGGCCACGGCCACTGTATTGCCCAAAGCGGAACTCGTTAACGGTACGGGCACCTCGAGCATTATTCAGAATGTAGGATTGGCTTTGGTTCCGGTGAACAACCCTCTCGGGCCGCGTCAGCCCGGAAATGGCCCTGATGACGGGACACGGGATAGTTCGAGTGATGGAGACAGCCTGGGGCCAGGCGATACGGGAGGTCGCACAATGGATCTCCAGTTCGGTGCGGAAATCGGAGAGCTGAAAGCAGGCGACAGGGTCAAAATACCGGTCATGATCGATGGAAGCGGTGCCTTCACCTCGGCGGTGATTGGGCTTAAGTTCGATGCTTCAAGTGTTGCCATTCGATCAATTAGCTACGGAGACGTATTTGGGGCATCGATTGCCAACTCGCCCGCGACGCCGTTTCTAAATCAAAACGGAAAGATGTACGTCTCGCTGATCTCGAAAGACGGAAGTGAATTGGCCGCGACCGGAACGCTGGCATTTATTGAGATCGAGGCCTTGGCGAATGGCCGACCGAAGCTAAATTTTGACCGTGATGTGCTGAACTTCCTCACATCCGACGGCAAGAACTTCGCGGTCAAGTTGAAGGAATAACTAATAGTGAGGATCAGACTTCTTGACTCAATTAGGGACGATTCGCGTGGATTCAGCATGCTTGAACTCGTGCTGACCCTTGGCGTGCTATCGGTCCTTGTCATGGGAACGATCCCGATGGCGCAGAACGCGGTAAAACGTCAAAGGGAAATGAAGCTTCGTGAGACCCTCCGTGATATGCGTTCGGCGATCGATGCCTTCAAACGGGATACGTTCGGGGCATGCCCGCAGGGGGCTATAAGAACAACTAACCCAACAACCCAGACTAGCAGTGCCCCTATGGACCCCAGGTCGCGGGTGGTGATCGATGACTGTACTATATTCGACACGGAAAATCTTGACCGGTATCCGCCTTCGCTCGATATTCTGGTCAATGGCGTGCGAGTAAAAGCAAGGGGGTTGAATATTCTAAGCGGCAGCGGCATCAGAGACAACACTCCGCAGGCGACGGAGTTAAATGAGGAGACAGACGTTTACAAGGTCTATCTGCGCGTACTGCCAATAGACCCGATCACGGGAAAGTCTGATTGGAACATACGGTCGTCGTATCAGACTGCGGACTCGGAAAGCTGGGACAATGTTAATGTTTTTGACGTCAGATCTTCGTCAGATCTCGAGGCCCTCAATGGAGAGAAATATAGTGATTGGTAGGTACAGGATCCAGAGAGGTTTCTCGCTGCTTGAATTGATGATCGCGATGTTTATCATGATCATCCTTTTGTCAGTCGCTGTCCCGACATACCAGCGTAGTGTTCGGCATGCTCGCGAGACTGTGTTGAGGGAAAATCTGTGGCAGATGCGGCGTGCGATCGATCAATATGCCGCGGACAAGGGTAGATTGCCGCAATCGTTGGAAGACATCGTAAGTGCCAAATATCTTCACGAAATGCCGATCGACCCGGTCGAGCAAAAGGCCGAATGGGACGAGATAATGGGTGAAGACTCGTTGTCGCCCGACGGTGAACAAGGATTGATCGACGTCAAATCCACGGCCGAGGGCACGGATTCTGACGGTGTTCCTTTCAAAGAGTATTGATCTGTTTTCTTTATGTTTCCTTCATTAACTCAACCAAATTACCCAAAGGCCGCTTTGGGTATTGAAGCTTCAGGCATTTCTGCAATAGCTCTGGGATCAACAGGCAAAGGGCAATTTTCAGTAAAGCAGGCAGCTTCCGTTGAATTGGTGCCGGGACTTGTCACGCCAAGTTTTGTGGACTCGAACATCTCTAATGAAGCTGAATTCTATGCGTCTCTAAGAGAAGTTGTCGAGATAGCAGGTTTGATCTCGCAAAAGAAATGGTCGGTCACATTACCTAGCAACACCGCCCGTACGGCCATCCTCGCTTTGGACAGCGAGCCCGCGTCGAGATCGGAAGCAGAAGAAATATTGGATTGGAAGGCGGAACAGAGTTTCGGTGTCCCAGCAGCACACCTTCGTATTGCCCGGAAAAAGATATCGCCTGACAAAGATGGCAGATCACGTTACTTTGCCACGGCGGTCAAACTCACCGTAATCGATGAATACGAATCGCATTTTGAACGAATGGGCTGGAAAGCAGGCCTGATTCTGCCTCGGGCCGTCGGTGAGGCCAACTGGCTTCTGAATGGTGCTAATGGGTCCGATTCGCTGCTTATCAGCGGCAATGATTCCGGATTTACGGCGTTGCTTCTCCGCGGTCAAGAGCCAGCGGTAGTGCGGTCTGTCCTGTGTACTCCCGAAGAGATCGATGACGAGATCTACCGGCTAGTGATGTTTTATAACGATAGATTTGCCAAGTTGGCTGGCGGTGGAAGGCTGGAAAGAATGTTAGTCATTGGCAAGAGCCTTGTTCCGGAACGGGTGCATTCGATTGCTTCGGAGGCTTTGGGCAGCGACTTAAAGGTGCTATTGCCCGAAGAGGTTGGGTTGGATCTGCCTGGCGGCGGATTGAGTTTTAGCGATCTCGCGGCACCCGCGGGGTTAGCAAGACTCGGATTCTGAACGTACTTCGTTTATTCAAAAGGTTATTCTAAAGGCTATCCGGGGCCTTTTAATTTATTTGCTTTTTTTGACTTGCAGAAGTGAAACTTTTTGAATAAAACTACCGTAACACTTCACGATTATGACGGCTGTTGCGATCTCGCTAAATGGAATCAGGAAACTCACCGATGGTGAGTTGATCGAGGGTGCCGTTGCAGGACAGGTCGAGGGTTTCGAGGAACTTGTCCGCCGCTACCAGCGTCCTATTACCAGCTATGTTTATCGCATGCTAGGCGACTATGAATCATCGCTGGATGTCACCCAGGAAGTGTTTATTAAGGTGTACAATTCCCTCCATAAGTACAGCTTCGATTATAAATTTTCAACGTGGATATATCGGATCGCTCATAATGCCTCGGTTGACCATATGAGGCGAAATTCTGTAACGCCGCAAAGCATCGAGGTGGAAAACGCGGATGGAAGCTTTCAGATCCAATTAGAGAGCCATGCGGCATCTCCCGAGCAGGAACGCGAACGAAGTGAATGGCGAACAGAGATCGACTCCGTCATCAGATGTCTTCCGACCGTTTACCGAGATCTGATCCTTCTCAGGCATTCGCGTGATCTAAGTTATGATGAGATAGCCGAGGTTACCGGCCTGCCCTTAGGAACTGTCAAGAACCGACTGTTTCGTGCCCGCGAGATGATGCGGGAATTGTTTATTCAGCGAGGTTTCACAGGAATTTAGGAGACAGCAGATCGTTTGGTTAAATAAGCGTAATGGTTAACGAATCTAAAAAGGGGTGCCCCAATCATGGTATAGCCGCCTATATTGACGGCGAGCTTTCTCCTGCACGGGAGATCGAATTGGAAATGCACTTTGCGGCTTGCGAACCTTGTTTGTTTGAGGTTAACGAACAAAAGCGTTTTCTTCGCGAGCTTGAGTCGAGTCTTCATTACGAAAATGATCTTGAGCTTCCTTCTAACTTTACCAAAGTGGTCGTAGCCAACGCCGAGAGTTCCGTCAGCGGATTAAGGCGGCCGAGGGAACGTTATTACGCTCTTATAGTCACCCTCACTTTAGGCCTGTTTGTTTTGATCGCGGTTGGCCCGGAGGCCGGAAAGGTGATGGCGGGTGTAGCTCATCTTGCCGATCAAGTTGCAGCAGTCGCTGGCTTTTTCGGGCATTTGGTCTATTCCTTATTTCTGGGCGTCGTGATTATATTGCGTGCCTTAGCCTTACAGGGCAGCCTTGATTCGTTCTCGCTTTTGGCCCTGTTATCGATAGTTATTCTTACTCTAACCGCCGTCTCCAAAAAGGCGGCGCGAATTCGACGTGTCTAAAGCTTTTCCAGCCGACGTGAACGACTTTACACTTACAAGATCAATACCGCTGCAGATCTCAGTCGGGGCGATACGATCGTTTATGATTATGATCGGGCTGCTGTTGCTCGCATCGCCGGCATTTGCCATCACAATTGAGATCGCAACGTCAGATGACCAATCCACCGTGATAATCAACGACGCTCCGGATCAGGAAGTCTACGTTTTCGGAAAATCGGTCATAGTGAACAAAAGTGCCAAAGGTGTGCTGGCGGTTGGCGGCGATGTCATTGTCGAGGGCCGTATTGAGGGTGATGTTGCAACGATCGGCGGCAATATTATCCAAAGAGAAAACGCCTATATCGGCGGCGACATAATCGTTTTTGGCGGCTCTTACAAGCCGGAGAGCGCAAATCCGCTTCGGCAAGAAGGAAGAGAGACGGTGACCTTTGGCGTCTTCGAGGAAGAAATGCGAAATTTAGGCCAGAATCCTTCACAGATATTTGCCCCGGCTTTCACCTTCGCTTTTGTCGCACAACGGCTGGTCCTGGCCCTTTTC
>JBGTCF010000310.1:0-5093 GCA_041748975.1 Pyrinomonadaceae bacterium
TTCACCGCCGCGAGCCGACACCTGACGGGCGAAAAGCTCCGTTTTACCCAACTTCTCGGCCCAATACGGGATCAGGTTGCAGTGTGCCGAGCCCGTCACCGGATCTTCGTTAATACCGGCCTCGGGCGCGAAAAATCTCGATACGAAGTCGCTCGATTCACCTTTTGCCGTGACGATCACTGCGTGCGTTGGTATCTCAGCGAGTTTAGAGAAACTGGGCTTGATGTCTAAAATATCCTGCTCAGTCTCGTACACGAGAAAATAATCACGCGACCTTAGAACTTCGACAGGCTCTTTGCCAATCGCCTCAAACAAACCGTCTGGAACATCGCATGCGACAGGCGGCCGCGACGGAAAATCCATTACGAGCCGCTCGCCCACACGCTCCACTGTAAGCTCGCCGCTCTTCGTCTGAAATCGCAGAACCCGTTCATCCGACCCCAGAACGTCAAAGATCACATGAGCTGTAGCCAGCGTCGCATGCCCGCAAAGGTCGATCTCAAATGCCGGCGTAAACCAACGAAGGCCATAGCCGTCGCCCTCGCGAACAAAAAACGCGGTTTCCGACAAATTATTCTCGAGCGCGATCGACTGCATCGTCTCGTCCGGCAGCCACGCATCCAGCGGCACGACCGCCGCCGGATTCCCGCCGAACGGTTTCCGAGTAAAAGCATCAACCTGAAAGATTTCCAGTTTCATAACATCGACTCAGCCTCCATACGTGCTTCCTTTTTCCATCTGAGCCAACCCCGAACGTGCAGTGAAAAGAACACCGTACTGCCAAGGATCAAAGCCAAACTGCCGATCATAAACCCGACGGTCATCCAGCTCAGGCTCGCGACCATCATTATCAAAAAACCGTATTTATTTTTGCTACCGATCAGATAAACGCCCGTCAAACCCGCAAAGGTGGCAACCCAATCGACTCCGTAAAATTGCATAGTCTTAAACTCCCCTCCTCACAAAGGAGGGTGGCAGCCGCTCTGGGCTGACGGGGGGGTTCTCTCAAAGCCCACCACCAAGCTACTTCCGCCGGTCGCTACCGATCCCGGTTCTAACTATCGCCACTGCCTCGATCTCGATCTTTGCATCACGTGGTAGCCGCGCAACCTGCACGGTGGAGCGAGCTGGAAAAGGCGTCTTAAACCGCTTCGCATAGATCTCGTTCATCTTCGCAAAATCGTTCAGATCGGCGAGAAACACCGTCGTCTTAACGACATCATCGAGGCTGCTGCCCGAGGCTTTCAGCACTGCCTCGATATTTTTCAAAACCTGTTCGGTCTGCTCGACAATTCCTCCGTCAACGAGAGTATCGGTTTTTGGATCGGTTCCAACCTTTCCGGCAAGGAAAATGAATCCATTGGCAACGATCGCGTCCGAATATGGCCCGATGGGCTTAGGCGAACCGGGCGACTCGACTGCACGCTTTCCGCCTGACTGAGCAGCAACTGTTAGCACCAACGCAAAGACAACAAACACAAATAATCCCCATCTCATAAACAATCTTCTCTCCTCAGTTTTCTCTGTGTCCTCTGTGGCTAATCTCCTACCGACGCGATCGCCTGTATCTCGATCTGAGTTCCAAAATGCAGGTCCTTCACCGGCACGATCGCCCTCGCCGGACGATGATCGCCCATCACGCGGGCGTATGCCGCGTTCACCGCTCCCCACAATTCCATGTCAGAAACATAGATCGTAAACTGCAAAACGTGGTCCAGATCACTCCCCGCCGCCTGCAAAACCGCCTCAACATTCCGCAAAGCAAGCTCCGTCTGCGCGTCAATATCACCCGTAAAAGGCTCACGCTTATCCAACGACATCGGCAACTGCCCCGAAACATAGATCAAACCGTTGTGCTCGATCCCGGGAGAATAATGTCCTTTGGGTTGCGGCTGGCGATCTGGCTGTATTGTCTTCATATCAAAAATTATATTGAACGCCGAGACCGCTGAGTCCGCAGAGCCAAACATCGCTTTCCCAATCTCTGCGTTCTAAGAGATCTCTGCGTTAAATCTCCTATCCGACCGATCCCTCGAGTTTCAATCCCAACAACTTCGTCGCCTCGACCGCGTATTCCATCGGCAGCTCTCGAAAAACTTCCTTGCAGAATCCGTTGATGATCAACGAAACCGCGTCTTCCTGGCCGATCCCTCTTTGCTGCAAATAAAACAACTGATCCTCGCTGATCTTCGACGTCGTAGCTTCGTGCTCGACGCGGGCGGTGTTGTTCATGACCTCGATGTACGGGAACGTATTAGCTTCAGATTTGCCGCCGATGAGCATTGAGTCGCATTGGGTGTAGTTTCGGGCACCTTCGGCCTTTGGCATTATTTTGACGAGGCCGCGGTACGAGTTGTTCGACTTTCCAGCCGAGATCCCTTTTGAGATGATCGTCGATTTTGTGTTCTTGCCGAGATGGATCATCTTGGTGCCGGTGTCGGCGATCTGGGCGTTGTTGGTGAGGGCGACCGAATAAAATTCGCCGATCGAATTGTCGCCCTGCAAGATCACGCTAGGATATTTCCAGGTGATCGCCGAGCCAGTCTCGACCTGCGTCCACGAAATTTTCGATCTAACGCCGCGACACGCACCACGTTTTTGTTACGAAGTTGAAAATCCCGCCTTTGCCGTTCTCGTCGCCCGCGTACCAGTTCTGAACGGTCGAATATTTGATCTCGGCATCGTCCAGAGCGACAAGCTCCACCACGGCAGCGTGGAGCTGATTCGTATCAAATTGCGGTGCCGTACAGCCCTCGTTATACGCCACATAGCCGCCTTCCTCAGCGACGATCAGCGTGCGTTCGAACTGGCCCGCTTCCTGTGTGTTGATGCGAAAATACGTCGAAAGCTCCATCGGACAGCGAACGCCTTTCGGGATAAATACGAACGAGCCGTCCGAGAAAACTGCGGAGTTCAAAGCTGCGTAATAGTTGTCGCCGACCGGCACGACCGAGCCGAGATATTTCTTTATCTTGTCCGGATAAAGCTCGACTGCCTCGGTAAACGAGCAAAAGATCACGCCGGCTTCAAGCAGCTTCTTCTTATATGTCGTCGCAACCGAAACCGAGTCAAACACCGCATCGACAGCCACGTTTGCTAACATCTTCTGCTCGGTTATCGGGATGCCGAGCTTTTCAAATGTTCTCAGCAACTCAGGATCGACCTCGTCCAGGCTCGCTTTCGAAGGCTTTTGTTTTGGGGCCGAATAATACGAGATGTTTTGAAAATCTATGTTTGGATAATCAAAATTGGCCCAATTATCAGGCTGTTTCATCGTCAGCCATTGTCGATACGCCTTCAGCCGAAACTCGAGCATCCATTCGGGCTCATTCTTTTTCGACGAGATCAAACGCACCGTATCTTCCGAAAGACCCTTGGCGATCGTCTCGGTCTCGATGTCGGTGACAAAGCCGTATTTGTATTCCCGATTTGTAAGTAATTCTGCTGCTGTCGACATATGATTTTTTTGCCCCGATGATCGCGGATTACGCAGATAGAGCCATCTCTACAAATTCGAATCCGCGTTATCTGCTTTAATCTGCGGCTTAATATTCTTCCTATATCCTCTGCGGCTCAATCGTCCGGTGGATCCCTTGAATTTTATGAAACATCTCGCCAACTGTTAATTCGTTTCCGACGAGCTGAGCGAGGGTGATCTTTGATAAAGCATTTTCCACGATCTCGTGCAGGCCAACGATAACCGGCCTAATCCCGCAATCACCTTTGTGAACGCAAGAATCCAGCACTCCGGTGTAGCTTTCGCAGTGCTTATCGAGCACATCAGCATCGAGCACCTTTATGATTTCGCTCAACCGGATCTCGTCCGCAGGCCTCGCAAGCGAATAACCGCCCTTAGTACCGCGGGTCGAATGGACGAAATCCGCCTTATTCAGCAGCCACATCAGCTTGCCTGCGTTGGCTGTCGAAATGCCTTCGAGAGCTGCGATCTGCGGCAGCGTCAGGCTTTCGCCATCGGGCAGATTAGCCAGCTGCACGAGGCATCGCAACCCGTATTC
This sequence comes from Pyrinomonadaceae bacterium, assembly GCA_041748975.1. GTDB lineage: Bacteria > Acidobacteriota > Blastocatellia > Pyrinomonadales > Pyrinomonadaceae > OLB17. Next base: position 4,017 of record JBGTCF010000310.1, read on the forward strand.
CTCTTGTGCCGAAATTTTCATAAGCTCTTATCGAATAACGCCTTCTGGCGCTTAGTATAGGTAAATAATCACAAACCATTACTTTTTTGTCAAGATTGGAAGAGTAAGAGTCTTGCCCGCGAATAGCGCGAATAGACACGAATAAAAAGAAGTATGCAATTTCTTTCTTATTCGTTTTATTCGCGCTATTCGCGGGCAAAAAATTCTTACGGCTTGGAGAATCTGCTACGGATCTTTACCGCTCGTTCGATGAGATCTATGTTCTCGAGGATTTTGAGCCGCAGATCGCGGTCGAGGTTTGGATTGTCGGCGAGGAACTTGTTTACGATCGCAAGTGCCGCCTCGCTTCGCTGGCCGCCGATGAAGGCGCCAAGCCAGCCGTTCACGAAAAAGATCTTGCGGTTTCTTTTGTGATTTGGCAGCTCTTGCAGGGCACGTTCGAGGTAGGGCCGTGTGAGTTCGGCGTGACGCGTGGAATTGAAGGAGCTAAAGGCCGCTTCGATCCAACTCTCCGAGATGTCCTTGTTAGAGACAAAGTCGTTCCAGTATTTAGCCTTGCTCTCCGCGATCGGTACACCCGCTCTCGCGGCATACGCCCAACGCCTGGCATCATCGCTCGTCTCAGTTTTTTCGAGATCGGCAAGCAGCTTCAACCCATCCGGATCGCCTAGAATTATGAGACGAGTAACAATATCGAACCTGTCCTTGGCCTTAAGAGGTATTCCGTCGGACCGCAGGCTCCCAGCCTGCACAGCGTCCGCAGGACGCTTAAGAGCTCCCGCGACCAACATCCCCTTCAAGATACCCTGAGCCTTCTGACTTGAAGCAATATTAAGAAACGCACGATAAAAAGTGATCCGCTGCCCGAGCGTCTCAGCATTCCGCATCCGTTCGATGAGTAGGTCCTCCACGTGGGACCGCAGGCTCCCAGCCTGCCGAGCGTCAGCCGGACGTTTAGGCGTTTCGGCACGTTGTGCCGATGCAGGCAAGGGTGCCTGCGGTCCGGCGGGATCGATGTAGTACCTCATCGCGGTTGAGACACGATTGAGCAGCAGGGCAACCGTAGATTCGTCATCA
>JBGTCF010000311.1:0-4005 GCA_041748975.1 Pyrinomonadaceae bacterium
AAGGAAACCGAGAAGTCGCTCGAAAATATCTGGCAGATCGCGCCTGGCGGCGATGACGATTCGATGTACGTAGGTGTTGCTCCCGCTGCATTGTTCGAATCGAAAGATGCGGGCGAGACATGGGAACTCAACCGGGGCCTATGGAATCACCCGCACTGCGCAGAGTGGACGCCCGGATTTGGCGGCCTGTGTCTGCATACGATAGTCACTGATACCGATGATCCCAACGACATAAAGATCGCCATTTCGACAGGCGGAGTGTACCGATCGGCCGATGGTGGACAGAATTGGCAGGTTTCGAATAAAGGCGTAAAAGCTTATTTCCTTCCTGATCCTTATCCGGAGTTCGGCCAATGCGTCCATAAGATCGCCCGGCATCCGGAGAAGAAGGATACTTTCTATCTGCAGAACCATCACGGCGTCTACTGCAGCCACGATGGAGCCACGACGTGGGAGGAGATCGAGAACGGGCTGCCGTCGAATTTCGGCTTCGGGCTTACAGTCACGGATAACGGCTCGGCTTTTATCGTGCCGCTCCAGGCCGACGCCATTCGTTACACATGCGATGGCAAGCTGCGAGTTTATCGCACCCGCGACGAGGGCGATACCTGGGAACCGCTGACCAACGGCCTGCCGCAGGAAGATGAGTACGAGGTCATCCTCCGCGATTCGATGAACTCAGTCGGGAATGAAGTTTATTTTGGCACAAAGAACGGCAAGCTCTTTGGTTCCAAGGACGACGGCGATTCGTGGGAGATGATCCAGGGTTCACTGCCTGAAATTTGTTGTGTGAAAGCATACAAACTGTAAAAGCGGAATCACGAAAGGCACGAAAATCCACAAAATGAAGTTCTGAGATTCGTGCGTTTTCGTGACATTTGGCGGTTAATTCTTATGGCTGTGACGGTACATATTTCTGGCCATCTCAAATCGCTCACAGGCGGTGCACTTGAGATCCCCTTAACGGAAGCTCACTCAAAACTTGACGATGCACTCGATGAACTTTGGCGGCGGCATCCAGGATTACGCGAGCGTGTGCTGAACGAGCAAGGTGAGATACGTCAGCACGTGAATATATTTGCCGACGGACGCGATGTAAAACGCTCGGACGGCCTCACTACAGTGTTGGTTGACGGCGAGATCCATATATTCAACGCGGTAAGTGGAGGCTAGAAGAACGCCGGCACAACTTACATGCTGCTCAAATCCAAACTCATTGAAGAAATTATCGCCGGCCGCGTGTCCAAAGTATTCCGCGTTTGGAAACGCTCGACCGTCAAGCCTGGCGGCACGCAGATGACAAAACTCGGCGTACTTGGCATCGATGAAGTAGAGGTTGTGACAGAAGATGAGATCACGGACAAAGACGCTCGCGAATCCGGTTACGCCTCTAAGCAGGACTTGATCGATCATCTGCTCGAACGGACCGATGAAACCCAGATCTACCGGATCAAACTTCATTATCTCGGAGAAGATCCGCGAAAAGCGCTTCGGCAGCAAGCGGACCTCAGCGATGACGAGCTAAATACGATCATCGAAAAGCTACGCAAACTTGACGAAAATAGCCAGCGTGGAAACTGGACCCAGTTGTACCTGCAGATGATCCACGACCGGCCAAACACCCACGCCGCGAAACTTGCTGCATCGGTCGGCCTCGACATCCCGCACTTTAAACCCTGGGTCCGCAAACTAAAAGCCCTCGGTTTGACTGAAAGCCTGCGGCCAGGTTATCGGCTATCGCCAAGAGGTCAGAAAGTACTGGAGGCGCTAAGGCAGAAACACGAGCGGTAGCGTGTGTGTTTCGACTGTCCCTAATTCATCATTTTGCTTGACCATACTACCGTGACGCAATACTATTTAATATACCGATCCGCTCCTTCAAATGTTCTGATACAGAGTCGTTGTTCGAAGGTAAGCGGATCAAACGGTTCGTGAACCTCGAATCGGTAGCTCTGCGCAAACTGGCAATGTTGAATCGCTCAGCGCGGCTTGATGATCTTAGAGTCCCACCAGGGAACCGCCTTGAAAGCTTAAAGGGTGACAGGCTCGGGCAATACAGTATTCGTATCAACGATCAATTCCGAATCTGTTTCGTTTGGGAGCCCGGCGGTCCAACCGAGGTCGAGATCGTTGATTATCACTGAGGTAGAACAAATATGCGTAAAGTCCCCTATCCACATCCAGGCGAGATCCTGCTTGAAGAATTTATTAAGCCTATGGGCATCACACAGTATCGCTTAGCCAAAGAGATCGGCGTACCGCAGCGACGAATTAGTGAAATCGTTGCCGGCACGCGCTCGATCACCCCCGACACCGGACTCCGTCTATCGCGGTTTTTCGGGATGTCCGAGGAGTTTTGGATGGGGCTGCAACTTGATTTCGACGCGGCTAAGGCGAAGGATTCACTTGAACAGGTTCTTAGCAAGATCAAGCCATGGCCAGCAGCAAATGTTGATATGCCCTGAGGAATCGGTTCCAAACCCTTCTCTATCCCAACCGCTTTTGGGGTATTATTGCCTGCGGAACATTCGCTTAGAATTCCGAGAGGCGGATGTTTCTATCCGTGGCCAGAACGGTATAGCAGACACTGTTCTCGAATCTGTCGAAACTCATTTTGTCTATCCATCCACGCGTCTTCGATCTCGTCCAAACTCACTCCCGCCTCGATTGTTTTGCGGATCTTGTCCGAACCGCTAACGACGTCAAAGGGATTCTTGCCGAATTCGTATTCGTAATCGCCCTGTTTCCATTGGAATTGCTCGGGATATAAGTCGTACGCCGTTTTGACCATCGCAATGCCGAGAATGACGGGGCGGAATGCTTCGCGGTCGGTGACGTGGATCTGGATACCGCCGCAGGTCTGATCGGCCCACTTTTGGAATGTCGGGCGGAAGAAGCACGGCCGTAATACAACGCCCGGAAAATTGTATCGGTCGAGTTCCGCAACCCATTTCCAGGGATCGATGAATGGGGCGCCGTTCAACTCAAAAGGTTTTGTCGTGCCTCGTCCCTCGCTTAGCTCGGTGCCTTCGATGTGAACGGTCGCGGGAAAAACTACGCAGGTGTCGGCAGTTGGGATGTTCGGCGAGGGCATCACGAAAGGAAGGCCCGTATCCTCGAACCACATCTCGCGTCGCCAGCCATCCATCGGAATCACTTCCAAATCGCAGCCGATGCCGAAATGTTCGTTGAACATCCTCGCCAGCTCGCCGGTTGTCATTCCGTGCCGGGTCGGTATCTCAAACTGGCCAACGAAGGAGGTGAATTCTGTTTCAGTAACATTGCCCTCGACGTGGATCCCGCCTATCGGGTTGGGCCTATCGCATACGATCACACGTTTGCCGTATTTTTTCGCGGCTCGCATGCAGTTGGCCATCGTATAAACGAACGTGTAGATGCGGCAGCCGACATCCTGCAGGTCAAAGACGATTGTGTCGACATTCTCGAGCATCTTCTCGGTCGGCTCGCGCGTTTCGCTGTAGAGCGAGTAGATCCAGAGTCCGGTGTGCGAATCGACCGCGTGACCCGTCTCGATCATGTTGTCCTGAACATCGCCGCGAATGCCGTGCTGCGGACCGAAGAGTGTGGTCAGGTCTATATCTGGATGCTCGTGGAATACGTCTGCGGCATGGCGAAGGTCGGGCAGTACGGTTGCCTGATTGCAGACCAAAGCGATCCGCTGTCCGCGTAAAAGGTCGAGGCGTTCTTTCAGCAAAACTTCGATGCCGGGAAGTGTCCTTTTTCTTTCCATATTTCAAAATAATAGCCCAAGCGAGGCTCGGGCTAGATTGGTTTTTGGGACGTAGCGAATCCTACTTTTTCTTCGCAGCCTTTTTGGCGGCTGGCTTCGTAGCCTTTTTCGCCGCGGGCTTCGCTGTCGATTTGGTCGCTGGTTTCGCTGCACTCTTTACTGCTCTCTTGGAAGCAGGCTTCGGAGTGGATTTGGCCACCGGTTTCGATGCACTCTTTACTGCTTTCTTGGCAGCAGGTTTCGTAGTGGCTTTG
>JBGTCF010000312.1:0-5184 GCA_041748975.1 Pyrinomonadaceae bacterium
ATTGGTGTTGAACACCCGCCGGGGATCGGACCGGCTGTGGTGAGGTGTTCAAAGACAGTCGGTGGAGGTACCGCCGTGATCGTAAAGATATCCGTTGCGATCAGGACCCCGTTATAGAAGACACGCACCTGCCAGTTGCCCGGCAGCTCCGCCGCCGGTGTGCCCGCTATGCTCATTCCGTCGAAAAAACAGATATTAGAGTTAGTGTTGTGGATCGTGCCTTGAAATTGCTTGAATATTGTGCCGTTAGGCTGCACCCATTCCCATCGAACGGCCGACCCGTCGAGGTTGTCCGAGATCGACGTCCACTGGAGTACCGTCGCATCTAGCGTCGTATAACTCGTCTTTGTGGCGGGGGTTCCACAGCCGTTTGGTAAAGGACCGGCCGTCGTCAAGTGCTCAAAAACATTTGGCGGAGGCGGCGCCGTGATCGTAAAGTTATCCGTCGCGATCAACCCGCCATTATAGAAAACACGAACCTGCCAGTTACCGAGCAATTGCGCCGCCGGAGTGCCTGCGATGCTCATTCCGTCGAAGAAACAGATATTAGAGTTGGTGTTGTTGATCGTGGCATCAAACTGCTTGAATATCGAGCCATTTGGCTGCACCCATTCCCATCGAACGACGGAGCCGTTCAGATTGCCTGAAACCGAGGTCCACTGGAGTACCGTCGGATCGAGCGTCGTAAAGCTGGTCTTTGCGGGAGGCGTTGCGCAGCCGTCGGGTATAGGACCGGCCGTCGTCAAGTGTTCAAATACATTCGGTGGAGGGGGCACGCTGATCGTAAAGTTATCAGTGGCGATCAACCCGCCATTGTAGAAAACGCGCACCTGCCAGTTTCCGAGTAACTGTGCCGCCGGCGTGCCAGAGATGTTCATCCCGTCCCAAAAGCATACGTTCGAATTCGGGTTATTGATCGCCCCCTCAAATTGCTTGAAGATCGAGCCATTTGGCTGCACCCATTCCCATCGGACGATCGTGCCATTCTGGAAACCCGACACCGATGTCCATTGCAGCGCCGTCGCGTCGAGTGTCGTAAAGGCAGTCTTCGCTGTGGGCGAACCGCAATCGTCGGGGATCGGCCCGGCCGTGGTCAGATGCTGATTTACCACCAGCGGCGGCGTGGGGGTTGGCGTGGGCGTCGGCGTCGGCGTGGGGACGGCTCCGTTGCGTGCGCCAAAAATGTAACGTCCGACAACCCCGGAGTTGAACGAATTATTTGTCACGCCGGTCGCTGTATTCGAATCAAGCAGACCGCCATTGACCGCTGAGCCCGAAAACTCCAAAAATGTTCCGGCTGCCATGGTTCCATTGGCGTAACCGGCACGGGCCGAATTTCCGCCAAGGCCGTTTGTACCTCCAGATGAGTCGCCGGTTTCCCATATGATCCGGTTGTAATTGAACTCCATATCAAAATCGCCTGCCCCGGTGTCTGAGCGGTCGATCAGAATAAGTTGAAAAGAATTCAACTTATCGACTTTACTGTTGAAATAGCCCACATTTACCCAATTAACACAAAAAGCCGCCCGACCGTTGACACTGTCATTACCGTATTGAACAACACCCGATCCGGTGCCACGGGTATCAACGTCAGCAAAAAATGGGGCGATTATTGGAGTATTAGTTGACGTCAAAGAGAACGGCGTGAATGTCGTAAGCGGTGCGGTAAATGTGATATTGCCGTTGTTATTGACAAAAGCTTGGGTACGCGTCGTTCCAAAATAATTGATGGGAAATGGTAAAGTGATTGCCCCACTTGAACCGTCGTCGTTAGCCGGCAGAGTATTTGTTGTACAGCCCGGTAGGACCCTGATCGCATTTGCCACAGCGGGCCCATTCGTTGCGACACCGTCGCCAACCTCCGTCTTGCCTTCGCGCATGCTTATTAGTTGGCGCATGATCTCGTCTTGAGCAAATACCTCCGTAATTAGGTCGACCTTCGAGGCATTGACTTCCTGAACACGTGCCGTTGGTGTGGCAGCCCAGCCGATTACTATCATTCCTAATGCAAAGATCAGAACAATTATGGTGTTTCGTCTTTCCGTAAAAGCATTTCTTATTATTTTCATTGTCAAGATCTCCTGCATTGGCGACCGTTTGCCGCCTCACTTGCGCCAATAGCCGCAATTACCAACTCGGACGCCTTTTTTGCGCATGCGTTTCCATGAGTCTTTTTTGCACGATTAACCTGTGCCGAAAAACTAAGGCATTTTTGAGAAAAAGTAACGAAATTAAAACGAAATTTTTACGAAATTTGCTCCGGGTGGGTAAAAACCTTGAGCGGTGGTTCGCCATCGCAGAACATAAGTGTCCATTGGGCCCCATCACGCTTAACTCACGCTTGCGGCTCCCTAAACACTTCACTTTGAACCTTGAACGTTGAACTTTGAACGTTGAACTTTCTACTGATGCTTAACCTGGGGCGAAGCCACCGTTGTAAACAGGAATATCGCGGCGATCGAGATCGTAGCGCTGGTGAGGAATGCGGCGGCGGCGCCATATTCATTCCATATGAGGCCGAACAATAAGGAGGCTGGAAATACGGTGATTCCGAAGGCAAGATTGTAGAATCCGTATGCAGTGCCCCGCTTCCCTGCTGGCACCATATCGGCGACGAACGCCTTTTCGACACCCTCGGTCAGGCCGAAGTATGCTCCGTAGACTATAAAGAGCACCCACGCCTGCCATGCCGAATCAACAAATGCAAAACCCGCATAGACCAGTGCGTAAATGAGCCAACCGGTAATTATCAGCGTCTTTCGCCCGATCCTGTCCGAGAGATCGCCCGCGATCAGCGAGCTGACCACTTTGCTCAAATGCAGGGCCATCCACAGCAGCGGAAGCATGACCGGTGAAATACCGGCATCGCTGGCTCTCAGCAAAAGAAACGCGTCGGTCGAATTAGAAAGTGTGAACAACGCTATGACGATAAGATATCGCTTGAAATTGGAGTCAAAACCTTTGAGCGAAAAACTAACGGGTACCGCGAGCTGTTCGGCCTCGTGGGGCTTTTCCCGGACAAAGAAGGCGATCACCAGCAAACCGGCCACCACCGGAACTGACGCGAAGAGAAAGACATTCTGGTATTCGATGATGGTCGGATTTTGTGTGTCGGCGGCAATGAACAAAAGAAGGAAAAACGCCACCACCGGCCCGAATACAGCCCCGAGATGATCGGCGGCCCGGTTAAATCCAAACGCCATCCCGCGTTTGTCCGGTGATACGCTCTCGGCGATCAACGCATCCCTCGGTGCCCCGCGAATGCCTTTTCCAGCGCGGTCGGCCATCCGCACCACGAGCACCTGCGGCCAGCTTGTGACGAAAGCAAGAACGGGCCGCATAACCGCTGAGAGTGAATAGCCAAAAAAGACCGGCAGCTTTCGCTTTGAAAACCTGTCGCTGAGGTATCCCGATACGAGCTTAAGCAGGCTGGCCACCGACTCGGCAATCCCTTCGATCAAGCCGATGGCGAATGGCGTGGCGCCAAGCGAAAGAGCGAGAAAAGCCGGAAGCAGAGGGTAAATTATCTCGCTCGATGTATCATTCAAAAAGCTTACGACGCTGAGCGCAAGGACATTTCCCGGCAGCCCGCGATAGCGTTGCCAGCGGCTTGTTTTGGTTTTTTCTGGTGTTCCGGCCATTACCGGGAGCTACCGCGTACGGGCAGGGCGTTGTGCGGGTTTTGACGAGCTGCCCGAGCTAAGTGCCCATAAGGCGATGCTGCCCGCGGCGGCTATTCCGAGGATGAGAATGAGAACAACGATGCGAAATGCCATCTTTACCGTCTTCTTTAGCATCTTGAAAGCGATAAAGGCGACGGCGGCCGCGACCAGAAAAAATGCTCCGGCCGCAACGGCTCCGACACCGCTGCTCATCTGGGCTGCGACGATCTGAAATAATGTCATTTTGACCTTTCCTCCATGGCTTGTTCGATCGCCTCGACATCCTCTTCGCTCAATGCGGCCGACTCAGACGGCAGCCTGAATTCCTCGTCCGCCCAGGCACCGAAATCGAGCAGTTTGCAGCGTTCCGAGCAGAAAGGCCGAAACTCGTTACCCGTGAATTCTGTTTCTTTTCCGCAATGCGGACATCTAACTATCGGCATAATCTCGAATCAATAGAATAGCAAATCCGGGTTAAAATTCTATTGAATCGCCGGGCGATAGATGGGATGATATGAGGACATCCGGCGATTTGATCGAACCTCGGCGAGATCTTTTCGTATCTAATACAAGTGTCATAACGGTGAATCTATATGAGCGATTACAAAGAGAAATTCGAACGCTGGCAGAAAAAAGCCACTGAGAAATTTGACGAGATCGATGCCCAGCTCGGTCTAAAGGAAAAGATCGAGGGCGGAGCTAAGGTGGTAGTTGAAACCGCGCAGAAGGGCGCCGGGCGAATAAGGTCCGAGGCCGAAAAAACCGATGTTGGGAAGCAGGCGGTCAAGGTCGCTGAAGGCGTCTATAGCACGGCAGAGAGCACCGCGAAATCGGCATGGAATGTTAGCGAACCGATCCGCGATGCCGCGGGCGACGTCGGGTCGATGGCGGGCGGCGCGGTCGTCGATGCAGCCGAAAAGGCCGGCGAGATCTTTGAGGATGCCCGCGACACCGTCGGCACAAGCGCCCGGCGCGTATCAAAGGTTGTCGGATTTGGTTCGAGCCTGTCGACGACTTTAGACTCCGCCCGCAAGTCCATTCAGACGGCCACCGACTGGGTGCAGGCTGATCCACTCAGAGCCGCGACAACCGGAGCATCAATGGCGATTGGCGCCGGGCTAGGCATCGTGTTTACGGGCCTGAGTTCGCATTGGCTGATGAATTCCGCCATCCCGACGTGGTCGGTGAAAAAGCTCGCCGAGCAGTTTGACGGTTACCTGAAACGCCGCGAGGACTTGATTGAGAAAGGCCAGCTCTCGGATGCAGATTCCGAACGCGTAAAATTTGAGCGTGATATTGCAAGACGAATCGGCGCACCGCTCCTCGGGGCGTTTTCGTTCGCGTCCGGGGCCGTCTTAATGACCAATATCCTGAATCCCAAAACGATCACCGGCTTTCCCCTCGGTTCGATAATCGGCGGCAATCCAGTTCTCGAGGGCGTCTGGTTCTTCGGAAACGGAATGGTGTGCTTTAAGACGAGCTATGATTTTTTCATGATCGCCCTCGACGGCCAGGAAGATGT
>JBGTCF010000313.1:0-2303 GCA_041748975.1 Pyrinomonadaceae bacterium
TCGCAGATTTCTTCCACTTGCAAAAAAACTCGACGAAGATGTCGTCTTGCAGATAAATAAGGCTCTGGATGACGGGAGCGTCAAGAAATCGGATCTTCCCAACTTTACCGGTCTCCATTGGGTCGACGACCAGAAGAGGAAATATCCATACGAATCCCTTGCCGCTCAGGTGATCGGGTTCAACAATTCTGAGGAAGAGGGCAGGGCAGGTATCGAGCAATCCCAGGACAAACTTCTAAAAGGTTCGGTAATTGATAATCTTCAGACCCGAGATAGACTTGGCCGGGTCTATGATGAAACTACGTCGGAGAGCGACCAACCGAGCGATGTCGTCCTCACGATCGACGCGGGCATGCAATACGTCATGGACGAGGCCCTCGAAAGAGGCGTTCGGGCGTCAAATGCAAAGGCAGGAATGGCCGTCGCCCTCAGTGTGAAAACCGGAGCGATCCTGGCCATGTCGAATTATCCGACGTATAACCCAAATACGATCGTCGAATCGGCATCAGAACATATCTCTAACAAAACGATCCAGACCGTTTATTCCCCGGGTTCTGCTTTCAAGATCGTGGCTTATGGATCGGGTCTGGAGAAAAACCTATTTTCGCCCGATGACGAGATCGACAGCGGGAACGGCACGATCTTAGTGGGAAAACGCATATTTCGAGACGGCCATCCGGTCGGGCGAGTCTCCTATGTTGAGGCGATGGCCCGATCCAGCAACGTCTGTGCTATCAAAACGGGCATGAGGGTTGGTAAAGATGACTTTTTCGGCATGATAAAAAAATTCGGTTTCGGAGCTCGCACCGGCGTCGAACTCCCGGCCGAAACTGTTGGTCTGGTGAGGGCTCCCGAGCGTTGGTATGGTGACTCTCTGGCCTCAATGTCGATAGGATATGAAATTGGGGTAACTGCGTTGCAAATGGCAAGTGCTTTTGCGACGATAGCTAACAACGGAGTACGGATCCAGCCGCATATTATCAAAGAAATTCGGACCACTAATGAAGAGTCCAGAGTGGTAACAGAACCTAAGCAAACTCAGATACTTACGGCAGAAACTGCACGGGGTCTGCGGAAGATGCTTCAGCAGGTAGTGTTGACCGGAACGGGTCGCCGCGCGCAGCTTAATGGTTATTCTGCCGCCGGAAAAACGGGTACGGCATGGAAGGTAAATCCCAAGACCAGAGCGGTCGATCCGAGCATGTATGTTTCATCGTTTATAGGCATGGCACCTGCCAACAAGCCTGAGATCGTTATCGCCGTTGTCATGGATGAGCCAAGAGGTGGGGCTCGAGACGGAGGCGTTGTGTCGGCGCCTGTTTTTAGAGAGGTCGCCCAGCATATGCTGGAAACAATGAAGATCCCGAAGGATGCCCTGCAGAAGCCAGAATCGCCGATCGCGGAGGTCATCCCGGAAACGCCTCAAACCGTGGCCCCAAATGATAAGACGGTCAGTAAAAACAATTCAGCTGAATCGAAACCGCGCCAGGCAGAGAAGCCGGTGGAAAGCAAAGAGAAACCCAAAGTGCCGGTAAAGAAACCCGATACCAAGAAAGAAAATCAGGGAGAGAAGCCGCCTGCGGAGCGGCCGAGACAGGTCAAATCAGGGACGGATAACACAAAACTTGAAACTTGAAACTGCGATCTCATATATGAATGCGCACGCCCCGGCAATTGACCCCGCTTTGCGAAAATGCGAAGTGGGTTCTTTTGCTATCGACTCCCGTGAGGTAAAAAAAGGAGATGTTTTCTTCGCACTTTCACAGCCTGAATATCAAAACAACGGATTTAACGGTGATATTGAAGATTCGACAACGTACGTCAGATCAGCACTCGAAAGCGGGGCGGTCGCATATGTTGCGCGAAAAGACAGATTTATAGAACATCAATTGGAGATGTTTAGTGATCGGGCGATCTTCGTAGATGACGCAATAGCGGCACTTCAACGACTGGCCCACGGCATTTATCTCGAGTGGAATAAACCGGTAGTAGCGATCACTGGCAGTGCCGGGAAAACAACTGCGAAAGAAATTACAGCTCATGTGCTATCCGCACTCGGACTTAACGTCCTTCGCAATATCAAGAATTATAATAACGGTCTTGGCCTTCCTCTGACGGTCGTTCGCCTGGCTTCGGACAGCAGTTACGATGCCGCGGTGCTGGAAATGGGAATGTCCACGCCGATGCACGAGATCCGACGGCTGTGCGAGATCACTCCGCCCGATATTTCTGTTGTGTTGAATGTACTGCCGGTTCATGTCGAGCACCTTGGATCGATCGAAAATGTAGCGAAAGCAAAGGCG
>JBGTCF010000314.1:0-5739 GCA_041748975.1 Pyrinomonadaceae bacterium
GTGGAGCTCAACGATCTGTTCGATATTCATCCGCACTCGGAAAAGAAGCCCGACGAATTCTTCGATCTGACGCAGCGAACCTGGGCGATCTTGACGACAACCAGGTTGCTTGGCAAACGGGCAAACTTCACCGTTAATCCCAGATGTGACAGAGATCTGATCGCACCCGACTCGATGCTCTCGCCCTGCCCCCTGGCACGTGGGTCACCCGCTGGTGCGCCGTACTATGGAAAAACCGGTAGAAAATCTAAGATGTATATATAGGTAACAAAATGTCGACGTTTCAGAGCAGCCGCCTGACCGCCGCGGTCTTGGCCAAACGAGCCGATGTCCCTCTCTTTACGGTCCGCTATTACACTCGGATAGGACTTCTCAGGCCCTCACGAGATCTTCGCAACGGCTACAAGATCTATAAGCCGTCTGACCGTGACCGGCTAAAATTCATTGCCGCCGCCAAGGAACTGGGTTTTACCCTGGCCGAGATCGAGGAGATTCTCGACCACGCGGCCCACGGCGATTCACCGTGCCCCATGGTCCGCGAGGTCGTTGTAAAACGGATCGATGAGAATCGAAAGAAGATCCATGAAATGAAGCGCCTGCAAAAGCGGCTGGAATCTGCGGCCGACATGTGGAGGAACATGGAAAATTCCGAACCTGACGGCCATTCCGTATGCCGCCTGATAGAATCTTTGCCGAAAATGAAAACGATGCTTGACCTGACACTAGCTCACATCTTTTAGAATAGTTCTCGGAGGGAATTAAAAAGATGAAGAATGAATTCAAAGACCCGATCTGCGGTATGACCGTCACGCCCGAAACGGCGGCCGCGACCTATGAACAGGACGGCATCCGGTACCACTTTTGCGCCGTGGGATGCCGCGACAAGTTCGTTACCCAAAATCGTCCCGCGTCGGCCGCCCCGTCCGGAACGGCCCAACTCGGACGCCGGAAAACATCCACAGACGTAATGATGATGGACACCGAAGGCACCCACGTCGATCCGGTGTGCAAAATGCGTGTGAGCCCCGAAACTGCCGCCGCCGAACATGAACATGAAGGGACCAAATACTACTTCTGCAACATAAGCTGCCGGGACCGGTTCGCGGCCGATCCCGAAAGTTTCCTGCCAGAGGCAGAAGCATCAACCACCGCAGACCGCCTGTCAGTACCAGGAGCCGTAGCGACCGGGGATCTTAACATAACGGCCGTTTCGCAGATCGATCCTGTCTGCGGTATGACCGTCGATCCAGCCAACTCCGCCGGCAGCCATCAATATAATGGTGAGACATACCATTTTTGCTCTGCCGGATGTGAGACGAAGTTCAAGGCAAACCCCGAAAAGTATCTAAACCCAAGTTTGGGCGTAGATCAGCCGCTCGATGTCGAATATACCTGCCCAATGCATCCTGAGATCGTCCAGATCGGCCCCGGCAGCTGTCCGATCTGCGGGATGGCGCTCGAGCCAAAGGAGATCACGCTCGACGACCGACCCGATCCCGAGTACATCGACATGAAGCGGCGCTTTTGGATATCCGCGGTGCTGACATTTCCCGTGTTCGTGCTCGCAATGTCCGAGATGTTCATCTCTTTTGATTCGCTTTTTCCCACATGGCCGCACGGGCGAGCTGCGACAATCTCTCTCTGGATCCAGTTTGTGCTTGCTACACCAGTTGTTTTGTGGGGCGGTTGGCCATTTTTCGTGCGGGCGGTCGCTTCTGTCAGGAACATGAGCCCAAATATGTTCACACTGATCGCGATCGGCACTGGGGCGGCATACCTCCTAAGCCTGGCCGCGATGCTCGTGCCTGAAATGTTCCCTGCCGCTATGCGCGACGCTCACAGCGGAATAGTCCCCGGCTATTTCGAGGCCGCGGCCGTCATAACGACACTTGTATTGTTGGGACAGGTCCTCGAACTCCGTGCGAGGTCTCAAACCTCGTCGGCGATCAAGGAATTGCTTCGGCTTGCACCTGAGACAGCGACTGTTTTGAGCGATGACGGAACGGAAGAGGTCGTCGACCTGAGACACGTCACTGCCGGCCAGAGTCTCCGCGTCAAGGCAAATGAAAAAGTGCCGACGGACGGCGAGATAGTCGAAGGTGAGACATCCATCGACGAATCAATGGTCACGGGAGAATCTCTCCCTGTCGAAAAAGGCTCAGGAAGCAAAGTCATAGGCGGAACCATTAACGGGAATCGCTCTTTCACGATGCGGGCCGAAAAGGTCGGCAGCGACACGCTGATCGCACAGATCGTCCGGATGGTCGGCGAGGCCCAACGCAGCCGAGCTCCTATCCAGCGTCTCGCCGATGTCGTCTCAGCCTATTTCGTTCCAGCAGTGATCGTTGTAGCTGTAATCGCTTTCGGCGTCTGGCTTGTACTTGGCAGCCTTGCATATGCGATCGTCGCAGCTGTCTCAGTCCTCATCATAGCCTGCCCGTGCGCCCTGGGTCTTGCAACCCCGATGTCTATCATGGTCGGCACCGGCCACGGAGCGAAGAACGGCGTTTTGATCAAAAAAGCTGAGGCTCTCGAAACCCTCGAAAAGATAAACGCAATTGTCGTCGATAAGACCGGGACACTGACGGAAGGCAAACCGAAGCTGCAGAGCGTGGTCGCAAACGATGGATTCGACGAAACCGAGATATTGCAGTTAGCCGCCAGCCTTGAGAGAAATAGCGAACACCCGCTAGCGACAGCGATCGTTGCCGAAGCGGACACACGCGGGCTCAAACCAGAAGCTGTTAATAATTTTGAATCTATTACCGGCGTCGGAATAAAAGGGCTAATTGCCGGTAAGGCCATTCAGGTTGGCAAGGGCGACGCAACCGGCAGAGCTCTGAAAACCTCAGCCGAGGAACTCCGATCTAAGGGCCAGACCGTTATGTTCATTACGATCGATGGAAGTCTTGCCGGCCTTATCGGTGTTGCCGATGCTATCAAACCGTCCGCGAAAGCCGCCATTGATGAACTCCACCGGCAAGGCCTGGAGGTCATTATGATGACCGGAGACAACCGGGTGACGGCCGAGACTGTAGCAAAGCAACTTGGCATCGATCAGGTCTTCGCCGAAGTGATGCCGGAGGACAAGGCGAATAAAGTAAAAGAACTCCAATCAGGGGGAAAGATCGTCGCCATGGCAGGTGACGGCGTCAATGACGCGCCGGCGTTAGCTCAGGCCGATGTCGGAATCGCTTTTGCGAGCGGAACAGACGTCGCGATCGAATCGGCTGGCATTACATTGCTAAGACCTGATCTCGGAGGGATCCTTAAATCGCGAAATCTTAGCGTCAACACAATGAAGAATATCCGCCAAAACCTATTCTTCGCTTTTGCTTACAACATTGTGGGTGTGCCCATTGCGGCCGGCCTTTTGTATCCGTTTTTCGGCCTACTGCTTTCGCCAATGATCGCAAGTGCTGCAATGACCTTTAGTTCTGTCTCAGTGATTCTCAACGCCTTGCGGCTTCGAAATTCAAAACTTTAGCCACTAATGCACCAATAAAACTAACTGATTTCTACTCCTTACTTCTTATTCGTGCATTAGTGGCTAGATCCGGAATATTCTTTTCTTACCACTTCCCCAGTCCGTGCGGTAGAATTACACTATGGCCAAAATAGCATTAGCAATTCACGGCGGCGCAGGAACGATCCTTAAATCGCAGATGACTCCGGCACTTGAGAGCGAATATCGCGGGGGGCTCGAAAATGCGTTAAAGGCCGGGTGGAATCTACTCGAAGGCGGGGGCGGTTCACTCGACGCGGTTGAGGCAGCCGTCCGCTCATTAGAAGATTTTCCGCTCTTCAACGCCGGTCGAGGTGCCGTATTTACGCACGAAGGCGAGGTCGAGCTCGACGCCGCTATCATGGATGGCAGCACGCTTCAGGCTGGCGGCGTAACCTTTGTTAAGAACATCCGCAACCCAGTAAGTCTGGCGCGATTGGTTATGGAGCATACCGAGCACGTCATGCTCGCCGGTGAAGGTGCAAATCAATTTGCAGAGCAGATGAATGTCGAGACATCACCCGACGAATATTTCTTTACCGAGCATCGATGGCTTCAGCTTCAGGAAGCTATCGTTGCGGGCCGCATTCAGCTCGACCACTCCTTATCTGAACCGGGAGCTATGGCTATTGGGCCTTTCGACGATCCGCGATCCGCTGTTCAAAATCGGCCATTAGGAACTGTCGGTGCTGTGGCATGCGATGCCAGGGGCCATTTGGCCGCAGCAACGTCGACTGGTGGAATGACCAATAAGAAATTCGGCCGAGTCGGCGACACCGCTATCATAGGCGCCGGGACCTACGCCGACCAAACGTGTGCCGTTTCCTGCACCGGCCACGGCGAATATTTTATGCGGAGCGTAACCGCGTACGATGTCGCCGCCCGGATGAAATATAAGGGTTTGAGTTTAGAAGATGCCGCAAACGAAACCATCGAACACCTGACGAAAATAAATGGTGAAGGCGGACTGATCGCGGTCGACACATTAGGAAACATCACGTTGCCATTTAATTCCGAAGGGATGTACAGGGCGTGTGTTAATTCAGCGAACCAAGTTTTTATAGATATCTACCGCCAGCATCCAAAGCCTCAGATAACGAAAAATCGTTTGTTCGAAACCAACGATCTTTGAGAGCCTTGCCGCAAACGCTGACCTTTACACCTGACAACTTCTGCAATTCTGAAATATCGGTCAGTCGATTGCATTCGTAAGCAAATATCAGTTTCAGTTTCTTTAGGTGTACGCATTTTGGGAACCGGGTTATTCTTGCTAAATACAAAAGTTCTATCCGTTCGAGATTCGGTAAATCTTCGATAAAATCTATATCTTCAATTTTGGAGTTAGTCTTAATCCAAAGCCGCCTTATTGTCTTCAATTTCCGCAAAAACTCAAAACTCCCAACTCTGCCACCATAATTACCAAGTGTCTCGATGGGCAGGCCTTCAAGGAAATCAAATCCGTCGAATTTAGTGGAAACAAACCAAACAGACCTAAGTTTCTTCAACTGGGGAATTACGGTGAGTGTGTTCTTATAGTCTCCATCGATGCTAAGACTTTCAATAGACTCGCTAAAATTCAAAACAAAATCCAAACTGATCTTCGGTTTTGGTTGAGTGAGGCCAATGCCCAAATGCACCAATTTTCTTAGTGAATAAAGCGGTTCGATTGATCCGAAAATTACGGATTCCCAATCAAACCGCTCAACTTCAGGAAGATTTCGAAGAATGCTAATATCAGCCCATCTATCGCCATATCCGAAAACTCTGAAAGATATTTCTTTACGTTTTGCAAAAATCTCGTAATTCAGAAGTTCGAGACTTCGAGCATCTGGCATCACTTCGTGAAATTGAATCACCCGCAGAGACTTGAGATCGTGCAACAATCTGGCGACTTCTACATCAATCGGCTTTCGATATTGAAATCGGCTAGAGTCTAGAAGTCCGGCGTCTACGAGTCGCCGCGCTTTCTGGTCGCCCAGCGTTCTTCCTAGAATTTCAACTACAAAATCCGACATTAACTTTTTGTGAATGAATCTCTGAATTCCTCGACGAATCGAATATCATCAGGCACGCGGTCGGCGAGCGTAACGACTAATTCGCCTTTGCGGGCATATTTTATTGCATGGTGTATCGCGGCGCGGCCATCAGGAATGACGCGTATGGTGGGTTCATTTGAGCTTTCGGCGAGGCCCTCCTGCAGCAATGCATGTAGTTCTTCCGGTGTGCGTCCCCGC
>JBGTCF010000315.1:0-7173 GCA_041748975.1 Pyrinomonadaceae bacterium
ATTGCCATCGCGCAACCTTTTAGAGGTGCCTGATAGCGTCAGCGATGAGCACGCCGTTTTCGCCGAGCCGCTGGCTGCTGCTTACGGTATTACCGAACAGGTCGCCGTCGAAGCGGAATCGAAGGTCGTCATAGTAGGCGATGGCAAATTGGGGTTGCTGTGCGCGATGAGCCTTGCGCTTCATTCGCAAAATGTAATGATCGTTGGCAAGCATAAAGAAAAGATGGCGATCGTGGAGAGGTCGGGGGTAATAGGAGTACTTTTAGGCGAGGTGAAACCTTCGATGTTGAATCAAGCCGACATTGTGGTGGAAGCGAGCGGTTCGGAATCGGGCTTTGCAACGGCGATCGATCTCGTCAGGCCGCGTGGGAAGATCGTATTGAAATCCACTTTCCACGGTTCGCCGGTTTGGGCCGCGTCGCGGGTCGTCGTAGATGAGATCACCATAATAGGCTCGCGCTGCGGGCGCATGCAGGCCGCACTGGACCTGCTTGAAACAAGGGCGATCAATGTAGAAGATCTGATCGACGGTGAATACCGATTGTCAGAAGGAGTTGATGCTATGAAGCGGGCCGCGGGCAACGGCGTCTTAAAAATTTTACTCAAACCTGATTGATGATAAAAAAGTCAGCCGTTCCTGCAAAATTGCGTGAAATACAATAGTCAACAGTCTGCTATAATTTGTCGGACTCGCTTTGAGGTTTAACTGTCTTGAAAGAGGTATTTATGTTGGAAAATAAAATCGCCACGACAGGTGTCCGTCGCATCGGTCTATTCATGGTCCTTTCGATGATCTGGGCAGGAATATTTGCCGGAGGGATCACCGCTCAGAATGAAAGGCCGCCGCGCTCATTTGCTGAAATCACCAAAAGTATAGAGCCGGCCGTAGTAAGTATCGATACAAAGGGTAAAGTACCTCAACCGGTGGCAAAAGGTACTCAACCTGCACCCAATGATTCCGATGTTCTGGATTTTCTCCGGCGACAGATGCAGCCGAGGGCCGCAAGGGCGGTTGGCAGCGGTTTCATAGTCGATAAAACCGGCTACATTATGACTAACGCCCATGTCATTGATGAGGCGTCGAGAATTATCGTTAAGCTTGATTCGGGCGAGGAATTTCCCGCGACTGTGGTGGGTACGGATCATGAGACAGATCTTGCAGTGCTTAAGATCGAAGCACGCCGTGAACTTCCTTTTGTTAAATTTGGGGACTCAGATAAAGCCGAAGTAGGCGATTGGGTGCTCGCGATCGGCTCGCCATTTGGGCTTGCCAAAAGCGTGACGGCAGGGATAATTTCGCAAACCCGGCGCGAAACCCCGTATGCCTCGGCATTTCAGAGGTTCATTCAGACCGATGCCGCGATAAATCGAGGGAATTCGGGCGGTCCGCTTGTCAATATGAACGGGGAAGTCGTCGGCGTCAATTCACAGATCGCAACCTCGACCGGCGACTACAATGGTGTCGGGTTTGCCCTTCCATCGCGTGAGGCGGAGTTTGTCTTTCGGCAGATCGTCGACAATGGCAAGGTGCGCCGTGGATATATGGGCGTTTTATTGGATTCCGTGAAATCAGAGTTTGCGGCAGTTTACGGGCTAAAAGATGCACGCGGAGCCATTATTACGGATGTTCGTGATAAAAATGGCCCCGCTGCTTTGGCGGGCCTTCAAACGGGCGATGTGATAGTTGAATTTAACGGAAAGAAGATCGAAAGTGCTCAAGACCTCATTGCACGGGTAGCTGCGACGTCACCCGAAAAAAGCGTCTCATTTGGGATCCTTCGTGAGAATGGTGCGAATCTCGAGAGCAGGACCTTATCCACACGGCTCGGAGAGCGGCCGGCAGCACGTGGTTCAGTTGACGACTTAGAAGGTCCGGGCCCGCCAGTGGAAGCTGCAAAAGTCGACCATAACCCTTTTGGACTTACCCTGGTCGAGCTAACTCCGGCACTTGCCAACACATACAGAATGCAAAGTCAGAAGGGCCTGGTTATCAAAGAAATTAATCCTACAAGCTTTATCACGGACGTTAAGAACTCAGCCGGAACCGACGCTCTTGGTCAGGGAGATCTCATCCAACGTATCAACCGCGTCAGCGTGACGGATCTTAAGGCGTTCAATGCGGTCGTTTCAAAGCTTAAGCCCGGGGACCCCGTCGTCCTGCACGTTTTGACCTACAATCCGGCCGCGCGGGCGCCACTACTTAAGATCGTTCAGTTTACGGTTAGATGATAAGGTGAAATAATAAGGGCTACATATGCGGAGGATGTCTGAAAAGTCGCAATTTAGTTGCGGAGGCCCGCGCGTTAGCAAGGGCTTAACTCTCAACGCCCGTGTTAAGCCCTTGCTGACGCGCGGGCTTCTGCAATGATCCTAGTGACCGCGGCCTTATAATTTGTTTTCGGACATCCTCTTCGTATATTACGAGTAAATAACTATGTCCAAAGCGAAAGAAGCGAAAACGAAAAGTTCCGTTAAGAAATATTACAACTACATCGGCGGTGAATGGGTGAAAAGCTCTTCAGGCGAATGGTTTGACAACGTAAACCCAGCCGACACAACGGATATCATCGGCCGATTTCCTAAATCAAACGCCGACGACGTTGATGCGGCCGTTTCTGCGGCAAAAGAGGCCGCGACCAAATGGCGTCGGACACCTGCACCGAAACGAGCCGAGCTGCTCTTTCATCTTGCTGAGATCATCCGCGACAACAAGGACCGCTATACGCAGGAAATGACCCGCGAAATGGGCAAGGTGCTCAAGGAAGCCGGCGGCGACGTCCAGGAAGCGATCGACTGCACCTACTACACTGCCGGTGAGGGCCGTCGACTTCACGGCTTTACGACGCCGGCGGAAATGCCGAACAAATTCGCGATGTGCGTCCGCCAGCCGGTCGGCCTTTGCGGCCTGATCACGCCGTTCAACTTCCCGATGGCGATCCCGTCCTGGAAGCTGATCCCGGCTCTCGTCTGCGGCAACACTGTTGTCATCAAATCGGGCGAGGACGTACCGCTTTCGTCGCTTAACCTTGTTAAAGCCTGCGAAGAAGCGGGCATTCCAAAGGGCGTCGTTAATCTGGTCAATGGTTTTGGCGAAGCCGGTGCGGCACTCGTCGACCACGACGATGTTCGCCTTATCTCATTCACCGGTTCGACCGCCGTTGGCAAGAAGATAGCCGAAGCGTGTGCTCGCGAAAACAAGATCGTCTCGCTCGAGATGGGCGGCAAGAATGCGATCATCGTAATGGACGATGCCGACATCGACAACGCCGTCGAAGGTTCGCTCTGGGGAGCATTCGGCACCAGCGGCCAACGATGTACTGCTTCCTCACGCCTGGTAGTTCACAAGAAAGTTTATAAAAAATTCGTCCAGAAGTTGGTCGAAAAGGTCAAGCAGCTTCGCGTCGGCAACGGCCTCGATACAAAGACCGAGGTCGGCCCGGTTATCCACGAAGATGCGATGCAGAAGATCCAGGGATACATCGAGATCGGCAAAATGGTCGACAAGGCGACGCTGGCATGCGGCGGTAACCGTTTGACCAAGGGCAACTATGCCAAGGGCTGGTTCCTCGAACCGACAGTTTTCTCCGACGTAAAACCCGGCATGCGTATCGCACAGGAAGAGATCTTCGGTCCCGTCACGTCCGTCATTCCGTTCTCGACGCTCGATGAGGCGATCGAGATAGTCAACGGCGTGAAATACGGCCTTTCGTCAGCGATCTACACTCAAGACGTCAACAAGGCGTTCTATGCAATGCAGGAACTCTACACCGGAATCGCGTACGTAAACTCGGCGACCATCGGCGCCGAGGTCCACTTGCCATTCGGCGGGACAAAAGCGACCGGCAACGGCCACCGCGAAGCCGGCACACAGGTGCTCGACATCTTCAGCGAGTGGAAATCGCTCTACATCGACTACTCCGGCAAACTTCAAAAAGCTCAGATCGATTCTGTAGATATTTAGGCTGAATTTGTTCTAACAACAAATAATTGGTTAAATGAGGTTGTCCGAAAACTAACTATAAGTCCGCGGTCACTAGGATCATTGCAGAAGCCCGCGCGTTAGTAAGGGCTTAACACAAGTGTTGTGGTTTATGCCCTTGCTAACGCGCGGGCCTCCGCACCTAATATGCGACTTTTCAGACACCCTCTTTTATGTCGTTTGAGATCATCGTTGTCCTAGCAGTGCTGGCCCTGGCCGTTTTTCTGTTTGTTACAGAAAAACTGCGGGTGGATCTCGTGGCGCTTCTTGTAATGGCCCTATTGCTGCTGAGCGGTATTATATCGCCCTCTCAAGGACTCTCCGGGTTCAGCAATGCCGCGACCATAACGGTCGGATCGATGTTCGTTTTGAGTGCTGGGCTGTTTAAGACCGGTGCGGTTTCATTCCTGGGCGATTTTGTCAGCCGTGTTTTTAAGAGTGGCTTCTGGATCGGTATTTTCGCCGTGATGGTCGTGGTTGCTGTCCTTTCGGCCTTTATAAATAACACTCCGGTGATCGCGATATTCCTGCCTATATTGCTTGGCGTGGCCCGCGAAACGGGGATCAGTGCCTCGAAAATATTGATGCCGATTTCCTTTGCATCGATGTTTGGCGGAGTCTGCACCCTCATCGGAACATCAACCAATATCCTTGTCAGTTCCATCGCCGAAAAAAACGGACTTCGACCTTTCACAATGTTCGAATTTGCTCCGCTAGGATTACTGATGTTTCTTTTCGGCACCATTTATTTGATGGCCGTAGGTATCCGCCTGATTCCGGACAGGCGCGGCAGCGGCGATTTAGTAGAGGAGTTCGCACTAAGTGAATACCTGACCGAGATCGTCCTGCAGCCGGATTCGACCTCCGTCGGCGAAATGATCAAGGACGCGCCGCTCGTACACGACCTCGACCTCACGATATTGACGATCCACCGAGGTGAAGAACAAATCAGCCTGCCTTCCGCCACTGAACGGCTCCAAGCCGGGGATATCTTGCTTGTCCGAAGTAATATCGAGAAGATCCGGGCCCTTCAGGAAAGAGAAGGCGTGCAATTCAAGCCCCAGACCAAATGGGGTGATGTAAACCTCATGTCTGACGAATATCGGCTGATCGAGGCCGTGATCGATCCGAACAGTGATCTTGTCGGGAGCACGCTTCAAAAATCACTATTTCGAGAGAAATACGGTGGAACCGTACTTGCGATCCGTCATGCGGGTCGGTTGCTTCGAGAGAAACTTTCAGATACCGTTCTCAGCGCAGGCGACCTTTTACTTGTCGAAGTCAAAACCGGCCGGATCGGCAATTTCAAGCGAAGTGGCGATTTCATTATTACTTCTGAGATGGAACCGACTGAGTTCCGTCGTAATAAGGCCGTATTTGCTGTCGCGATAGTCGCCGGTGTTGTAATTTCGGCGACACTTAATCTCGCTCCAATAGTCGTCACGGCATTGCTTGGTGCGATCGCAATGATACTTCTTGGCTGCTTATCCCTCGAGGAGGCTTACGACGCGATCGAATGGAAGATAATATTCCTGCTCGCCGGTGTCTTGTCACTCGGGGTCGCACTCGACCAGTCGGGGGCCGCAGGCTTGTTATCGTCGAATATGATTAAGTATGTCGGCGTTCTCGGCCCAATAGCACTCGTGTCGGCATTTTACCTTGTCACTTCGATACTTACTGAAACGATGTCAAATAATGCGACTGCGGCGTTGCTCGCACCGATCGCGATCGCAACAGCCCGAACGATGGATTTGGACGCTACTCCATTTCTAATGGCGATAACTTTTGCCGCTTCAGCAAGTTTTATGACACCAGTGGGGTATCAGACAAACACAATGATTTACGGACCAGGGCAATATAAATTCACAGATTTTGTTAAGGTAGGAACACCTCTTAATATTATGTTCTGGATTCTGGCCACGATAATGATCCCTTTGATCTGGTCGTTTTGAGAACGAGATCGATTCGGACGATTAAGTCGATCGTTTCAATTGTTTTCGCTATTTCATAGTGGTATTTTAATGGATTACCGCTGACATATAAGCAATGCACCTAATAAATACTTTTCTGGAGAATTCTAAATGAAGATCGGTTTACCAAAAGAAATCAAAGATAATGAATATCGCGTCGGGCTTACTCCTGCGGGAGTGCAGGCCCTGGCCAATGCCGGACATTCGGTTTATGTCCAAAAAACCGCGGGCGAAGGGTCGGGGTTTACCGACGATCAATATATAAAGGCCGGCGGGCAGATGCTCGATACCGCGGATGAAGTTTGGGAAACCGGCGATATGATCGTAAAGGTTAAGGAGCCTGTCGCACCTGAATACCCACGGATGCGTGAGAACCACCTTCTATTTACATATCTGCATCTGGCACCGGAATTTGAATTGACCAGGCAAATGCTCGAGCGAAACGTAACGGGCGTAGCCTACGAGACCATCGAGGACAAGCAGGGACGCCTGCCGCTATTGACGCCGATGTCCGAGGTCGCCGGACGGATGTCGGTACAAGTCGGTGCCACGTACCTTGAAAAAATGAACGGCGGCCGCGGCATCTTGCTCGGCGGCGTTCCGGGAGTTCCGGCCGCAAATGTTGTCATAATCGGCGGTGGAATTGTGGGCACTGAGGCGGCAAAAATGGCCGTTGGCTTGGGGGCCAAGGTCACCATTATTGACCGTAATCTCGACCGTCTTAGGCAGCTCGATGATATTTTCCTGTCGAAGGTCCAGACACTGGCCTCATCACGGTATGCGATCGAAGAAGCCATCTCTCATGCCGATCTTGTTATCGGAGCCGTCCTCGTTGTCGGCGCTGCTGCACCGAAACTGGTGACCCGCGATATGCTTCACCTGATCCCGCACGGAGCCGTGCTCGTCGATGTGGCTGTCGATCAGGGCGGATGTTTCGAGACGACACATGCTACAACCCACTCGAACCCAACTTACTATGAGGAAGGCGTGCTGCATTATTGTGTCGCCAATATGCCGGGTGCAGTACCGCGAACATCGACGTTTGCATTGACCAACGCAACATTGCCATATGCTCTCGACCTCGCAAACAAAGGATTTGAAACCGCTATCAGAGAGGACGCAGGGCTTCGCGAGGGAGTAAATACTTACGCAGGCAAGCTGACATACGAGGCGGTTGCGACTTCGCAGAACCTTGAATTTACTCCGCTCAACAAGGTTCTGGAC
>JBGTCF010000316.1:0-2608 GCA_041748975.1 Pyrinomonadaceae bacterium
ATATAGATGCAGGGAAGTTTCCATAGCTGGGCCATATTGAGCGATTCATGAAAAATGCCCTGATTGACCGCCGCCTCGCCGAAAAAGCAAAGGGTGACCTGGCCCGATTCTTTATATTTCGCGGCATATGCCATACCCGTACCGACGCCGATCTGGCCTCCCACGATCCCATGTCCGCCGTAAAACTCGTGTTCCTTCGAGAACATATGCATCGAGCCGCCCTTGCCGCCGACGCATCCGCCTTCTTTACCATAGAGCTCGGCCATGACACTCTCAGGGGTAATACCCTTAACGATCGCCTGCACGTGGTCGCGATAGGACGTTATCACCATATCCGTCGGTTCCAAGGCCATCATTGAGCCGATCGCGATCGCCTCCTGGCCGATGTAAAGGTGACAGAACCCGCCGATCGCTCCGGTACGGTAGACCTCGGCACATTTTTCCTCGAAACGCCTTCCAAGGACCATCTGGTAGAGCATTCCGCGAAGGAGCTTCTTATCGGTCTTCTTAATGCTTTCCAGCTGAGACTTTCGCCGGTCGTTGAACTCGGCCGTGGCCTTTTCGACATCGACGAAATCAATTTCCTGGGATGTTTCTACGGTATCGGGCTTTTCACCTGTCCCGTTCCCGCTCGATTTTGCCTTCTGCGCCGGTTTCTGGCGTGTTGCTGCTTTTGGCAAGTTTGATTTCCTCCGTATCGAAAAAAGGGCGATTTCTATTACTGAATATAAAACCAATATTATAGGTGAGCAGGCAAGTTTGTGCAAAATTTAGGCTGTTTCGGGCATCTGAAAAAGTGAAAATGTTATAGTTCTCTTTAAGCCATGACCTTGGCTACTATGGTTCGCTCGATTCATAAGACATTTTTCTTGATCATATTGCTTGCGGCAGCGACTTATTCGCAGACGCCCGCTTCGTGGAGCATGGCGTCCGAAGAAAGCGGGAGGTCGCTCGCCGCCGGCGATATCATCAAGGCGAAGCTGACAGCCGCGATCGAAGCTGGTTGGCACCTTTATGCACTTGAGCAGCCCGCAGGTGGACCGATCCCCACAACCATCAAGATCACCGATGGCAAACCATTCAGCCTGTCTGGCGGCGTTATTTCGCCGAAACCCATAATCGAGCCCGACCCAAATTTTATTATAGATGGTAAACCGCTGGAAACCAGATACTTCAAAGACAGTGCGGTTTTTGATATTCCGGTAAAGGCTGAGAGCCCCACTTCGGGGACGGAGCTATCGATCGACGTTCGTTACCAACTATGTAACGAGACATTTTGTCTGCCTCCGAAGACTACCCGAGTATCATTTGCCGGTGCCGAACATCTGGGCCGCGGAGTAACGACCGCACCGCCCGCCTCGACAACTGAAACGACACAACCGCCTACCATCTTTCCGACCCAGCAGCCGACTGATATCTGGCCGTTCATCTGGCTGGCGGTCACTCTTGGGGCCTTGTCGTTGCTGACTCCCTGCGTTTTTCCGATGATACCGATCACGGTTTCTTATTTCACCAGTCATTCGGCCGGCAGCCGTGCCAAGTCCGTGAAGCTCGCCACGATTTACTGTTTAGGGATCATCGGCACTTTTACTATCCTCGGAATGCTCCTGGCGATATTTGTCGGTGCAGCCGGAATAAATCTCTTCGCGGCAAACCCGTGGATCAATCTTGCGATCGCGGCGATATTTCTATTCTTTGCCTTCAACCTGTTCGGCGCATACGAGATCACGCTTCCGACGAGCGTTCTAACCGGCCTCGACGGCCTGACGCGCAGTAAAGAGGGCGAGGGCAGCGGCGTCGTCGGGGCGTTGCTCATGGGCCTGACGTTTACGCTGACATCATTTACCTGCACTTCACCTTTTGTCGGAACGATCCTGGTATCTGCTTCCCAGGGTGATTGGCAGATGCCGCTATTGGGGATGCTGGCGTTTTCGTCGGTTTTCGCTTTGCCTTTCTTCGTACTTGCCCTCGCGCCGCAAATGCTCGCACAGCTTCCGCGGGCCGGCGGCTGGATGAATTCCATCAAGGTCTCAATGGGCTTCCTCGAGGTGGCGGCGGCGATGAAGTTCATCTCGAACGCCGACCTTGTTTGGAAATGGGGCATCTTTACCCGCGATGTCGTCCTCGCGGTCTGGATCGCGATTGGTATTATCCTATCGGTTTACCTTCTTGGGAAATTCCAGCTCGCGCACGACTCGAAGCCCGAGCGTCTCGGGGCTTTACGAATGTTCTCTGCCCTGATTAGCCTGGCCGTCAGTTTTTATCTGCTCACGGGCCTTTTCGGGGCCAGGCTGGGCGAGCTGGAATCGTTCCTGCCGCCGGATCTTGAAAACACATCGTCTTCGCGGTTCCGCCGGGATGACGAACCAAAATGGATGTCAAACGACTATCCAGGCGCCCTCGCAAAAGCCAAAGCAGAGAATAAACGAGTTTTTGTCGATTTTACCGGCTACACTTGCACCAATTGCCGCTGGATGGAAGCAAACGTTTTCCCCAAGAAAGAGGTCGAGGCCGAGCTGAAAAATTTCGTCCTCGTCAAGCTGTACACCGACGGCGATGGCGAGATCTACGCCGCACAGCAGCAGTTGGAGCAGGATATGCTTGGGAC
>JBGTCF010000317.1:0-1910 GCA_041748975.1 Pyrinomonadaceae bacterium
GGCAGATCATTACCGGTTTGAAAGAAGGCGATGAGGTCATAACCGGCCCAAGCCGTGTCCTCAATACGCTTAAGGAAGGAGCGATCGTCAAAAAACAGACTAAAAAAGAAGGCGATAACGCGAACAGAGTATAGAGATGTACAGGTTTATGGACGAAGAGAACGGCAACGGCAAGGCCTCCGGGCCCGAAATGAAGGCAGGCGACGACCAGTTGATCGACATGAAGAACATTTGGAAAACCTATCAAATGGGTACGGAAGAACTTCATGCGCTTCGCGACGTTTCTTTTCAGGTGAAGAGAAACGAATATTTGGCGATCATCGGCCCCTCAGGTTCCGGAAAATCTACCTTGATGAACCTGATCGGATGCCTCGACTCTCCGTCCAAAGGCGAATACTGGATCAATGGGAATCTGGTATCGGATATGTCCGATGACGAGCTTGCACGCATTCGCAATAAAGAGATCGGATTTGTTTTCCAGACGTTCAATCTTCTCGCCAGGGCAACAGCTCTTCACAATGTCGAGCTTCCGCTTATTTATGCAGGGATGCGTGCCGGGGAGCGGCACGATCAGGCTCAGGCAGCTCTTGCCTCAGTTGAACTTGAAGATCGGGTAATGCATCGTCCAAACGAGCTTTCCGGCGGACAACGTCAGCGTGTCGCCATCGCCCGCGCGCTTGTTAATCATCCCTCAATCCTGCTTGCAGACGAGCCCACCGGAGCACTCGATACGAAAACCAGCCAGGAGATAATGCACCTTTTCGAAAAGCTGCACGAAGATGGCAACACGATCATTCTGGTCACCCACGAACACGAGATCGCCGCGCGCGCTCACCGTATAATCACGATCCGCGACGGCCGTATCGAGAGCGACGAAATGCAGAAATAATGGATGCCCCCCCCGGTTTATGTGTAGATAGTATTTGTCCTGCTGGCGAATATAGTAAGCTCGGCTATCGTTCCCTGCCTTTCGCCGAGGATCGTTGGTGCCGATCGTTTTCTTCGCACATCTTTCCAGCCTGTGTAAATTGATTGCCCGGCCTGACAAATAACACCTCTATTTGAGTTTTCTAGTCTATAATCGGAGGCAAATGGGCATCCTCGCCACATTTCGGTTATTCAAGGAATCGTTTCGCCTCGCTCTATTAAGCCTGCGATCCAATAAGCTGCGGACATTCTTGACGCTTTTGGGCGTGATCGTCGGCGTAACCTCGGTCATTGCCGTGATCACAATCATCAGCGGGCTAGATGCCACAGTAGCGTCGGCGTTTTCATCCCAGGGCTCGACGGTCTTCAGTATTGCCAAAAGGCCATTGGTCATCACCTCCCGGGAGGACATGATCAAATTCAATCGCCGTAAAGAGGTCACGAATGAAGATGCCGAGGCGATCGAACGCCTCTGCCGGTTTTGTTCGAGGACCGGAACGGCTATCAACGGAATGGGAATGGTCAAATATGCTGACAACAAGTCGGAGGGAGTCGCGGTTAGGGGGCTTTCGACAAAGATGTTCCACATCGAAAATGTTGCCCTTCTAGCAGGAAGGATCTGGACGGACCAGGAGGCTGCGAGCGCGCGGAATGTATGTGTGATCGGCACAGACCTGCTTGAAAACGTATTTAGCGGTCGCGACGCTGATTCAGTGATCGGTGAGGCGATAAGAGTGGATGGAGTTCCATATGAGGTTCTAGGCGTGGCGGCCCCGTTTGGCAAGGTCCTGGGGTTCTCCAGGGACAATTTTGTTTATATTCCCTTTCAATCGGGGCAGAGAATGTTCGGTGTCCGCGATTCGATCACCGTGCATATTCAGGTCGACGATTCGGCAGATTTCGAAACCGCCCAGGACGAAGTGCGTGCCGTCATGCGAAACCGGCGCGGTAAAACGTCGGCAGAAGAAGAGGACGGATTTTCT
>JBGTCF010000318.1:0-6863 GCA_041748975.1 Pyrinomonadaceae bacterium
AAGGGCGAGATGTATCAGGACGCGAAGAATTTGAGGCTTGGCGGCGTCGGTGATTACGTGACCCGCTGCGTCGAGAAATTGACCGGCAAAGAGTCGAGATGTGTTGTGCTTGGGCACCTTCAGCGTGGCGGCACGCCTAACGCATTTGACCGCGTACTCGGGACGAATTTTGGTGCGTGTGCCGTAAGAGCGCTTGTTAATGGTGAGACCGGTAAAATGGTTGCCCTTCAGGCGGGAACGATCATTACAGTCCCGCTTGACGAGGCGTGTACAACCATCAAGACAGTAGCGGTCGATGGGCAACTGGTGCGCACTGCCCGGGACATTGGGATCTCGTTTGCCGCACCTAGAGAGGCAAGGGCAAGCGTCGGCAGTTCCGAAATAGGTTTTGCGCGGCAGTGAAGAATCGATATTTGATCTTATGGAAGCAGTAAAGAAAAAACTTCAGGATGAATTAGACAAACTCGAGGAAGAACTCCATTTTCGATTGCCGAAGGAGATTCAGAAAGCACGAGAATTTGGCGATTTGCGCGAAAATGCCGAATACAAGGCTGCAATGGAGCGACAGTCTATCGTTCAGGCCCGAATAATGCAGGTCCGTAACCGGCTGGGGGAAGTCGAGTCCATCGACCTTACCAAGATCCCGACTGATAGCGTGGCATACGGCTCCAACGTCGTGCTCTACGATATCGAACGTGACGAAAAGATCAAGTATCGCCTTGTTACCTCCGAAGAGAGCGATCCGGAAAATGGACTTATATCCACGGTTTCCCCGATCGGCCAGGCTCTGATGGGTAAGGAAGAGGGTGATGAGGTAAAGGTAAAAACACCCGGCGGCTGGCGAAATTTTGAGATCAGCCGGCTGAAGACGATCCACGAATCGAACGACTGATGGAAATTGATAAATTGATGAGGGAAGAAGGATTAACTTTTTTTCGCTAAAGGTGAGCGACTGAACCAATGTTAGGTGCTGAGATCGGACGAGTTGCAATGCGGATCATCGACGCGATGGTTCGCGCCCTCGCCTCAGCGGGCATCCCTCCAAATGTTCTGACGACCATTGGTTTGATAATCAATCTGGCATGCGGGGTGCTCTTCGGATTTGGTGAATTCTTCTGGGCCGGGATCGTGCTCATAGTTGCTAACCTCTTCGACATGCTGGACGGCAATGTTGCGCGGCTGAGCGGACGAGTCACCAAATATGGCGGCTTTCTCGACTCTACGCTGGATCGGCTGTCCGACATGGGAGCATTTCTCGGCATCATCATATTTTACGCCCGCGATACGCCAAGACATTCTGTTGTTAATGTTGGCCTTGCGGGTGTCGGGATGATAGCGTCGGTTTTAGTGAGCTATACGACGGCCCGCAGCGAAGGACTCGGCGTAAAGGCAAACGTAGGTTTTCTCCAGAGACCCGAGCGAGTGGTGCTTTTAATCATCGGAGCTTTATCGACCTGGAATTGGGCCTCCGATAGTATCTGGGCGAATCGGATGCCGCAAGTTCTTTGGGTTCTGGCTATCGGGTCTGTCTGGACACTTATACAGCGAATGATCTTTATTCGGCGAGAATTGATGCTATTGGATCAGAACGGACAAGTCGGAAAATGAGTTGGTTGACGAATCTCTGGGAATCATTGACCGTGGGTAGCCTCCTGATTGGCGTCGGGCTATTTTTGATCTCGCTTGCGATCAGTTTTGGAGCTATTGCGATCGTGATGCTAAAGATACCGGCCAACTATTTCAGTTCGCATTACGTTCAGGGTTTTCTGCCGGACAGCCCGTGGCTCGTCAGATGGGGAGTCGTGGTACTGAAGAACCTCTTTGGGGTGTTTCTGATCCTTTTGGGTATTGTCCTTTCGCTCCCTGGTGTGCCGGGACAAGGGATCATAACTATTCTTCTCGGCCTGATAATGCTCGATATACCGGGAAAACGGCCGTTGGAAGCCCGCATTATCAAGCGGCCGGCTGTTTTGGCGGCCATAAACGGGCTGCGGGCAAGATATAATAAGCCGCCGCTGATTTTGGACTGATTTATGGGATTTCTGGATAGGTTTCGGGATAAAAAAGAGCTAGACCCGGAACAGCGACGGCGAGACTTGTTAACGAAGGGCAGAATTACTGATGGGGTGATCATCGATACCGATACAACCCTAGACGGTGGGGAGATCGTTTATTACGTTTACACGCTTAACGGAGTCGACTTTGAATCATCTGACCTGCTCACCCCGGAGCAATTACGACAACCTATAAATTACGCACCCGGAGCCAGAGTAGGAATCAGGTACGATCCGAAGAACCAGGGAAATTCCATCCTCGAATAAATGTTCTCAAAAATATTGATTGCAAACCGTGGTGAGATCGCATGTCGTGTGATCCGGGCTTGTCGAGAATTGAAGATAGCGACAGTCGCCGTATATTCCGACGCCGACCGCGATGCCTTGCATGTGAGGATGGCGGATGAGGCATTTAACATTGGCCCCCCGCCGTCCAGCGAAAGCTACCTTCTGGGTGAAAAGATAATCGAAACCGCTATGAATTCCGGTGCACAGGCGATTCATCCGGGCTATGGCTTTCTTTCCGAAAATGCGGGTTTCGTCTGCGAAGTGAAAAAAGCCGGTATCACCTTCATAGGTCCGCCGCCCGAAGCCATGGAGGGACTGGGCGGCAAAATGTCTGCGCGAAAAATAGCTATCGAGGCGGGAGTGCCCATCGTGCCGGGTACGACAGATCCGCTTCGATCATTCGAAGAAGCTAAAGAAACCGCGCGTGAAATAGGCTACCCGGTTATGCTCAAAGCCTCTGCCGGCGGCGGCGGCAAGGGAATGCGTCTGGTAAACGATGAATCTGAACTGCGTTCGGCCCTTGACGGAGCTCAGTCGGAGGCATTGGCTGGATTCGGTGACGACGCCGTTTACATCGAAAAAGCGGTGCTGCGGCCCAGACACATCGAGATACAGGTTTTTTCCGATACGCACGGCAATCATGTTTATCTCGGCGAACGCGAGTGTTCGATCCAGCGGCGGCATCAAAAGGTCATCGAGGAAGCACCGTCGCCGATAAATTCTGCTGAGTTGCGACGAGCAATGGGCGAATGTGCGGTTATGGTGGCACGGGCCGTGAACTATGTAGGTGCAGGAACTGTCGAATTCCTGGTGTCTGATCTTGATCGATCCTTCTACTTTCTGGAGATGAACACACGGCTCCAGGTCGAACATCCTGTAACGGAACTGGTCACCGGAATTGATCTTGTTCGCGAACAGATAACGGTCGCTGCGGGTGAACAACTCTCATTTTCGCAGGATGAGATCCAGATGAACGGCCACGCTATCGAATGCCGGGTCTATGCTGAGGATCCCGAAAGCAATTTCATGCCTTCGCCCGGAACGATTGCGAGGCTCAGGCTGCCCCAGGGGCCAGGTGTTCGCGACGACGGGGGCGTATATGAGGGGGCCGAGGTGTCGATATATTATGATCCTATGATCTCCAAGCTAGCCGTTCATGGCCGAACTCGGGCCGAGGCGATCGACCGGATGCGAAGGTCTCTCATGGAATACGATGTCAGCGGCATCGAGACGACCTTGCCTTTTTTCCGTGACGTCATGGACGATGCGGAGTTTAATGCTGGACAGATCGACACGGGATTTATCCAACGTTTTGCCGAGCGCAAAATCGCAGCTCCTCCGGATCAACGCGTCAAGGACGTGGCTGTGATAGCGGCGGCACTTAATTACTCGGTGGTATCGAGATCCGGAGATTCAATAACTCCCGACGGGTATTCGCCTTCTAGTCGTTGGGCCAGCTCATCTCGTTTGGCAATGATCAAGAATCGTCTTTAAGCAAAGAAATTTTATGGAAGAATTGTTAACACAATTGCGTGGCAAAAAGATCGATGTTACCTGCGGTACAAATGCCGCGTTTCGCGGGGATGTTATTGATGTGAAAACAGGAGTGCTTTACCTTCGCGATGAGGAAGGTGAGGTGGCTTATGTGTCTATCGACAAGATCGCTGTTATTTACGAATGCAAAGACCCGCACGCCCGGCCGGGATTTATCGCATAGCCACTGAGCAAAAAAATGCCCGGTCTTCGAATCGAAAACCGGGCGAGCTATTTTACTTGGCAGGGAATGTTATCTTGCTTCTAGAGGGATACTGTCCTCGCTAACGAACTTTCTGAATCCGGTTATTCTTTTTTCCCAATAACCTTTGAAGGGTGAATAGGTTATGCCTTTGCTTGACGAGGCGTGATAAAAGCCATTTTCGTCCGCTACGATGCCCATGTGGCCTAATCCGTTGAGAAAGACGA
Source organism: Pyrinomonadaceae bacterium (assembly GCA_041748975.1). Classification (GTDB taxonomy): domain Bacteria; phylum Acidobacteriota; class Blastocatellia; order Pyrinomonadales; family Pyrinomonadaceae; genus OLB17. The sequence goes on from JBGTCF010000318.1 coordinate 4,305, forward strand.
GTGTGCCATATTTGAATCTCTCGTCACCTTCAACCGGGACGGAGGCAGCCCAAAGGCTTCGGGCACTGGTGCGTGTAAAACCCATGCCGGCTTCTTTGAATACTGCCCAGACAAACCCGGAACAGTCATATCTATTCGGGCCCGATGAGCCATACAGGTAGGGAATTCCATAACGCGATTTGATTGCAGAATCGATCCGCGAACTCGTTGATGCTGCATAAACGGCCCGTCCGGCTGAAGCCATGCTGGCTGCGGAGTTAACGGGCATCGACGAAGCCGTTTTCTGGACCACCGGTTCCCACGCTGCGTTCGGCGGCTGTGAGACTCGAATCTCGTTTGTTAATGTCGGACGTGAAGTTGAGGGCTTGACTACTCGGGTTGGTTGACTTTCGACGGTGTTGGGTAAATTAGTGGGCTGACTTGAGCTGGTTTTTACTACGCGATCCCGCGTCTGAGAAAACGCGGAGGTGGGGGAAGAAACGACAGCGAACAATGCGCACGCTGAAAGAAAAAGCATCGTCTTTAAAACTTTCAAATTATAAAACTCCGTACTTGAATTTTTGCAGAAGGGAAACCAGAGGAAGGTGAAGAAGAACTCACCATAAATTAAAAACATTCAACAGACGAACAATTCCTGAAATTCGAGGAATTTCGATCTTAAGACATTTTAATTGTTACCCTTGATTTTGCCTTGAACTAGCTGAAGCCAATTATGCCCCATTAGTGGAATGAATGCAACCATACATAAGAGACTATGGATAAAGGGAGGGGGTAAACGGAAATTGTACCTTCCGTCATATGACGGGAAAGGCCCCCACCGCCTCACTACTCCGTTACCTCGCGTTCCTATTTGTCGATTGTGATAACAAGAGACAGACTCAATCGAATCCTGCTTCCAACAAAAAACAAAAAGGCCCGAATAAAATTCAAGCCCTCATAACCGAACACAGTCGCAAGCAGAATTAAGCTGAGAACGAGGTCCCGCAGCCGCAGCCGCCGGTCGCATTCGGGTTCTCAAACGTAAAGCCTGAGCCCATCATATTGGTCGTATGATCGATCGTAATACCGTTAAGGTATTGGGCCGAAAACATATCAACGAAAAGACGGACGCCATTTTTGTCCATTACGAAATCACCTGATTTCTGCTCTTCCTCGATATTGAGGCTGTATTGAAAGCCCGAACATCCACCTGGCACGACACGAACACGAAGCCCGGCCGTTTCAGGCAGATCGTCTTCGCTGGAAAGAAACTTTTTGATCTCTTCGACAGCCGGATCGGTAACGGTCAATTCGACGGTCGGTGCTGCAACTGCTGACATAACTTATTGTCTCCTGTCAAAAAATCGGATTCGCCGAGCGAATCCTTACAATAAAATAAATATTACTCAGATTTACAGTAAATTACAAGCTCTGCGTTTTTGATTCTAAAGCTAGTCGATCTCCTTATTGTTTCGGATCGGCACCGATCATCTGGCGGTATTGTTCTTTTTCTTTTTCACGCTGCAGATACGGAATTCCTTTCTGCATCCAGTCGGGTGCGGGTGCGCCTTTAAGATTGTGATCGAAAAATTCTTTCATCCGACGGGAATAGTCCTTCTGGTTCTGACGTTTGCGAAGACCGTGAAATTCGCCATTATAGTTTAAGAAGTAGATCTCCTTGCCTAAACGCCTGAGCGATAAATAAAACTCGATACCCTGATACCAAGGCACCGCATCGTCATTATCATTGTGGATCATTAGGATCGGCGTTTGAACTTTTTCGACATAAAATAACGGAGAGTTTTCCATGAATTTTTCCGTTGCATTCCAGATCGTTCCGCCGATACGACTTTGGGTGCGTTCGTACTGGAATTGCCGAGGAAGGCCAGTGCCCCAGCGTATCCCGTTATATGCACTGAACATATTTGAGACGATCGCTCCCGGAGCTGCTGCCCTGAATTTATTGGTCTGCGTTACCATGTACGCGATCTGATATCCGCCCCAACTGTGACCTTGAATCCCGATTGCTTTCTCATCCACGAAGCCCATTCTTACTATCGACTCGACGCCGGGCATGATGCATTTCATCGCACTTTTCCCCGGATAACCGGTCTTGTAGATAATATCGGGCAGGAATATTACATAATCATTGCTCGCGTAATAGCTTAAATTGACCGAGGTTCCGGGTCCGGGATTTCGAAAATCATGCACCGTGTCCGAGAGTTTCTCATAGAGGTAAACAATCATCGGATACTTCTTCTTCGGGTCGAAATTGTCAGGCCTGATCAAAACGCCCTGAAGCGGAACTCCGTCGCCGCTCTTGTATCGAATGAGTTCTGATCTTCCCCAGTTGAACTGAGCCCGCTGCTCGTCGCCATTGCTTAGCTTCTTCGGGGATCTAAAATCGCCAGGAGTAACCCAAATATCGGGAAAAGTGTCGAATCGCGATGCAGATAGCATCAGCATATCTGCATCTTTCGCTTTTACCGGATTACCATAATTCTTTGCATCCATCACGAGTTTCTCGGGTGTTCCATCGAGTCTTACACGATAAAAACCAGAATCGCGAGTTTCTTCGCT
>JBGTCF010000319.1:0-4798 GCA_041748975.1 Pyrinomonadaceae bacterium
GATGCCTCACGCGACTCAACTAGAGTCATCTTGGGCGGATATTCATCCCTCAATCTAATGTTAAAGGTATGCGGGGATGGATTATCGATGAGAATGCTGACCGAGGTTTTTTCCCCAATAGCGAATCGCGAGGAAAATGTACGTTTGAGGCGAAACTCCATTGGCAAATTGCGGCTGACCAGATAATCGGCGATCGCCGCTCCGATCAAAAGCATGTCATAGGCGACAACACCGTAACCGAGAAACGGCACCGTCCATGAAAGCGATAGAGGCACGATCCCCAATGCCAATAGAACAAAAAATCTGCCGGAGAATATGAATTTCATGAAACGCAACGATTATAACACCGGTATTAAGCGGCGGTAGTAAATCTAAGCCTTGAGAAGCAACCAATCTACGCTTTAGAGGTTCAAATTGAGTGCCGGGATAACGCGGGGTAATATGGGTTTGCGCTTTTTATTCTTAATTGCATTTTTCATAGTTTCGCATCAAGTTGCGTCTGCGCAGACGGAGCCTTCGCTGCCCGGATCCGGTGTCGATCATGTCTTTCTTGCGAAGGATGATGGAAGCGGAAAAGCCGGTGAACCGATCTCAGAATTCCGAGTCACCGACATACCCATCTACTGCGTCGTCATGCTCGAATCGACATCGAGTTCCGTAGTGAAGATGAATTTCGTTGCCATGGCCGTCGCAGGCGTAAAGCCGGAAACAAAGATCGTTGCGGCCTCGTACACGACCAGGGAGGGTCAGAATAGAGTCAATTTCACAGGCCGTCCTGACGGGATCTGGACGGCAGGTAAATATAGGGTTGATCTGTATGTGAATAACAAACTTGTCTCAAATGTCGAGTTTTATATAAAGGCCGATTCGAAATCCATAGCCGCCAAATTCGTCAAAACCGCCTCGCCCCCTAAACCTAAACCTTCGATCCGGCCGACAAAGCCATAAATAAAAAGTGCCCGGAGCATAAACGCCCCGGGGCACTTATCGTTTCATTCGGGTCCTAATAGTTAACAGCGATTGGATCCGCCGCCATAACCTCCACCGCCGCCGCCATATCCGCCGTCGCCCCCGCCGTAGTTGCTGCGTCCGCCACCACTACTACTGACTCTGGCCCATTAAACTAACTATCTCGTCGATCCTTGCGAGAGCAGCATCTTCACCTAGACGGATCAATTCATCTGCCCTCTTTAGCTGATCGATCCGTATGTGGGCGATCGAAGGTTCGATCGTGACGTCGGAGCGGCTTCGCTGACCGTTGGAGCCTGACCGGATTAGCGTCATTGCCGAGCGGATCATAATACCCATACCGGTCCGCGGAATCTTGGCATATGTATTGCCGCAAGACAGAAGGTCGATGCCGATCACAATTTCGGCTCCCATCGCGCGAACGGCATCGACCGGCAGAACCGATGTTACGCCCCCGTCGACCAGTATTCTATCGCCGTGTTTCATAGGAGCAAATATGCCCGGCACGGCGCAACTCGATCTGATCGCACCGATCAGGTCGCCCTGATCCTTCCAGACAAATTCCTCGCCCTTAACAATGTCATACGCAACGGCGGCGAAGGGGATCCGCATGTCTTCAAACCGCGTCACCGGCAACTCACGCTGCAGCAAGTTCCCCAAAGGTGCAGACGACAGCAACCCCCTAAAATTGAGTGCGGGCCTGATCGTATTGAGCCAGCCGACCTTGCGTGCCATTGTCTCGATCTCGTTGGGCGTCATTCCCGCGGCAAGCGCAGCCCCGACCACTGACCCGGCTGAGGTGCCGGCGATAAAATCGAAAGTGATATCGTGGGCGGCAAGCACTCTCAGGACGCCGACGTGAGCAAAGCCGCGTGCTCCACCGCCCGAAAGTGCAAGGCCGATCTTTCTTTTCATAAATAGCGAAGAATTCGCGCGCGAAATACGCGAAACACATTAAAAAGTAGCCCTAAGCAAATTGCCCTTCTATTCAGAAACTGCAGTTCATCTCCTTTCGCGCTTTTCGCGTGTTCAGCGGGCTGATCCTTCACATTGATTTTAACTATTGTTTATGGAAAACTTAAGGCGCCAGCATGACCCCTCACGAATCATTTCAACTTCAAAGGAAAAAGACGGTTTCCGATTTCGCAGCGGGCGAATCTGCGTGTCCTGTCTGTTCGCGCGCGATGCGGGATGAGATCGTTTCACTCGCCTCAATGCCCGACGACCTGCAGATGCTGATCCGGGCCAATGCACCTGGAAGCATCGACGTGGATGATGTATGCGGCCGCTGCGCAGGGCTGTTTTCACGTGCGAAGGACCATATTATACAGGAAGCGGCCGTGCAAAAAGATGGCTCGCACGTGCTTTCCACACCACTCAGGCTCGATGCAGACGATCGGTTTACGGGTAAAGGCGTCACGATTGCATTTCTTGACTCAGGGTTTTATCCGCACGTTGATCTGACCACCCCCCAAAATCGAATCGTTACGTACCGCAGTCTTTTGGATGCTGACGGTGATATGGGCTCGCTCTTTCAACCTGACGTTGCAAGCTGGCACGGAATGATGACCTCGGTCGTAGCGGCGGGTAACGGATCGTTGTCGAACGGCTTTTATCGCGGAATCGCGTCCGATGCCAGCGTAGCGCTTGTCAAACTTGCCCGGACAGGCCGAATTACCGATCAGAACATCCAGGACGGCCTCGAATGGGTTCTCGAAAACCGCGAACGCTACTGCATACGGATCGTAAATATCTCGGCCGGCGGCGATGATGAGCAAAGCTATCTGCACGACCCTCTCTCGCAAACTGTCGAGAGATGCTCCGCCGCCGGGCTCGTGGTCGTCTGCGCGGTAGGTAACGCCGGACACCTGCCGACTCACCCGGTTGTGCCGCCGGCAAGTGCTCCATCGACGATCGCCGTGGGCGGGCTGGACGACAATAATTCCCTCAATCGGGCTCGGCGGGGAATGTACCGTTCGTCATACGGCCCGACCGTTGACGGCCTGCAAAAGCCTGAGGTCATCGCTTCGTCGATCTGGGTCCCGGCACCAATATTGCCGAATACGCCCACCGCACAGCAAGCCGAACTCCTCGAAACCCTCGACCAAAGCGATGACGAATTGCTCCATGCGTTGATTCGCAATAACAGCGGCCTCGACCCCGACCTGGATGCCGCGCTCGACCGGCCCGTGCATTCCATTCGCCAGATCATCACCCTCAAGATAGGCCGCGAAAATGTGATCTCGAAACACTACAAATACGTGGACGGCACCTCATTCTCGGCCCCTATCGTCTCGTCAGTAGCCGCACAGATGCTCGAGGCAAACCCGAACCTGACACCGTCCGAAGTCAAGAAGATCCTCATTTCAACCGCCGAACGCCTACCTCACTATGAAGTCGACCGCCAAGGCTGGGGCGTCATCGACCCCCGGAGGGCAGTGGAACAAGCAGTGAGCAGTCGAGGACTGTAAATCGTGAATCGTAAACGGTGGACGGTAAGAACAAAAACCTAAATCCAAAAACCCAAAACCAAAATCCCCAACTCCCTTGAGCAACCCGGTGACGCTGAGTTTCATCATTCGTATATGACATACGAATACCTGATCAAGCGTTTTCTTCCGTTTTCAATGGGTTTCCTGGCGGCGGTGTTTGTAACCTCGCTTTTTCAGGCATTCGGATCGCTGGGCCAGACGTCAAATGTCCCCGAGGTCGTCACCACATCTCACGGAAAACCGTACACGTGCAACAATAAGTTTCGCGGATCGGGCACAGGAACCAGCGGGGGATTCGGCAGTGGTTCTGGCATCGGCACCGGCACTTCGTTTAAAGAAGAAGGCTCGCTCAAGATCCTGCACAAACCACGCCCTCAATACACAGATGAAGCACGCACAAACGGCACCGAGGGCACCGTTGTTCTCCGCGTCACATTCCTTTCAAGCGGCGAGATCGGCTCCGTCCAACCCGTGAAGGGTCTCGGCGACGGCCTCACCGACCAGGCGATAGCCGCCGCCCACAGACTCCAATTCGAACCCGCAATCCGCAACAGCACACCCGTCTCCGTCACAAGACAGGTCGAGTATACGTTTTCGATTTATTGAAAGCTTCAAGAAGCTGGCGTTGGAGCACTCTTACAGCGCTTCCGACTTCGAGACCAAAACCCCCACTTTCACGAGTCCTGCTTAGGGAGTGGAAGAGCCAGCAGGTGGCCGCGATAAACGAAGTAGATCTTGCTGCCCGCTTCAATACCGACTTAAACGCAAAGGTCCGTCCGTCCAATAACCCGATCGTCGTCGGGTGAGATCGGTTATCCCGGATCGCCGCCCAATATTTGCCGGCGGTTTTGGCTTGCTGAAGTGGTCGAAAAGTTTGCTGCGCTATAGGCCGAAATTCACCCTTAGCCGGCGAAATGGAGCTGGTATCGGGGTCAAGAAGCTTAAGCATTGACGGACGTGGATCAGCCGGTACGCTATCATCCCTTTCATCCCTAGCGGTAACCGTGGACGGGCGCGTACCCTGAGCGATGTCGGCGAAGGAGGGCGTAGTGATTCGCTAAGCAGAAATTCGCGGTTATCTGGTGTTCGAATTTGACGTCGTTGGCCGCGGCGCAAAGCGCGGCGTTGGCGATGCCGGCGGTCTTGGTGATGTTGTTTCTGCCGGTGATGGACGCGGGGTTGGTGAGCGTTCGGGTGTTGGCGAACGTTGGGGTGTCGGGCTGGGTTCCGGGCTTGGCGTTGGGCTTGTGCGTGGCGACGGCGTGGGTGTCGGCGTTCTAAGGTTGGCGTTCAAATTTGTGTCTGGAAAGTTGCCGACGTTGAAATTAGGGTCGGTG
>JBGTCF010000320.1:0-18043 GCA_041748975.1 Pyrinomonadaceae bacterium
ACAACGGAGCCGAAATTCCTGCGTTTTCGATAGGGCACACCCCACAATCCCCCCTCTGGAAACAGCCCAAAATTGTTTCGATTCCGCTGCAATTGCAACGAAACCATCACTACAAGTTTGTTTTAAAAGCGGCTGGCAAGACTTTGTCCTCCGCCGCTTTTGTCGTCCGGTAGTCCCGTTCTTTGAGACTAAAACCTAAGCTGAGAATGGAGGGTTGTGGATATTTCGAAATGACGGAAGCGATCAGATATACCAAACAAAATGAGGGAGGCATCAAAATGGTAAAAAGACAAAAGCGAATTTGGGTCACGCTTTTCGGCGGATTTGTGCTGCTGATGGCGGGTAATATCTCGAGCTCTTACGCTCAGGGCTCCACCGTCGACTTCGCCGGCACTTGGAACACTGTAACCGGCAAGGGGAAAAAGATTGTCATAACGATGCAATCTGTCCGCCGCACTAGTGTAACTGGGAACTATGCACGAAATGGTTTGACAGCGAGCTATAAGCCCCTGGACGACGCGGGCACTGCGTTTGTCAAAGTGTCGGCTATAAGCGGAGAACCCGCGCCCCAAAGCATTAGCTCAATCAATGGAACGGTGACGGATAACGTGCTGCGTTTCAAATGGCTTGAAGACGGTGGGCGTGGCACGGGACGCTTCACGATGTCGTCCGACGGCCAGTCATTTGAAGGCACGTTTAGCAGAACCGACAACCCTGATGACACTTCGGGCGGTACATGGAATGGCACACGTGCACCTAATTTTCACGGCGTTTGGCGAGGAAAGTCGGGCGAGCAGATGGTGTACCCTGAGTTGCTTCTCCAGCAATCAGGCATGCGGGTTGTGGGGCGATTGTGGGCCAATCGCCCCGACATGGTTATTAAGCATGGCGTCATCGACGGCAACACATTGCGTTTCACGGTCTGGCTTCAACGCTCGCCCGTGCCTAACCGATATCTACCCGATGTGCCGGCCGGAGCGGGCGAGTTGGTGATGAATCCAGATGGTAAATCGTTCAAAGGCAATATTCTCGGCGCTGCAGTCAGTGGAATTCGCATTGCCCGATAAGAGGGTTCTCCTGGGCGAGATCAATTAAAGGACAAGTCACTTCGTCGATAAAGTTAATGTCCGAGTCGAACGAATTGATCATTTGGTGAATTGAGCCGCCAGATTGGTTATCCGAAGATCGTTCTCATCTTATCGACCGCGCGGTGCAGATTTTCCAACGAGGTAAGCATAGAATAAAAAAGCGAGTCCATTTTTCAACCCGAACCCGCGACCGCTTTTGACTGAAAGGGCGTTTTCTCGCGATGGTACTTGACATAAATTTTGGTAGAAACTAAATTCGGTTTAAGTTGCAGTTAAATTATCGTGATATTTCGGGTGCGAAAACTTAAAGCAAGGCGAATGGTAAGCTTCCTTATCGGAGCGTTATTCTTGGTTATTGCTGTATTTGAGGTCGGGTCGCATAGCTACCTTGACGCACATCATCACGACGAAGAGATCTCGTCAGCCACAATAGATCAACATCATTTTGATTCGGATGACTCTTGCGAGGCCTATTTCGGATGCATTGACGAACACGACGATGATCATGAATCGCAACAGCCGAACGCTCAAGATCAAAGTACACACCACGATATGCTGGCTTCGTCGAATGTGATTAAGTTCGTGCGGAATTCTGAGTTTATCGAACGGCATATAACTTCCGACTCTTCTAATCGGTTCAGGCCTCCATCCTTACCCTTTCACCCTCCAAAAACAGCTTAGTTCACTCAATTTTCGGGGCATTACTTGGAATAGTGCGTTTGCGCGATTCCGGTTTGCCGATTGTTGACTACTATCATGCGACGCCCAATTGCGTCGCCCGTTCGGCCTTTTTGTTTTCGGCCGAATCCTAAACAACCATGAAACGATGCGACTTCGTGGCGTTCTTGCTGATCGCCGTATCACTTTGCCTTGCTGCGTGTGGAAACACGACTAAGACTGAAGCGGAGCACGAGGAAGAAGCCTTGGCCCGGACGGAATTTACCGACCGGGTTGAAAACTTTTTCGAATACGCTCCCCTCAGGGCCGGCAAACCAAGTCAATTTTTAATTCATTTAACCGACCTCGTCGATGGCTCACCGGTCGAGAAGGCCGTAGTTACGCTCACCATCCGTAAAACCGATGGAGGACAGGCAAGTGAGATTGCGGCTAAGGTCGGCCGTGTCACAGGAATCTATGTTGCCGACGTAACTCTACCTGAAAAAGGAAAGTACGAAATAGAGTTCCGCATCAAGAATGAAAAGCTGAACGAGCAGATTGCATTAAAAGATTTCGAGGTCGAATGAGAATAAATTACAAATATTCCGTCGTCCTCACGGCGGCGATAATTATTTTTGCCGGAACATCAATTGGAACCGCTCAGACGCCAGCTTCCCTGCCGGACGTGCTTACTCTCGAGGCAGCGACCGACGTGTTCCTGCAAAAGAATCTGTCGATCGAGGCGGCTCGACTTCAAGTTACCCGTGCGGAAGCGGATCGTGTTGCCGCTCGGCTGCGTCCGCGTCCAACGGCGAACATCAGTGCCGAGAATTTGCGGATCGCTGGTCCTACGCCCTTCAACCGGCTCTATGAAGCGGGAGTTGTCGTATCGCAGCCGCTCGAACTTGGCGGCCAGCGGAGTGCAAGGCGAGAACTGGCAGAGAAAACCGTTTCGTTGGCCGAGGCGACACTTCTTAGTGCGATACGTCAGCGACAATTTGAGTTTCGACGGGCGTTTTATGAAGTCCTTCTCGCCGAGGCAGTGTTGGGGCTGGAAACGGACAACCAGACAAACTTCGCCGAGCTAGTCCGTTACAACACCGTGCGGCTGAACGAAGGCGAGATCTCACCAGGTGAAATGCTGAAGGTAAGGCTGGAAAAGATCAAGTACGATTCCGCAACCGCCGCAGCACGTCTAGCTTATAGACAGGCGAAAGTGAAGCTCCTTGAACTTTTGGGAGAGACCGATTTTTCACATATCGAGGAATTGCAGGTTCGCGACAAATTCGAATTCGTGGATTTTGCTACGAACCTAGCAGCTCTTAAATCGCTGGCTCTCCAAAACGGGTCAAACGTAAAAGTGGCCGAAGCAGAGATCGAGCGATTGGGCGCGCTGCTTCGCCTTGAGCGAGCCAGGGCAAAAGGCGAAATCACACCTTACTCGGGCTACAAGCGTGTCGGCCCAGACAATACAGCGGTAGTCGGCGTGACCGTTCCCCTGCCGTTCGGTAATCGAAATCAGGGCGAGATCGCGCGGGCGGAAGCAGAGCGAAAGATTGCCGAGAACGTTCTGAAGCAGGAACTGAACAGGGCGGTCGCGGATGTTCAAACAGCTTATCTTGCCTTCGAAACTGCACGGGAGCAAGTGAAAGCGTTCGAGGCAGGAGTGCTAACTCAGGCGGACGAGTCGCTCAACATCATGCTGCTGTCCTATCGCGAAGGCGCGACGGATCTAGTGAATTTATTGGACGCACAACGAACGCGAAACGAAGTAAGAGCCTTATATTTCCGAAGCGTGCTTGCATATTACCTAAGTTTATTTGAATTGGAACGGGTAACCGGAACCGAGATCCGAAAATAGAAAAATGAATCAAGAAAACGACAATCAAATCGAAGAGACGATCGAAAACGAAGAAGCCAGCAACGACAGAAAGTCCAGAAAAACTTGGCTGATTGCGGCCTCGGCGGTAGGTCTTCTGCTCTTTGGTGTCATCGCTGCTTTTGTCTGGCAGCGGACGAAAGGCACGACGGAACCGCCTGCGGCCAAAGCCGAGAAGAACGAAGCCGGAACCGTGAAGTTCCTGATGGAGCAGCAATGGCTCGTGAAGATGAAGCTCGCCCAAGCCGAGGAGCAAACCGTCGCCCGACAGATAACGGCTGTCGGACGCGTAATTCCGGCGGCGAATAGTCAGGCTGTTGTTTCGACTCCGGTCGCAGGAATTCTAAGCGATCGTCAATTGCCGGCCATCGGTCAGTACATCGGTCGCGGACAGAGCGTCGCGGTCGTCAGGCAGACGGCGACCTCGGCAGAACGGGCGCAGACGCAGGCTGCAATCTCACAGGCCGATACGCAACGGCTTCAGGTTCAGGCCGAGAACGCCAGGATAGGCGTTGAAAACGCAAGGCTCGAATCCGAAAAGCGCGCCGCGTCGGGCGAGGTGGAATCGTCGCGTGTCCGCCTCGAAGCCGCGCGTCGCGAGGCCGACCGCATGCAGAGATTGTTCGACGGTAAAGCCGCGTCCGAAAAGCAGCTCGCCGCGGCGCGTTCCGAGGTGGCTTCGGCTCAGTCCAACTACGATTCGGCGATCCGGCAGCGTGACGCTCTGCTGGCCGCCCGTCCTGTCAGGCCGGTGAATATCCCGCCCGCCTCGACGGCCGGCCCGGACGGCAGTCTGACGATTTCGGCACCGTTCGGGGGCTACGTTACAAAAGTCAACAAATCAATTGGCGAACAGGTCTCGCCCGGTGACGCGATCATCGAAATAAGTAACCTGGACACGGTCTATGTCGAGGCACCGATCTTTGAACGCGACCTGAATCTTTTGGGCGGCGGCAGGACGGCTACGTTCACCACCTCCGCGTATCCCCAGGAGTTCAAAGGCTCGATCATTGATATCGGAGCGACGATCAATGAACAGACCCGTGCGGCGAATGTGGTCTTTGTCGTCGAGAATGCCGGCCGAGCTCTTCGTCTTGGAATGCAGGCAAATGTGAAGCTCGACGCCGAGCAAACTGTCACCGCGATGATGGTGCCGAAAGAGGCAGTGATCGAAAGCGAAGGCAAGCGGTATGTTTATGTCCTGCTCTCCGGAGAAGAATTCCAACGGCGTGAAGTAACTGTCGGCGACGAATACGGCGAAAAGGTCGCCGTACTGACTGGCGTCGAGAAAGGCGAGCGTGTCGTCACTCAAGGTGCCTATCAGCTCAGGCTACAAGAGTTAAGGCCCGCTGACACGGGAGTTCATAGTCATGAGACGTAATGCACGAGACTTGATGATGGAATTTTAATGCTAAATAAGGTAATTCAATTCGCATTGCAGCAGCGGCTACTTGTTCTCGTAGCGGCCGCCGCGCTTCTCATTTACGGCGGCATCGTTGCGTACAGAACGCCGGTAGATGTTTTTCCAGATCTGACGGCTCCAACGGTAACTGTCCTCACCGAGTCTCACGGACTCGCGCCGGAAGAAGTCGAGTCGCTCGTAACGCTGCCGATCGAATCCGCGATGAATGGCACGGCGGGCGTTTTTCGCGTACGGTCCAACTCAGCTATAGGTATCTCAATCGTGTTCGTCGAGTTCGAGTTAGAGACGGACATTTATAGGGCGCGTCAGCTCGTCACTGAAAAACTTCAGCAAGTTCGACTTCCTGTTGGAGTGTTGCCGCCCGTGCTCGGCCCAATCTCATCGACAATGGGCGAGATCATGGAGATCTCCCTAACAAGTACGGAAACCTCTCCGATGGAACTGCGTTCGATCGCCGACTGGATCGTGCGACCGCGATTGCTGGGCGTTCCCGGCGTATCGCAGGTCATGATCATCGGCGGGGAGATGAAGCAGTATCAGATATTGATCGATCCCGCGAAACTGACTGACTATAAGCTGACCGTTGAGGAAGTCGTAGAGGCGGTAAGCGAATCGAACTCGAACGCATCGGGCGGTTTTATGGAGCGCCCGAATGAAGAATATTTGATTCGCATAAGAGCGAGGGCTTACTCGGTCGAAGACTTTGCAAATTCCGTTATCACGGTTCGCGACAATGTCCCGATCTTGATCAAAAACATTGCGACGGTTCAGGAAGCGGCCGCACTAAAGCGTGGCGATGCGAGCTTTAACGCCGTTCCCGCCGTGGTTGCGACGATCCAGAAACAGCCCAACGCCAACACGCTCGAACTGACGGACGATATTGAAGCTACGCTCGCGTCGCTGAAGGGGTCGCTGCCGCCCGACGTGGTCGTGGATACAAAGGCCTTCCGTCAAGCCGATTTTATCAACCGCGCTATCGGCAACATTCAGGCATCGATAATTGAAGGCGGAATAATGGTTACCATTGTTCTCTTTCTCTTTCTTTGGAATTTCCGAACGACGTTCATCAGTTTAACGGCCATTCCGTTGTCGCTTCTTACAGCGATTCTGGTGATGAATTATTTTGACATCACGATCAACACGATGACGCTGGGCGGTATGGCGATCGCAATCGGTGCGTTGGTCGATGACGCGATCATCGATGTCGAGAACGTTTTTCGGCGTCTGAAACAAAATGCTCATCTCGACGAACCGCTGCCGATCCTGACCGTTATCTATAATGCATCAGCCGAAATTCGAAGCTCGATCACGTTCGCAACGCTGATCATTATTCTTGTTTTTCTGCCGCTGTTCAGCCTGGGCGGTTTCGAGGGGCGAATGTTCGCACCGCTCGCTTTTGCTTACATAATCTCGATCACGGCTTCGCTGATAGTTGCTCTCACCGTCACGCCCGTCCTATGTTATTACCTGCTTGGCAGATCGAAGCTTATCGAGGACGAAGGCGATTCGAGGCTGGTCGGGTGGCTCAAGAAACACTATCGATCTCTACTAGGTTGGACATTACGGAATCCGTCGAAGATCATCGGCGCGTCGGCCGCGATGCTCGTCGTAGCCCTGTCGCTTTTCTTTCTGATGGGCCGCGAATTTCTTCCGCCGTTCAACGAGGGCACGTTTAATATCAACTCGAACCTACCGCCGGGCACGTCTCTCAGGGAATCAAACCGCATCGGGCAGATCATTGAGAATGTATTGCTCAGTGTACCCGAGGTAGTTTCGACCACGCGACGAACGGGCCGAGCCGAACTGGACGAGCACGCGGCGGGCGTGAACACGAGCGAGATCGAAGTCGTCACGAAGGAAAGCGACCGCTCACACGCCGAAGTGACTGAAGAGGTTCGGCAAAAACTCGCCCAAATTCCCGGAGTCGAATCCGAGGTGGGTCAGCCGATCTCGCACCGCATCGACCATTTGCTTTCAGGAACCCGTGCACAGATCGCCATCAAGCTTTTCGGGCCGGACCTGGCTACACTGCGTACAAAGGCGAGCGAGATTCGGGACCAGATGTCGAAGATCGAGGGAGTGGTTGATCTTCTGGTCGAGCCCCAAGTCGGCGTTCCGCAGGTCCAGATAAATCTGAATCGCGAACAAGCCGCCGCCATCGGTGTCAAGGCCGAAGATCTCGCCGAAACCGTCGATACCGCTTTCAACGGTCACATCGCATCGCAGGTTCTCGAGGAACAGCGAACCTACGATGTGTTGATCAGATTCGACGACGCGTCGCGTTCCTCGGTCGATTCGATCCAAAGAACGCTCATCGACACCCCTGGCGGAGCAAAAGTGCCGATCGCACAAGTCGCGGAAGTTCGCACTGACCAGGGCCCTAACACGATCAATCGAGAAAACGTCCAACGCCGCATCATCATTCAGGCGAATGTCGTCGACCGGGACTTAGGAAGCGTCATCGCCGATGTTCGCGAAAATATCGGCAAGAACGTCTCGCTTCCGCAAGGGTATTTTATCCAATACGGCGGACAGTTTGAGGCGCAGGAAAAAGCATCGACCCAGATTCTGCTGCTATCAAACGTCGCCATCGGCGGGATTTTTTTGCTGCTCTTCGTCGCCCTTAATTCGGCACGTGCCGCGATCCTCGTGATGGCCAATCTTCCGCTCGCCCTAATCGGCGGGGTTGTAATGGTCTTTCTGGCCGGCGGCACGCTGTCGATTGCCTCTCTTGTCGGTTTCATCACGCTCTTCGGCATCGCCACGCGAAACGGCATTATGCTGATCTCGCATTATCAGCATCTAATGGAATTCGAGGGGAAAACCTTCAACGAAGCGATCGTTCAGGGCTCGATGGAACGTCTCTCACCGATCCTAATGACCGCCCTTGTCACTGGCATCGGCCTCGTGCCGTTAGCCTGGGGAGCGGGCCAGCCGGGCAAGGAGATCCAACAGCCAATGGCCGTGGTCATCCTCGGCGGCATCGTCACTTCGACGTTCCTGAACATGATCGTCATCCCGGCGCTATATTTGAAATATGGACGAGTACGCAACGAAACGGAAACTGAAAAAGCTTGAGAAATGGAAAATTTATATCAATACAAAACTCTAGTGACCAGCCATCTTTCGCGAATATCGTTAATCATGCTTCTCCTCGCGACGACCGCGTTGGCTCACGGCGTGGCGGAGGGCGATAAGGGTTACATACAGGAGATATCGGGCGTTCATCTGCTGCCGTTCGTCTATCTTGGCGCGAAGCATATGTTCACCGGATACGAT
This sequence comes from Pyrinomonadaceae bacterium, assembly GCA_041748975.1. GTDB lineage: Bacteria > Acidobacteriota > Blastocatellia > Pyrinomonadales > Pyrinomonadaceae > OLB17. Next base: position 8,327 of record JBGTCF010000320.1, read on the forward strand.
CACATCCTGTTTCTGCTCGGCGTGATCTTCTTTTTATACAAGCTCAAGCATATCGGCATTTACGTCAGTTTATTCGCGATCGGGCACTCTACGACGATGCTGCTTGGGGTTTACTTCGGGACGAACATCAATGGCTATCTGATCGACGCGATCATTGGGATGTCGGTCGTGTATAAAGCCCTCGACAATATCGGGGCGTTCCAGCGTTGGTTTGGCGTCCAGCCGAATACCAAGATCGCGACGCTTGTTTTCGGACTGTTTCATGGATTCGGCCTCGCAACGAAGATTCAGGATTACGCGATGTCTCCCGATGGCATGCTGCCGAATTTGCTTGCGTTTAACGTCGGCGTCGAGATCGGACAACTGCTAGCTCTCGCGGCGATCCTGATCGTAATGAGCTACTGGCGTCGTACGGACAGCTTTTTCAAACACGCTTACACCGCTAACGTCTTGATGATGGCCGCCGGCTTTATGCTGGTCGGCTATCAATTGACCGGATTCTTCATCAGCTAAAAGGGGATTTATGTATAACACCGAACTACCGAACCGTTCCGAATTGCCGAGCAGCAAACAGTTGCTCATCTCGACCGTGATCGCACTTATCGTCGCGACCGTTCTGCTCGTGACGGTTGTGCTGCCGTCCGAATACGGCATCGACCCGACTCGCATCGGCCGCATGCTCGGCCTGACACAGATGGGAGAGATCAAGATGAAGCTCGCCGAAGAAGCCAAAGCCGACCGCGAAGCCACCGCCGCCCAGCCCGCAGTCATTCCCGAGACGAATGTTCCGCCAAAAGCGTCCAACACGGCCCCGGCGGCCAGCACGACGACCGCCGCCACAAAGTCCGACGAGATGACCGTCACCCTAAAACCAGGCGAAGCCGCCGAGATAAAACTCGAAATGGCAAAAGGAGCAACGGTCAAATACGAGTGGACATCAACCGGAGGCGTGGTAAATCACGATACGCACGGCGACAACCCGCAAAAGCAATTCATCAGCTATAAAAAAGGCACGGGCGTAACCGGCGACGCAGGCGATTTAGTCGCCGATTTCGACGGCAGCCACGGCTGGTTCTGGCGCAACCGAGGCCAAACCGACGTAACCGTCACAATAAAAGTCAACGGCGCATACCAAACCATGAAACGCGTCGCGTAAAGAGCAGTCAGAGCCGCGAGCGTATTGAAATTGGCGACGAAGTTTCGGAAAGTGACTACTAGTCCACAATTTTATTCGAAATGGTTAGCCGTTTATACGACATAAACTGCTTTCCATGTTGCTTGCTATTTGACAGAAAAAGAAGAGGTTACGATCGCGAAGTATCAGCTCTGCGAGATCGAACGGTTTGTATCAAGTGGGCAGCATAAGTATATTAAAAGCTGCCGGAAAGGCCTCGTCCACCCTAGCTAAAGTCGTCGTTCGGTAGTGCGGTGTGAAGCTGTCACGGCCGAGAGGCCGTTAGCTTCACAATCATCATCACCATTCAATTAGGTGGATACCCCACTATAGCCCCTTAGCTAAATGGAATCCGTACCGAAGATCCCTTTCATCTGTTCGACCGCGCGGTGCAGATTTTCCATCGAGGTAGCATAAGAGATACGCACGAATCCATCCGCGCCGAAGCCTGCTCCGTCGGTTACCACGATGTTTGCTTCACGAAGCAGAATATCAGCTACATCGGTTGATAAGGCAAACTTCTCTCCAATCAATTCTTGAACATCGACAAAAGCATAAAAAGCCCCGTCGGGCATACCGCATTTGAAACCTTTAATGGAATTAAGGGCCGGTATCAGCCAGTCGCGGCGACGCCGGTATTCTGCGGTCATCGAGTTTACAGCAGAGAGAGTCTGATCGACATCACGAAGCGCCATTGCGCAGGCGTACTGGACAAACGAGGTCGGATGGGTAGCTGAATGGCTTTGAAGCTTTACGATCGCATTGGTCCACTCGGGCGAAGCGATTGTATAGCCGATCCGCCAGCCGGTCATGGCATAGGTCTTTGAAAAGCTGCCCGCGACGCAAACAAATTGCCGCAGCTCGTCAGGGAGCGATGCGGACGTAAATGGTTCCGAAGGCGGGTAGGCGAAGAACAGATAGCATTCGTCCGTGAGAACATAGACCCCGCGGTCAGCGCAGACCTCGACGATCCTGGAGAATTCGGCGGGCGGTATTACCCGGCCAGTGGGATTATTTGGCGAATTTATAATAAGCAGCTTTGTTCGATCGGTGATCGATGCGGCGACTTGGTCAGATGTAAGGACGAAACCTGTCTCTTCGGTTTCAATAAAGATCGGATGTGCACGGCAAAATGCCGCGATCTCGGGAAATGTAACCCAGTAAGGTTTAGGGATCAGAACTTCATCGCCGGGATTAAGAATCGTGCAAGCGGCATTGAATAGGGCCTGCTTACCGCCGCAGGAGGCAGCGATCTCATTGATAGCTAAGCGGGCACCGAAGCGTGACGCATAAAAATCGACGATCGCCGTGCGAAATTCGGCCAGCCCGGCAGTAGCGGTATATTTCGTCAGGCCTTTTTGGAGACCCTCCCACGCATAATCTTTGATGAACTGCGCGGTGTCGAAATCGGGTTCGCCGACCGAGAGGTCTATGACGTCAATGCCGCTCGCCCGCATCTCGCCCGCCAATTGAGCAGCAATAAGGGTCGAGGAGCCTTTCATTGCGGCAACATGCTCGGAAACGGGGAATTGGCTCATAAAAACGATGTTAACGGTAACAAGCTACTTTGCAAAACGAGGACCAGAGGAGAGCTTTTCCCGCATTCTGTCCTCGACTAAGGTTGGAATGAGGCCTTCTACTCGACCGCCGAGTTCGAATACCTGCTTCATAAGCGTTGACGAAACGTACGAGTACTCTTCGCCGGCCATAAGGAATACGGTTTCGATCGTGGGTTCGAGACGGCGGTTCATAAGTGCCATTCGAAGTTCATATTCGTAATCGCTGACTGCCCTGATGCCTCGAACGATCGCGGTTGCCCCGGATCTCTTAGCGAAATCCGCGGTGAGCCCTGAGAAACTCTCAACCAGCATCTTGCAGCCATCTGTCTGGACTGTCGGCAATATTTCGCGAAGCATCTGGCAGCGTTCTTCGACGGAGAACATCGGGTGCTTATCAGAATTATTAAGCACGGCAACCACGATCTCGTCAAAAAGCGGCGAACTTCGCCTGATGATGTCAAGATGGCCGTTTGTTAGCGGGTCGAATGAGCCCGGGAAGATTGCACGTCGCATTGGGTGAATTGTAGCTTAAGAAGGAGGCTAAGTATCCACGAAATAACACGAAAAGATACGAAAACGAAGTTCCTTCTCAACTTAACTTATCTTTTGTGTTATTTCGTGGTTACTCCTAAAACTTCGTAGCCAGCAGCTTTCTGGCCTTTTCCACTGCCTCTCTGGATTCGATGAGGAAATCGGGATCGTGTTTCATGACGAGAACTTTTTCCAGCTGCTTGCGAGCCTCGCTTTCCTTCTTGACGGCAAGATAAGCTTCGCCGAGGTGCAGGTGGATGTTCATATTGTCTCTCTCGGTTTCGAGGGCTTTTTCCAACAGTTCGACAGCCTTTTCAGCTTTGCCGCCGTAAAGCCGTGTTTCAAGCTCGATCTGACCGAGAACGTCGTAAGCACTGGAATTCTGATAACTGGGTTGGAGGTCTATCACCTTCTCCATTGCTCCGCGGACCTCAGGTAGAGCCTTTATGCCGACGGTGAGCATATTATTTCGTGCCAACTCGCCGAGGTTTGCTCCATACCAAAAATAACCTTCAGGTTTCTGAGGTTCGAGGTTCGATGCGATCTTTGCGGCGTCCCGGCCCTCTTCGAATGCTGTGTCCGATTCTTTCTCATCGGTAGATTGCTTTCCGAGAAAATAATTGAGTCTGGCGAACTTCCACTCGACTTCAAAGTTCCGTTGCTTGTAGTCACGGGCTTTTCGCAAGACATCGACCGCCTCGCGGAGTTTAGCCACATCTTCACGCTGTTTGAAGAGAGCGTCAGATTCCGTGAGTGACGATGAAATTACTTCAGGACTTACGAGCGGGCCTGCGGTTTCGATGGCATCGGTAGTCGTGCAGGCAACATGTAGGCACGATGTAATTACAATTGTAAAAAAGATCGCTGACTTCGACGTATTCATAAGGCAAAATCCCCACGCACGTGATAAGATTCTTAAGCAATTCTGATCTAGTATTGTTTGAATAAAGTATCACAAAGCCGGAATGAATAAAAAGGGCCAGGCTGCAGCATTTTACGATCTCGAAGGAACTTTGGTCAGCACCAATCTGGTCCATACGCTGGCGTTTTACGCTAAACGTCAACAGGGACTATGGCAGACCGCTAAGAAGAGCGTGGGGACTCTCGCGAAATTACCGTTTTTCGGCATCACCGATCTATATTCGCGAAATGTATTTAACGAGGTCTTTTTTCGCAGCTATGAAGGCTTTTCGCAGGATAGGCTGCGGTATTTTTCAGAGGAACTTTTTGAGGAAGTCCTAAAACCCGCGATCTTTCCGGGCTCACCGGAATTGATTGCTCAAGGTAAAAAAATCGGCCAGCGGCAGGTTGTTTTGACTGGTGCTCTGGATTTTACTATCGAGAAAATGATGGACCATCTCGGCATCGACGATTACGTCGCCAACCGCCTCGAATTCGTCAACGGCTATGCCACCGGCCGCGTCCTACCGCCAGTAATGGCCTCAGCCACAAAGGCTAAATGGATCCGCGAATACGCCGAACGCGAGAATATTAATCTGTCCGATTCATACGCATATTCCGATTCGATTTCGGATCTGCCCATGCTATCAATAGTCGGGCATCCGGTCGCGGTGTGTCCAGATTTTCGCTTGAAACAGACTGCGTTGCAGCACGATTGGGCAGTTCTGGATTTGAAATGACAGGCATGACCGAAACAGTATGTCCTTATTGCAACGGTATGATGGACCGCGGTTATCTGTTGCGCCGCCCTTCAGGTTTTGACATTGGAGACTTTCGCATTAGGTGGGTAACTGACGGTAAAGAGTCCGGAGACGAACCGCTAGGCGACTTCAAATTCATGAAGGGAAGTTCGATGCACGGATGCCGATGTAGTAAGTGTAGAAAAATAATTGTGGATTATTAAGATATGGCTCTTGAACTCAGACGCAAAACACACGAATCCATTGTCTACATCGACAAAGATTCCGCACCGCGGATCATGCCTTTTGGCGAGGATTTTATCCTTGAGGACATTCCGGTCGGGACGCGGGTTATATATCCGAATCCGCCGATCAAGGGATTGCCGAATCGCGAGGCGGCGATACGTTATGCGCTAAATCATCCGATCGAGATGGAGCCGCTTTATGCTTTGCTCGAACCGGGAATGCGGGTGACGATCGCGATGGACGACATCTCGTTGCCGCTGCCGCCGATGGCGACGCCTGATATGCGGCAGACGATGCTTGAAGTTGTTCTCGACATGTGCGGTGCCAACGGCGTTGACGACATTCACCTGATCATCGCAAATTCGCTTCATCGCAAGATGACGGCGTGGGAGATGAAGCGAATGGTCGGGAGCGATATCTATAACGAATATTACCCCGATCGCTACTACAACCACGACGCCGAGGATGATGACAACCTGGTAACTATCGGCCACACGCGTCATGACGAACCGCTTAGAGTCAATAAGCGTGCGATCGAGAGTGACCTGCTCATTTACCTGAACATCAATCTGGTACCGATGGATGGCGGGCACAAATCTGTTGCGGTTGGGCTGTGCGATTATGAATCGCTGCGTACTCATCACGAACCTCAAACGATCCGTGACTCGGATTCGTATATGGACCCGCCGAAATCGGTTCTTAATCACAAGGTGATCCGGCTCGGCAAACTCGTGGACGATCACTGCAAGGTCTTTCATATCGAGACCGCATTGAACAACAAGATGTTCCCCGACGGGTACGACATCCTGACCAGGAACGAAGACGACTTTTCTTTCATGGACAGGATGAAGTGGGAAGCGATGGCCCGCACATTCTCAAAAATGCCGCGTGCCGCCCGCCGAAAGATGCTTCATGCCATTCCCGCGCAATACGAGCTAATCGGCTGCTATGCGGGAAAGACAGAGCCGGTGCACGACAAGATACTCGACCTCAACTATCGGCAATACGAGATCCCTGTGAAGGGACAGTGCGACATTCTGATCTCGGGCATCCCGGACATTTCGCCATACAACGTATATTCGGCACTTAATCCGCTGCTTGTGCAGGTGATGGCTCTTGGGTATCACTTCAATATGTACCGTAACAAGCCGCTGCTGCGGAAGGGCGGCGTGATGATCATCACGCATCCGTGTTTCGACGAGTTTGACCATAATTTTCATCCGTCCTATATCGAGTTTTTTCACCGGCTGCTGCCGGAATCTCGAGATGCGTTCTTCTTACGGGAGAAGTACGAACGCGAGTTCGCGACGAATCCGGCCTACGTAGAAATGTATCGCCGCGGCAACGCCTACCACGGAGCTCACCCTTTCTTTATGTGGTATTGGGGAGAGAACGGTCGGCAGCATGTCGGCAAAGTAATCGTCGCCGGCGCCGAAAACGCCCATGTCCCTGAAATGCTCGGATGGGAACGTGCCGACAACTTGACCGAGGCGATCGCCATGGGCCGCTCATACATGGGCCGAAACGCCGAGATAACGATGCTGCATCAGCCAATCATTGGGTTGTGTGCGGTGACGGATTGAATCGTCGCGATCGGCACTTTAAAGTGCGACACGGAACGCGGACACTCCTGTCCGCATGAGCCCGGAAGGGCGAAAATTGAACGTGGTAAACGAAGGAGCCGACATTGTGAGCATTTTCACGCCGCTCGAAACTTGCGGCGTTTGCGGACAAGAGTGTCCGCGCTCCGTTTTAAAATGAAATTATCACCAACAGAAATATTTACTGGCAAGAAGATTTTCTTTATCGGCGGGACGGGCTTCGTCGGGAAGGTCACGTTGTCGATGCTCCTGCACAATTTTCCGGATATTGGGAAGGTTTATGCCACGGTTCGGGCGCGGGATGCGGCGGAATCGAAGATACGGTTCTGGACGTCGATTGTGACCTCACCGACTTTCGACCCGCTGCGTGAGAAATACGGCGACGGGTTTGAGGATTTTATTAAGTCCAAGGTAGTTCCGGTGAACGGTGATGTCGGCAACGAGTTTCTCGGGCTCGACGAAAAGGCCGCAAAGAAGATAATGCGCGACACGGACGTCATTATAAACGGTGCCGGAAATGTGACGTTCAATCCGCCGCTCGAAACTGCGTTGCGGACCAATGTGGTCGGGTCGAACAATATCCTGAAAATGGCGAGGATGATGAAAAAGCCGCGGCTTGTTCATGTTTCGACTTGTTTTGTCGCTGGGAAACGCAGCGGGCCGATATGGGAGAATGAGCCGGTCGTCGGGTATTTTCCGCGAAAAAACGAACTGGCCGGGACGACTTTTGATGTTAACCAGGAAATAGCAGACTGCGCCCGTTTGAGTGAACAGGCGCGGCAGGAGGCGGATGATGCGGTCCAGATCGCGAAGTTTCGCGAGGCTGCCCGAGGGCGGTTTATCGAAGAGGGGCGTGATCCTGATGATGAGTCTGAGCTGAAATCCGCTATTTTTCGCGAGCGAAAGAGGTGGATCCGCGAGCGAACTACTGAACTCGGATCTGAACGCGCCGACTATTGGGGTTGGACGAACATCTATACCTATTCCAAATCGCTTGCGGAGCAGATCATCGCGCAGCAGGACGATATTATAAAAATTCTCGTTCGCCCGTCTGTTGTCGAATCCGCAAATCAATATCCGTTTCCCGGCTGGAATGAGGGGTTCACAACGACAGCTCCGCTCATTCTGATCGCGCTGCGGGGACAACCGATCATTCCCGTCAATGAAAAGTTGATCATGGACATCATTCCGGTTGACATGGTCGCGGGTGCGATCCTGGCGGCGGCCATGAATGCGCTTGCCGATGACAATCCGCCGCTCGTATTCCAGGCTTCGTCCGGCGACTCTAACCCGAATGATATGAAACGCATCGTCGGGCTAGTCGGCCTCTACAAACGCCGGCATTTCGAAGAAAAAGAAGCCGGCAACAAGATCGTCAACAAGCTTGCCGGCATGGTCGAGGCGATCCCGGTCAAGCAGAAAACGTACGAGCTAACGTCGGCACCGATGCTTAATAGATTGGCTAATCGGGCTGACGATCTGATGGATCGCGCAACGCCTCGCTGGGGCGGCGGACGCATCGGCAACATCATTTCGGACCTGAAGAAATCCACAGAGAGCTTTAAGGAATCAACCCAAGCAACGATGGACGCGTTTGCGATGTTCAGACCGTTCATGATCGATAACGAGTATCTTTATCGGTCGGACAATGTACGGGCATTACAGGCTGTTATCAGAGACAAAGAGAAGCACCTCTTGCCCTGGTATCCGGAAAAGCTGGATTGGTATGACTACTGGCTCAATGTCCACTTTCCCGGAATGCGAAAATGGGTGCTTCCTCAGCTTGAGGAAGACCTCAAAGTCCAGGAAAGACGGTCATACACATATAAGGACCTTTTGGATCTGTTCGATACGTCAGTCAAACGGTTTCCCACCCGCGTGGCAATGCGTATCGAGCGGAACGGTCGGAAAGAACAGTACACATATGAGGACGTTAGGGAGCTATCGCTGCGGGCCGCGGGCTTCCTGGCGAAGAACGGAATCGCCAATAACGACCGCGTAATTCTGTTCTCGCACAATATGCCCGAATGGGGAATGACCTATTTCGGAATACTCAAAACCGGTGCGACTGCTATTCCGATCGATCCTGCGAGCACAGTGGATGAGATCGTTGCGTTTGCCAAGGCCGGTGAGGCATCGGCTATTGTTGTTTCGCCGAAATTGGCGGCAGACATCGGAACGCGGACACTCTTGTCCGCTCTTGAAAACGCATTCGGGCCGGGTCTCGCCGGAGGAACCGGCGATGCGGACAGGAGTGTCCGCGTTCCGGTCGTATGGACTTTTGATGAAGTATTTGAGATGCCAAGCGCGATCGACGAGGCAAAGCGGTTGGCGTTGCTGCCCGAAAAGATCCATTCGACGTCGGTGGCCTCGCTCATTTTTACGTCCGGCACGACCGGCACACCCAAGGCGGTGATGCTTTCGCATAAGAATTTTACGAACATGATTTCGATGCTGTCGTCGGTGCTCGATATGGATATTTCGGATGGTGTCTTATCCGTACTCCCGATGCATCATACGTTCGAGTTCTCGGCGGGCTTTCTAACGCCGTTTTCTAATGGAACGCAGATCACGTATTTGAATGAACTAACTGCCGAAGATCTTGCACGCACGATCGAAAACAGCCATGTTACCGGTCTTGTCGGCGTGCCTGCGTTGTGGGAGATGCTTCATAGACGCATAAAAACGAGGCTGCGGGAACGAGGTGATTGGATCGCCGACATGGCGGATAATGTGATCGAATTCAACGCATGGATCCGAGATAATACGCCATTTAACCTCGGCCCGATCGTCTTTTTCCCGATCCATCAAGGCATGGGCGGGAAAATGCGTTACCTAATCTCGGGCGGCTCGGCCCTGAGCGAAAAGGTGCAGAAGGATCTTCACGGGCTCGGCTTTACCGTCCTTGAAGGCTACGGTCTAACCGAATCATCTCCGGTCCTGACCGTGGCACGGCCAGGAAACAA
>JBGTCF010000321.1:0-8313 GCA_041748975.1 Pyrinomonadaceae bacterium
AGCTTCTTTGCGTGACCGGGACGAAGCTTCCTTCTCCGGCATTTCTTCGGCTTCCGGGGCATCGGCGTCCTGCTCAAGCACTTCACTGCCCTCTTCACCGTTTTCGTCACCTGGCTTTCCGCCGCGGCGTCGGCCTCGGCCTCCGCGTCTGACAGCCATTTCAGCCTTATCTTCAGATTCCTTTACGCTTGCCTCCGAATCTTCCAACTGGTCCGCAGTTTTGGCTGATTTCTTCGGTTTTGTGAACTTCCCCTTGGCCGCTGGTCCACGCTTGGCTGGCGTTTTTCGCTTGGCCGGAGCCTTTTCTTCTTCTTCCTCGTCTTTGGCGGCTTTTGTTTTGCGGCGGCCTTTCACAGGGGCCGGAGCGTCATCGTCATCGGCGATCCGCTCAAAACCGTTGCCGTCATCGGCAACGCCGGCGAGCAGGGAACCGACCTCAGCCTCGGCGACCGTTTCCATATCAAATTCTATCGCACGGACCTGATTGACGATGGCCTCCTGCATATAAGCATCCTTAAACATCTCGCCCGTATCCTCGTCATCGCTGATACGTTCAAAACCGGAGCTGTCGTATTCGATCTCGAACGCCGGCTCACGCGGTTCCTCAGCTTGTTCGTCGGACTGCTGCTCAAAGGTCTCGTCTTTTGACGTTTCTTTATCAGGACGGCGTCCACGACCGCGGCCGCGACGAGGTTTGTCCTGGTCTTGTTCGGTATCTCGCGGCCGTTCCTCGCGTTCTTCGCGGGGTTCACGATCATCACGTGGCTGACGATCATCACGAGGTGAACGTGCTTCACGAGAATCACGGTCGTCGCGTGAAGTTTCTGCGAGCGGTTCCGTGATCTCCTGGACCGACTCCATCTGCTTTTCGCGCTCGATACGCGAACGCTCGATCTGCTCATTGGCCTCGCGTTTGGCATCCTCTGGCGAGCCTTTCTTGCCCTTTTCCATTACGATCCGCTCGATCTCTTCTTCCTCGTCGAAAAAGTCGGATACATATAGGAACGCATCGCGCTCGAGCCCGATATCGACAAAGGCTGACTGCATGCCGGGCAGCACCCGCATCACTCGGCCCTTATAGACATTACCTACGACGCCCGAGTTTTCCTCGCCGCGTTCAATATAAAATTCCGTTACCTTGCCGTTCTCGACAATGGCGATCTTCTTTTCGCGTCCGTTGACGCTTACGATCATTTCCTTAGCCATACAAAAAATATTTACTTCCTAAAATTGGGTTCGAATTGCCCGATTTGCGAGGAATCGCCAGAGAGGTCAGATTGTGCGGAAAAATTGTAAGACTTGGGCCTTAACTCGAGGGTGAGCACCCCTTGCGCGTTCTGGTTTTATAGCTTGAAACTGGAAGTAGCTTCCACTTAGACAAGTAATGAATTGTGTTCACGCAGGAATCTCTGTTCGGAAAACTATTTCTTTTTCCGTTTTGGGGAGCACCAAATCTCATGCTGAGATCGTGCTTCAGACCCGGTAAAATCTCGATCTTGTTAAGACTCTCGTCTTTCTAAAAATTCTCTCACGTTCGCTCTCTCTGTCACGACCCATATCGCAACCCACGGCAAACTCCGCTCAGTATATACAATCGGACGCAGATAGTAAATAGAGGATAGTAGGCAGTGGGAAGTGACGAGTGACGAGTGACGGGAGACGGGAGACGGGAGACAGGAGTGGGCCACCGCATTGACCAGACTTCGACAATAACGACCGGGAGATCTGGGTCGAGAAACGGGACGAACGCGGACGCCGCCTCGTCTGGTACCTCGCCCAGACCTACCGCGGCAAGCCCAACGGCAAATACACCCGCTACGAATACCGCGGCCTGGCCGGCAACATCGGCGAAACCGTAGATAGCCTGCCGACAAGGGAATCAGGCCGAGCCCCGCCGTAATAACCCGGAGCGGTTCGGCAAAAAACAACCCGGTTGCTTATTTTTGAGAATAAGCTTCGGCGAACCCGCCGAGGCCGCCGACCACTACCCCGACATCACCTTCGGGCTGAGGCTACGCCGAGATTCTTTTAACAGCACATGATCAAGGCGGAGTGACGAATTCGTTCTCGCCCTGGCAAAGCAGATCGACTCAACCGATGAACAAAAACAGCAAACCGTTACAGGCGACGGGAAAGCAAACGGCAAGGGGTCAGTTAGTCAATCGTTATCTCTTTCTAACCGAAATCGGCCCACACATCGTTCAGACCATCCATTCTTACTGGGTGCGTTGTCAGGTTGCCCCATATTCTTATGACACTGCTTGCGTTTCCTGATCGACGACGTCGGCTAATTCTCAATTTTTCCGATTTCGGCGACGTCTAAGTTGCCCTTCAGATTGCCGTTCTTTAATTAGAAAAAGACCTACTAACAAACCGAAGGAGCCCATGAAGATTAGATAAGGCAGAATCAGGGCCAGCGTAGCCAACCGTATTTGTCCACTTCCCCAAAATGATTCTATGGCCGCTGGGTCAAGTGTGACATATTCAAGGCACTCTGAGTCAGAGAGTTTTTCTGAGCATGGCGGTTTGACCGGCCTTGCGAATCCGACGAGAGTACTTATCACCTCTTCACCACCTCGTATGTGAACACGAACCACAACGAATGTGTGAACGACCGATAAAACGAGGAAAGATACAAAAGTTGACATCAGGGTCCTCGAAAACCATTTCCCTAACCATGCGCGATTGATCCGTTCTGAGGCGTACCACTGAACAGAAACGGCTATTATTCCCATTAGTGCTGCGGACAGGGGGAGAACGGTTTCCTGAAGATTGGTAGGAATGAGGCCTAGCAAGGAGTCAAACAGGGGAACGTCAACCTTTCCTAAGAATGGAGCGAGTCCGATTGCGACGCTAACCGTGAACCCCAATAAATAACGAATCCACTGTTGAGTTATCGGTGGCGGTTCCGGCAAGTTTGCGTCCCCTAGAGGATTCGAATCGACTGGCGGGGCGGGTGATTGATCTTCACTCATAGTTTGTGTGATTCAGTGTGGTTGAGGCACTATTTCTGGAGGCAGGTTGAACTCCCGCTATCTGACGTACTTACCAATGTGCAGATCAAGACCACCAGATTCTCTTTTATGGTGTTGAAAGTCCCGCTGGCCGGCCTGAATCCGTCTTTGTATATTTTATAATTATAGTGTCCACGAAATAGTCCCTTATAGCTTGTGTCTGTCGTTTTAGTACGCGGGGATTTTCCGTCCGGCCATATATCCACAAAGGCGGATGCCTCTGAACTTCTTACTTCTAAGTCAGTCGTAAGGGATTCGAATTTGTGAAGGGTGTCGAGAAAGTCCTTTACATCTTTGAATGCCTCTTGTGTTGTTGCTTTTGAAGCGAGTAACACCTCACCTTTGAAGCCCAGAACCCGAAGTTCGGGTGACGGATAATTTAGCTCTACGTAGTTGCGAAGGGGTAGCAACTCGGATTTGTTGAGGCTTTTGATTAATGAGGTTCTAGCCTTCTTTAGAGTAGTTTGCACTTCATTCCAATCGAAGCCGACCGTAACTGTTTGCTGCTCGCCGATTCTTGGAACGTTAATGGCACGAAGACTCTCTTCTCCTTTCTTCAGTTCCCCTTCGCTCCTAGCAGTTGCTACGTCCAATTGTTTAACCAAATCAATCTGCTTTGGTATCGAAGTAGCTTCAGGAGTAGTTTGGGAGCGTGCCACAGGAGGAACAATGAGAAAGCCAACAGATAAGAGGAGAATAAGCTTCGTTACGGTAACAGACTCGATTTCGATCCGGGTTTTCATATCACTTGTTGTTGCTTTTAGCGACTAACGCCTAGCCCTTCACCTTCGCTTATGCGGGAATCCGATAACCAATGAGGCGGCTTTTCGCGTACCCTTTAACATTCACAGCGTCCGATTGATTACCACCTAAAACCTTAATTTGGGTCGATGTCTCGCCGAAATAGAAACCGACATGACCTTCGGCTGGATTAGGAGGACGCGTAAAGACCACAATGCAACCTCGTCGCGGAGTTGGTAGGTTCTTACCCCAGCTCGCCCAACTTCTAGCCCATGCTGAATCGGTTCCTTCGTAACCCGCCCGCTCAATACACCAGTTCGCGAATGCAGAACACCATGGCGTTTCGTCTCGGGAGTTGTATGGAGCTCTTAGATTCGTCGATTTTAAATACTCGATTATTCGGGGATTGTCGTCATTACCGGGGAATTCCTTAATACCCTCTTCGGCGAGCGCAATGGGCATCCATGGAAATTCTTCCGGACGGACGGCGCCATCGATCACGCGTTCAAGGTGTTTATGGGAAACCCACCCTTCTTTTTCGACGAGGCTGATTCGGAACCAATACCCATCGCCCGACTTGCTAATGGGCTCGACTTCATCCCCTTTCTGCAAGTAGCCAATTACTTTCGCTGTAATAGATGGGGTTTCCCTGACGTTCAGAGCTGAAGCTGTAATACGATAATTTTCTGACATTGTTTTCTCTCCTCATGCAACAATTTATAGTCGTTTCGGTGTCCCGCTAATACCCTATTCGCCTCAAGGCGTTGTTCAACTTGCAGACGATGAGTGGACGTGCCGTGTCGATAAAGGTCGAAACCGCTTTTTCATCAACCGCGACGGCCGCCCGGCTTGACGTCCGTTCTCCGTATGTCAAGCTAAACAATTCCGAAGCCATAAACCTCCTTCTCACCGCCTTGTATGTAAAGTTTTTCGTGAAAAATAAAGTAGCCACCGCGCGCAGTTCGGTCTGCTTGTGCGATAACAAGATCTCCCGGACCATTTATTGCCTTAAAAACGAGCTCTGGGACTTTGCTGAAATCACCGTCGACGGACGTGTAATCTCCTTTGTTAAAGTGATTCTGATCGTTGACCGGAATCTCATACTCCGCACCTTGAAGGTGAACCAGTTTGTGCTCGAGCCCCTGTATGAACTGGCATTCGGCCTGCAGTTGTGTAACGGTCAGATTCGGTCTGTGCAATTTTTCCATTTCGATTGCTCCTTATAGTTAACTCAACGGATATTTTTCCATGCTTTTTGTCATCTCGATGATCAGCTTTTCGTCGGCTGGGACGTTTTTAATCGAGTTGTAGAACATTGCCAAAATATTGAGAATATCCTTGCCCGGCACAGTTTTATCGTCCTTTTCGAGTTTGTCCATATTATCTTTCAGCGCCGGATTCGCTATTTTGAAGGCCGCCAGCTTGGCTTTCAAAGCATCTTTCGCAAATAAATCGCGATAAATTAGCCTTAGATTGTCGGTAATCTTGTCTTTGACTTCCTTCTCTGTATCACCGCTAAGCGTCGCGCTGGTACTTATGACAAAAGCCGTAAATTTATTACCGGCTTCGACGACAGCGAAAGGCACCGCGACGATCATCGACGGATCGGCATTTTTTAGCTGAAGAACTTTCTTTGCGGATTCATTCGCCTTTTCGCCTGTATCTTTTGACAACTGGGTAATCGCCCGCACCAAAGTACCGGCATTATAATAGTCAACGATGTCTCGAATCACTTCAGCCATCGAATAATCATCGAGCGGCTTGCTCTTTTTCATCAACATCGAAGCATAGACCGTTGATCGATTGTCATCCATTTTGTTAATTAGGATTGGCATGGTCTGCTCTTTGAAGAAATGTGAGTCTACAGATTTTCGTCCACCGCGAAATGCTGTAAGTGAGACGCCTAGAATTTGGAGAGCGCGTTCTCCCGAGGTAATTCCAACCGCGGCTCCGAGACCTAGATCGATTACGTCCGCGACGAAATTGCCAGTGGCCCGTCCGGTGTGGAGGTGGTCGACAAACTCAGAATAGACGCTGTTGACTGCCGTTATCCCGTTTTCAATTGCTTCATTTCTGATTCGTTTCGCGGTTGCCTCTCCAATAGCAGGCGCCACGTTGCCGTCACCACATGTATATTTAAGGTCGGTATAGTTGAACCCAACCTGCTTATTGTTGATTGCACAATAATAGGCTATTTGCCGATTTTTCAAATAATCGTTTATCTGTGAAGTAAGCTGATCTTCCGAAAAATTGGTCGACGGTTTTGTCCTAATTAGTTTCTGTGGGCAGCCGGTTGCAATAGACACGACACAGAATAAAAGAAAAAATGTAACTGCCTTCATAAAGAACTTCTCCTAAACAGAATTTTTCGAAAAACCCTCAGCCTTTAGGAATCGGCGAAGAACTCCCTTCACACCATGAACGAATACCCAGGATCGATTTTTTGATAGCTGACCAAGATTTGGTGGATATCGAAAGGGTGTGTGCTTTGTCCAGGAAACGAATTGCGGATCACCTGGAAGATGTGTTCGATCCCGGCGGCGTCATCAATGTCGATGTCGGCCATCCAATCGCCTTCGCCGGCAAAGAATGTAAGTTGTAAATTGCCGTATCGATCATCGGTTTTATAGCTACCGGCACGTTCGTATCCGGCTGGAGGATGGTGCAGTATTGAAGGTGCCTTCCGGAATAGACCGTTTACAATACTATTTTTTGTATCGTCGCGAAGTTGCTGTGGAACGATTGCGAAAAATCGGTCCCCGCGAAGATCAATGAGCTCCGTAATCCAGGAGAGAACAGTATTTCCGCCTGTCAAAACGGTGTGCTGAGCTTTTGCTGCGATGTTAAGTAGGCCCGCCCGTCGAATATCGTCATTTCCAAAGGCGTCGTAAAGGCGTTTTCCATTGATTCCTTCAAACCCTTTTACTCGGTTGCTATTCTCGAGCACCGTTTTTAATCCCACAGACAATCGCTCGTAAGAAGGGAAGTGGATAGACTCTATTTTTTTCGGATCAATAGGGAATCTTATTTCACAGGAAGTTTTGCCGCTGGAAGCGATATTTATGAATTGAGAAACGTACTGGTACGATGGCGGGTCGATTTCGATCTTGTATCGTCCCTGCGGTGCTCCTTTTAAGCCGGCAATCTTGAAAGGGCCTTTTACTACTTTGCTAATCTTTCGTAACTCGGACGATTCTTGGTGCCTAAAGATAATATCAACCTTTTCATTTAGAGGTCTGCCATAAACATCGACTAGATTTAGTTCAAGCAATGGATCGTTTGCCATACAATACAAAACCTCGACTGGATCGTTTAATTGCAAACATTAGTGCACGTGAGCCTTTCCGCCTACCTCGTCGGCTCCTTGCTACTAACGATGGAATTGTCTGAAGAATGAAACCTAGAAGAATCTTGAAAAGCTATAGGAAGACTGCCCGGGTTTCAAGCTAATTGGTTAAGTGCCAAGGGTCGGGAGTGGTGCATGGGATCTCCTCGAACCTGTGATTGTGAGAAATGCAGTCGCTAACGTCGGAGAGCGACTCTGTAACCCCTTGTGTGGAAGCGGTATTGCTGCTTGATTATGGCTAATATACACCCATTTTTGCTCTTGTCAAGCGCTTTTTTGATATTTGCTAGAAGTATATTCATTCATTTAACCGGCTAAGTTTAATCCACTTCTTACGATATGGAGGTGGACGTTTTTATTACTCAATGAGAAATGACAATTTAGCCTAAAACCTTTCAAAGGGATAATCATTTTTGGGGGGTGGTTTGTGGGCGTGAATTGTGAATTGAGGGCTCGCGAATATGCCGCGTGCTTTGCACGCTTGATGGGGTCTTTTTGGGCGTTCCCACACGTCCCGCAGAAACCTTTCCACGTGTGGCTACAGTTAGGCCGCACGCTTGTCGGGCTCGTACAAATAAAATGGCCGCCCTTTCGGACGGCCATTCTTGTATTACGTTATTAACTACAGCTTACCTATAGATATGCTGGGCGCTTCGGTTAGTCTTCCAGTCGTTTTCGAAGTAATCGGCATCTTCCGTTGATCTCGGTTTTACGCCGAGTACGGTGCCGCCTTCTTTGATACCGGTTTCATAGAGAGCAGCTCTTTCTTCCGGGATGCCCCAGCCGATGAGAGCTCCGACGAGACCGCCGGTCAGGCCGCCTGCACCGGCTCCTGCCAGAGCTGCCGCGATCGGCCCCCAGACAACAAGGCCGATGCCCGGCAGCACTACATTAGTTCCGATCGCCGCGATACCGCCGATGATCGCACCGAGCGTACCGCCGATGGCGCCGCCTGTGCCGGCTCCTTCCATTGCCTTTGTACCGAGTTCGGAATCCGGTGTTCCTTCGCCATAGTACTTGTCACGGGTCTCGTCCGACATGATCACGTTGATCTCGTCATCCGAATATCCGCGTTCGCGGAGCGATTTGTATGCGCCCTCGGTGCTGTCCCTGTCCGAAAACATTCCTGTCAATAATCCTGGTTCTTGCTGCGATTGTGTACCTTGTGTATTCATATTAATTCCCCTAGTGCTGTTGTATTTGAAACGCGTC